>CANKTP010000122.1 GCA_947486375.1 Candidatus Hydrogenedentota bacterium | reverse complement strand
CTGCGCCCTGCTCGCGCGGGACATGCTCCCGGTGGACAAGCGCTTCAAGATCGTCACCACCTTGCACGGCACGGACATCACGCTCGTCGGGAGCGACCCCTCGTTTTTCCGCATCACCAAGTACGCGATGGAGCGTAGCGACGCGGTGACTGCCGTATCGAAATGGCTCACGGCGGAGACGCAGCGCGAGTTTCTTCTCGAACGCCCCGTGCAGACCATCTACAACTTCCTTGACGAGGACGTGTTTCCACCCAAGTCACAGGAACGCTGCACCCTCGCCGACGACAACCAGAAGATCGTGATGCACATCTCGAACTTCCGGCCGGTCAAGCGCGTGACGGACGTCGTGCGCGTCTTCAAGAAGATTTGCGACAAGGTCAACGCCGTCCTGATCATGGTGGGTGACGGCCCCGAGCGCATGTCCGCAGTCGGCGTCGCGAAACAACTCGGCATCCACGACCGCATCAAGTATCTCGGCACGAACGAGCACATCGAGAACCTCCTACCGTGTGCAGACCTCGTGTTCCAACCCAGCGAGCACGAAAGTTTCGGGTTGGTCCCGCTCGAGGCCATGTCGTGCTCCATTCCCGTGCTCGCAACGAACAGCGGCGGCATCGTCGAGGTGGTCGAGCACGGGGTCACCGGCTATCTGGCCGAGGTCGGCGACATCGAGACCATGGCCGAATACGCCGTCCGCATCCTGACCGACAAGGCGCACGCCGCGGAACTCGGCCGCAAGGGACGCGAACGTGCCTTCAAACTTTTCGGCAAGAAAGCCATCATCGACCAATATGAGGCGCTCTACCGCTCGTTGCTGTCGTGATCACGCGGCCCGGGGCGAGTCCCCCTTTGAAGGGGGATCAAGGGGGATGTCGGGCGTAACCGTGGCCATGCACAATGAGCTAACCGGTACACTATGAGTTGACGCCGTTCGGGATCACCCATGAAACACACCGAAACCTTCAAAGTACGATTCAGCGAATCCGATCACCGTGCACGCGTCACCCCCGTCGCCCTCTACGACTACTTCCAAGAAGCCGCCATCGCCCACGGTGATGCCGTCGGCATGACCCCGCAAGCGCTTGCCGAGCGCGGATTCGCGTGGGTCCTCACCCGAATTCACATCCAGTTCCTTCGGTTCCCGTCTCGCAGGGAAATCGTCAACGTCGAAACCTGGGGATCGAATCTACGCGGGCTTTACGCCGTCCGCGAATGGATCGCCGGTGGGGAGAGCGGCGATATCGCCGCGCGCGGCACCTCGCGATGGGTGCTGATCGACCTCGCCCGCAAGCGCGCCATCCGCCTTCCCGAGTTCATTCGTGAACTCTACGGTGAACACGAGGGGCGTGCGATCGACGATCTCTTCGAGAAGGAATCTCCCCCCTGCGAGCCGGAGCACGAGCGTCACTTTCACGTCCGGATGAGCGACCTAGACACCAACCGTCACGCGAACAGCGCCTGCTACATCGATTGGTGCCTCGAATCCGTGCCGGACAGCATCGCGCGCGAGTTCGTTCCCGAGTCCATCGAGCTGACCTATAAGAAGGAGAGCATCCTCGGCGACGCGATTCGCGCCGGGAGCAGGGAGGAGGCCCCGCGTGGGGACGGCTTGCGGCGGTTTTTCCACGCCATCTGGCGCGAGTCCGATGGCGCGTTGCTCTCGGCCGGGCGCAGCCGTTGGCGGGCGCTCGCGGGTGCCGCGTTCGCGACGAGGCCGTCGCCATGAACATCCTGATCCCTGACGAACCGAACCAGCCGGCTTTGCCTTTTGTAGAATCCATCGTCGTCGATCCCGTGTGCGGGATGACGGTCGCGATTTCGCCGGCGGCGCTGACCCACCGGCATGACGGGCGCGCGTACTATTTCTGCGGGAAGAGTTGCGTGGCGAAGTTCGCCGCCGATCCCGCGCGGTATCTTGCGCCGAAGAGCGCGGAGGCGGCGCCCCCGCCCGCCTCGGAGATGCGCCGTAAGTACACCTGCCCAATGCACCTCGAAGTAATCCAACTCGGCCCGGGGACCTGCCCCAAATGCGGGATGGCGCTCGAGCCGATGGAGTTCTCGCTGGACGACGAGGAGGACACCTCCGAACTGGACGATATGACGCGCCGGTTTTGGGTGTCGGCGGCGCTCACCATCCCGGTCTTTGTGTTGGCGATGGGGCCGATGCTTGGGCTTCCCGTCGAGTCCGTTGTCTCGATGAGCGTGGGCCGTTGGGTCGAGTTGGCGCTGGCAACCCCGGTGGTGTTGTGGGGCGGCTGGCCGTTCTTCGTGCGCGGCGTCGATTCAATCCGCTCGCGCCACCTCAACATGTTCACCCTGATCGCGATCGGGACCGGCGTGGCGTGGGTGTACAGCATGGTGGCGGCATTGGTTCCCGGCATTTTTCCGCACGCATTCCACGCCGAGCATGGGAGGGTCGCGGTATATTTCGAGGCTGCGGCGGTGATCGTCACGCTCGTGTTGCTCGGGCAGGTGCTGGAATTGCGGGCGCGCCGCAGCACCGGCGGCGCGATACGTGCGTTGTTGGGATTGGCCGCGAAGACGGCGCGGCGCATCGATTCCGATGGGACAGAAGCGGACGTCGCCATCGACGAGGTCCACGCGGGTGACCGGCTGCGCGTGCGGCCCGGCGAGAAGGTCCCGGTCGACGGACGGGTCCTCGAGGGACGCACGAGCATCGACGAGTCGATGATCACCGGCGAACCGATGCCGGTGCAAAAGAATCCCGGCGACCGCGTCGTTGGCGCGACGATCAACCAGACGGGCAGCATCGTCATCGAGGCGGAGAAGGTCGGTCGCGAGACGATGCTCTCGCGAATCGTCCAGATGGTCGCCGAGGCGCAGCGCAGCCGTGCTCCGATACAGCGTTTGGCCGACGCGATGGCGGGATACTTCGTCCCCGTAGTGATCCTCTCGGCCATCGTGACGTTCGTTGCGTGGTCGTTTTTCGGGCCTGATCCGGCCATGGCCCACGGCCTGATTAACGCCGTCGCGGTGCTCATCATCGCGTGCCCGTGCGCGCTTGGGCTGGCCACGCCCATGTCGATCATGGTGGGCATGGGCCGGGGCGCGCGCGCGGGCATCCTGATCAAGAATGCCGAGGCGCTCGAGGTGTTCCAGAAGGTCGACACGCTGGTCGTGGACAAGACCGGTACGCTCACCGAGGGCAAGCCGCGATTGGTGTGTGTCGAGCCGGCGCAAGGCGTCGATGCGAACGCCCTGTTGCGTCTCGCCGCCGGGTTGGAACAGGCCAGTGAACATCCCCTCGGCGCGGCGATTGTCGCGGGGGCGCTCGAGCGGGGCCTGACGCTCACGCCCGCCACGGAGGTCGAGACGGTATCCGGCAAGGGAATTTACGGTCGCGTGGACGGGACGCCGGTGGCCCTTGGCAATGCCCGTCTCCTCGCGGACCTTGGGGTCGATCCGGGTGATGCGGCGCGACGTGCCGAGACGCTTCGCGGCGAAGGACAGACGGTGATGTTCGCATCCATCGAGGGCCGTTTCGCCGGGTTAATCGGCGTGGCCGATCCGATCAAGGCCTCGACGAAGGAAGCGGTCGACGGGCTCCACCGCGAGGGCATTCGCGTCATCATGCTCACCGGGGACAGCCGTGCGACGGCCGCGGCCGTGGCGCGTACGCTGGGTATCGACGAGGTCATCGCCGAAGTGTTGCCCAACCAGAAAAGCGAGACGGTTGCGCGGTTGCAACGCGAAGGCCGGATCGTGGCGATGGCCGGCGACGGCATCAACGACGCCCCAGCGCTGGCGAAGGCGCACGTGGGAATCGCGATGGGAACGGGTACGGACATCGCCATCCAGAGCGCGGGGATTACCCTGGTCAAGGGCGACCTGCGCGGGATTCTCAAGGCGCGGCGGTTGAGCCGGGCCGCGATGGACAATATCCGGCAGAATCTATTTTTCGCGTTTGTGTACAACATCCTGGGCGTCCCGATCGCCGCTGGGGTGCTGTATCCGTTTTTTGGCGTGTTGCTCAGCCCGATGTTTGCCGCCGCCGCGATGAGCCTGAGTTCCGTGTCGGTCATCGGCAACGCGCTTCGGCTCCGGAATACGGAGCTGTGATCCAGCACGAAGAGTTGTGGTGCGGGCATCTTGCCTGCATCAAAAGAGAGTCTCGGATATGTGGGTGCTCCTCGTTCCCAAGTTCCACTTGGGAACGAGGAGGGGGGAAAGAGTGCGGGCCAAAATCGTCGCGGTTGCTTGGGTTGGGCGGGGACGGTAGCATGACCGGATGAACGATCTGATTTCGCGGGCGGCGGCGGCCTTGGAACGGGGCCGGCGGTTCGTCTTGGCCGACGTGTGGCATTTGGGGCGGCCAGGGGAGGCCGTGCCCGATGGCCTGATTATCAAGCAGGTCCGCGTGGTCATACTGTTGGTGACGAATTTGTTGCAGGGCACGCTGATGTTGCGGGCGGCGGCGTTGACGTTTACCACCCTGCTCGCCATCGTGCCGGTGTTCGCCATCATGTTTTACTGTGTCCAAACATTCGATCTGGACGATGCGCTGTTTGCGACCGTGCGCGAGCGGGTCGACCGGACGTTGTTGAACGCGCCGGAGCAACCGCCGGTCAGTGCCGAGGCCGGGCAAGCCGCTCCCGAGACAGTGACCGGTGCGCTTCCGCCCTCCGCCGCCGAAACACCGGATGAGACGCTCCAATCGTCGACTCCCGAATCGCCGGCGGAAACTCCGGAACCCGTCGCGCCGGAACCGGCGCCGGCGCCGGGTAGCGACGACACGTATCGCGCGCTCCAGGACCAAATCCGGCATGTGGTGTTTGGCAATGTGGCGCAGGACAATCCGGCGTACGTCGACCCGGTCGAGAAGGTCTTCGACCTGGCCAATCGCCTGGCGGACGACGCGGCGAAGGATCCCGGGGCGTTGTTGGTCGCGGGGACGGTCCTGTTCTTTACGACCATCCTCGGGTTGCTGCGGAACATCGAGGGATCGTTCAACCATATCTGGGGCGTGCGCCGGACGCGTCCTTGGTATCGCATGGTGGGCGACTATTTCCTGATCACGATCCTGCTCCCGTTCATCGCGGCGGGGCTGCTCGGGGTGACGGCGGCCCTCGAGAGCGAGACCCTGGACGCGCAGCTCGGACCGCTGGACGTCACGGTGCGGGCGCTCCAATATCTCCTTGTGTGGACCGTTTTCTCCGTCTTGTATTATGTCGTGCCGAACACCCGGGTGCGCCTCCGTTACGCGGTAATCGGGGGAATTATGGCCGGCTCCCTCTGGATGTTGTTGAGCTGGGCCTACGTGGCGTTCCAGTTCGGGATCGCCGGATACAGCCTGGTGTTTTCGACCTTTGCCCAGTTCCCAGTATTGCTCATGTGGATCTATTTGAGCTGGACGATTTTGCTCTTCGGCACCGAGCTAAGTTTCGCCTGCCAGAACGAAAAGACCTTCGCGATGGAGCGCCACGCCGCGGGCGCCAGCCACGCCTATCGCGAGGCGCTCGGGGTCCGCGCCATGATCGAGGCCGCACGCCGTTTCGATCTCGGGCTGCCGGGATTGACGCTGGAGGAGACCGCCGAGGGGCTGAACGTTCCGCTGGGCCTCCTGACGGAAATGCTCGAAGACTTGGAGAAGGCGGGCCTGATCGTCGCCTGCGCGACGACACCCGTGTCGTATCAACCCGCTCGCCCGCCCGCGAAGATTCGCATCGGCGAGGTGGTCCGCGCATTGCGAGACGCGGGCCGCGATCCCTCGTTGTTGCGCGAAGACGAGGCGTTTCGGAAATTGCTCGCCCCGTTGGACGATCCGGCAACGCCGCTGCACCGGATGTCCCTTTCGGAAGCGGTCGCAACGCCGCCGGCCACGGGCGCCTGATTCGATGGACAATCGGGGTCGCATATCGGAGCCGGTCGCGATCGAGGCCGCTGAGGTCGAGGGGGTCGTCGAGCGCATCGTCTACGAGAACCCCGAGAACGGTTTCTTCATCGCGCGGCTTCGGCAAGAGGGAAACCCGGAGTTGGTCACCTTCGTGGGGAACCTCATGGCGGTGTCGCCGGGCGAGACGATCCGCATCCGGGGGCGCTGGATCGAGGACAAGCGCTTCGGGCGGCAGGTCCGCACAGAATCCTACGAGACGATCCTCCCGAATACAGTCGAGGGTATCGAGCGCTATTTGGGATCGGGCCTCGTGCACGGCGTGGGCAAGGTATACGCCAAGCGCTTGATCGAGGCCTTCGGCGTCGAGACATTGCGGGTGATCGACGAGGAGCCGCATCGCCTGCGGCGCGTCGAGGGGATCGGGCCGAAGCGTGCCGAGCAAATCCGCAAAGCATGGTCCGAGCAGAAGGCCGTGCAGTCGATCATGTTGTTCTTGCAGGGCCACGGGATCGGCACCGCGCAGGCCGTGCGCATCTACAAATGCTACGGCGACGCGGCGGTGGCGATCTTGCGCGAGAACCCCTATCGCCTTGCGGAAGATATATCGGGAATAGGGTTCATCGGCGCGGACAAAATCGCGGGGCGGCTCGGGATCGCGGGGGAGAACCCGAGCCGTATCGAGGCCGGATTGCGGCACGTACTGCAGGAAGCGGCGGGGGAGGGGCACGTGTTCCTGCCGCATGCGGAACTGCTCGATGATTCGTCGAAACTACTGGGCGTGGGGCCGGTGCCAGTCCAGGAATCGCTGACGCAGTCGATTGCGAAACGCGGCTTGATGATCGACGGCGAGTGCGTCTACCTGCCGACGCTGTTCATCGCCGAGACGAATTGCGACAAGCACCTGAAGCGCTTGTTGAAGACGCCGGGCGGCGGCCTGAGCATCAAGGTCGACAAGGCCATCGAGTGGGTCGAGTCGACGCAGAAGATTCGATTGTCGGAGGAACAACAGCAGGCGATCCGCTCGGCGGCGGGCGACAAGGTGCTGGTGATTACGGGCGGACCGGGCACGGGCAAGACGACGTTGATCCGCAGCCTCGTCGCGATCTTCGAGAAGAAGAATTTGGCCGTCGCCTTGGCCGCACCGACAGGCCGCGCGGCGCGGCGGTTGGAGGAAGCGACGGGCCGCACCGCGAAGACCCTCCATCGCTTGCTCGAGTTCAGTCCCAAGCACGGGGCATTCACTCGCGACGAGACCCGCGCCCTCGAGGCCGACCTGGTGATCGTCGACGAGATGAGCATGGTGGACTGCCACTTGATGGATGCGCTCCTGCGGGCGGTGCCCTCGGCGGCGCGATTGTTCCTCGTGGGCGACGTCGATCAATTGCCCTCGGTGGGTCCCGGAAATGTCCTGATGGACCTGATCAGCAGCAACGCCCTGCCTACGGTCGTCCTGCGGCACGTGTTCCGCCAGGCCGAGGAGAGCGGCATCATCGCGAACGCCCATCGGGTCAATCGCGGCGAGTCGCCCCAGTTTAATTCGGAGGACATGTTCTTCGTCGAGCGCGAGACTCCCGAGGAGGTGTTGGAGACGGTCATCGAATTGGTCACGAAACGCATCCCGAAGAAATTCGGGCTCGACCCCACGCGCGACATCCAAGTGCTCTCGCCGATGCATCGCGGCCCGGCGGGCGTCGCGACGCTGAACGAACGGCTGCAACTGGCCTTGAACCCCGACGGCGCGCCCGTCCCCCGTCGCGGATTGCGGCTCGGGGACAAAGTGATCCAGACGCGCAACAACTACGAGCTGGACGTCTACAATGGGGACGTGGGCCTCATCGCGCGGGTCGAGGACGAGGCGAAGGAACTGCACGTGCGGCTCGATGATCGCGAGTTCGTCTGCGATTTCGACGACTTGGACGATCTATCCCTCGCTTACGCGATCACGATCCATAAGTCCCAAGGCAGCGAATATCCCGCCGTGGTCATCCCGATCGTACGGCAGCACTATATGATGCTCCAGCGTAACGTGCTCTATACAGCGATCACCCGGGGAAAGCGCCTGGTCATCCTGGTCGGCCATCCCAAGGCCCTGGCGCAAGCCGTCCGTAGCACCGACGTCGTCCGCCGCCACACGCGCTTGGCGGAACGGCTGCGGAACCTGCCTGAGCCGCCGCGGGCGGAATGATTCGGCGTTACCGAACAGCCGGTTGTGGAAAGAGCATCGCCACTTCCCCGCTGGCGGGCGTGCCTTGGTGGCATTGGACGCAACTCATGATCACCTGCATGAAGCTCATCGTCACGCCCTCGACGTTCTTCTCGCGGGCCATCTTCGCCGTGCGCTTCACCGCCGTGCGGAACTGGACGCCGTAGTCGCCGTATTCCGCCGACTCGATGTGCATCCACTGCGCGTCGATGCTGAGCCGCTCCAGTTCCTCGGCGGAGTGTTGGATGACCGCGAAGTCCTCGCGGGCGATACCCTCGAGGAGGAGTTGGGCCTGCTCGAGCTTTTCCCGCATGGCCACGGTGTGCTCATCCGGTGGCTCCGAATCCTGGGCCGCCGTGTTCATCGCGGTCAGCGCCACGGCGCCAATCGCCAACCCAACCACGACGCCAAGTTTAATCAGGACGCTTTTCATTTGGTTTTCCTCGCGAGTCGGCAGTGTACGGTCCAGTAACGACATTTATTTCTCTTGGTGCCGGGGATGAATGACCAATACCGGGCAACTCGAATGGCGCACGACCTTCTCCGTCACGCTGCCCAGGAGCAGGTGGGCCAGGGCGGAACGCCCGTGCGTGGTCATCACGACTAGGTCGACGTTGTCGATCTTGATCATGTCGGCGAGTACCCGGTGCGGGACGCCCACGGTGACGGCGACCTCCACCTTGACGTCCTGCTGTTCCTTCGCCAGCGTCTCAAGGGACTCCTTGGCGGCGCGGGTCAGGTTGGGTGTGTTGTTGACCGCGATGGTGGGCGTGAACTCGGGATAGTCGAGCCATGTATCCACCACGTGCGCCAAGGTCATCGACGCGCCGAATTTCCGGCACAAGTCCGCCGCATAGGGGACCGCCTCGCGCGAGAACGAACTGAAATCGCAGGGCACGAGGACCTTCTTCAGGTGAATCGTCTTGTCCGACTCCACGAACTCATGCTCGGGATGCTTGATGGCCAGGACCGGCGCGGGCGAGGTGCGGAGAATCTTGTCGCAGGTGCTCCCGAGTATCAGGCGATCCAAGCCGGTGCGGCCGTGGGTCGAAATGACGACGAGGTCCGCCTTGAGGTCCCCGGCCAGCTTCGCAATGTCGACCGCCGGGATCCCCACGATCACGTGGCCCTCGACATCGGCACTCGAATACTTCGCCTTGCGGGTGACGTGCTCCATCTTCGCCTCCGCATGTTCCTTGACTGCGGAGAGCGTGGCGTCGACGTCTGCCTTCGTGATGTAAATGCCCTCGACGCCCCCGCCCTCAACGGCGCGAGAATCCACCACATGGACGAAGTGGATTTTGCCCCCGCTTTGTTTTGCGAAGGCTTGGGCATACCGCATCGCGTACTCTGAGTACACCGAAAAGTCGGTAGGGCAGAGGATGATCTTGAAGTCGTTCATGGCTGATTCCTTCCTCATTGGTGCGGCGGCAGATGTGGCGTGATTGCCCAGACCAACGCACGAAGCATGCCACGGGGATCGAGAAGGAGTGTGAATCGTAACCGTTTATAAATAAATAAGTTATGTAACTGGCATTAGGCCAGGGTATCCATAAGTGTACTCGCCGCGTCCATGACTTGAGCATCCATGTTTATACAAGGACACTTGTGAGCAGATGGGAATATCGGGTGTGCGATCAGGCGGCGTTAACGGGATGCGAGATCGAGATGGCCGGATAAAAACTCGCTAACCTTGGTCATCGCTAACTGACCCTCGGGCAGCATCGCGGCGGTGATGTGGAAGACGTGGAACATATCTTCGAAGCAGCTGTAATCGACAGGGACACCCGCTGCCGAGGCCTTGTTCCGGAGCCGGACGATCTGGTCGAGCAAGATTTCGGCGCCGCCGGCATGAATGAGGAGCGGGGGAAGTCCGTGAAGGTCAGCGTTGACCGGCGCGACGAGGGGGTTCTCCCAGTCGGCGCCGTTCATATACAGTTCGGCGCATCGGGCGATCCACGCGCGATCGAATATGTCGAAGGGTTCGTTGGCAATCATGCTTCCCGTGTTTGCGCTGGGCTGCACCCAGGGCGAGATGAGCGCGGCGGCGGCGGGGAGGGCCTCGCCCGCGTCGCGGAGGCCGAGCATCGTGGCGAGGCACAGGCAGCCCCCGGCTGAATCGCCCGCCAATGCGATCCGTGTGGAGGGTGTCCCCTCCTTGACGACCGCTCGGAATGCGGCGAGGCAATCGTCCTGCGCAGCCGGGAACGGGTGTTCCGGTCCCAACCGGTAATCCACGGCGAGTACCCGGTGCTGCGTGCCGAGGGCGATCCGCGCGACGGTGTCGCGGTACATCGCGACGTTTCCGTAGACATAACCGCCGCCGTGGAAGTAAAGTACCGCGCCATCATTCGGCGAGTGACCCGGCGGTTCGCACCATTCGCAGGGAATTCCGGCGACCCGGACGGCATCGAAGCGGACTTGTTTCATGAGAGGCGACTTGAGGGGGATGGCGTTCTGGAATGCGCGAAACCAGTCTACGCCCCAAGTCATCGAACGGTCGAGGGAGGCGCGCAGGAAGAACACCGTCGTCTCCGTGCGGAGGGACCATGTGGGCCGCCGGGGGCCCCGGACGATTCGGCGCGCAAGCATGGCCGGGATCCGGATGGACAATTCGAGGAAAAGGAGAAGGGTCTTCAACGATTTCGCCTGCCGCGGGGGATCCGCGCACCGGCATCGTACGTTACCCAAGCCGGGCCGCGCAAGGGAACTCCCACGCCACTGGGCCCGCGTCATAAAAGTAAGAACTCACGAGAGGTGACCCCCGCCTGTGGCGTGGGCGTCTCACCCATGTGCAGTGTCTGACGACGTCGATTTCGCGCTAAACTGGGGACTCATGGGTAAGATGCCCGTGAGACGCATGGCCGAGACGCCCAAGCCACGATGCCTCGCGCAATGCATCTCGCCGAGTGCGGTCCTACTTTTCAGGCCTTTATTCCCCCGCCATCACTGGCTTCGCCGCGTCCCTCCTTGTCATGATACGGTGGTCACACGTCCCTACGCGATTTCCGGAATTCAAAGCCACCCGAAGAGGTACGTCCAAATGCCCCATACCGATACGGCCTCCATTCCCGATTCTCTCCGTCGCGCCTTCGACCCAGAGTCATTTCGCGCGACAGGGCATCGTCTCGTCGACCAGCTCGCCGACTATCTGGGCGTTGCGCTGGTCGATCCGAATCTCCCAGTCCTGCCTTGGAAAACACCGGAGGCGATGCTTAAGCAATGGCCCGGCAATTTTCCGGAGCTTCCCGGCGGCACGATCGAGGAAATCCTCGCGAGAGTTGTCCGCGAGGCCAATCACCTCCACAGTCCCCGATACATCGGTCATCAAGTTTCGGCGCCCCTGCCCGCCGCCGCGCTCTGCGACTTGACCGCCTCGCTGCTGAACAACGGCATGGCTGTCTACGAAATGGGGCCGTCGGGCACCGCGATCGAGCGAGGCATCATCCGATGGATGGCGGGCCGATTGGGGATGTCGGAGAGCGCCGATGGCGTCCTCACCTCCGGCGGCTCGGTGGGCAACCTCACGGCGATGCTGGCCGCGCGCGAGGCGAAGCGCGAACTGCTGGGCGACCGGACGCCCGCAATCCTCGCCTCCGAACAACTACACTACTCGGTGGCGCGTACCGCGACCATCATGGGCTGGGGATCGTCCGCGATCGAGGCCGTTCCCGTCGATGCGTCTTATCGCATGCGTCCGGAGTGCCTCGAAGAGGGCCTGAAACGAGCCCGCAACCGGGGCCGTCATGCCATTGCCGTCGCGGCGAACGCCTGTTGCACGGCGACGGGGACCTTCGATCCGCTCGAACCCATCGCCGAGTTCTGCCGGAAGCATGATCTCTGGTTGCACGTCGACGCCGCCCACGGCGGTCCAGCCTGCCTGAGCGAGAAGTACCGTCACTTGCTCAAGGGTATCGATCAGGCCGATTCCGTCGTCTGGGACGCGCACAAGATGATGATGATGCCCGCACTGGTGACGGCGGTGATCTTCCGCGACGGGAATGATTCGTATGCCGCGTTCAACGACAAGGCGTCGTATCTCTTCGAGCGCGATCCGCATGAAGAGTGGTACAACATTAGCCGCCGGACGCTCGAATGCACGAAGCGCATGCTGTGCCTGAAGTTGTACGCGTGTTTGCAGGCTTACGGCACGGCCATGTTTGGCGATTTCGTGACCCACACCTACGACCTCGCGCGGCGGTTCGCGGAGATGTTGGGCGATGCGCCCGATTTCGAGGTGCCGGTCGCGCCCGAGAGCAACATCCTGTGCTTTCGGTACGTACCGGCGGGTGGGGGAGACCTGGATGCGTTGCAGGTGCGCATTCGCGAACGCCTGCGCGACGAGGGCCGTTTCTACAT
>CANKTP010000121.1 GCA_947486375.1 Candidatus Hydrogenedentota bacterium | reverse complement strand
TTATAGGACCCATCAAAACATAACCCATGATCGAAATTCGAAAGAAAACCCGTCGAGGGAAACGGGAAGGCGCATCTGCATCGCTTTTTGGAAGTCCCCTTTCGCCGGAATGACGGGTAAGGTGGATTCCTCCAAGAAATCAAGGTTTCCGGCAACCCGTGATAAGTCGCCGTATATATGAGTCAATACACTGGGATGACCAGCGGCCGCGCTCATTCGCCCTTGATCGCGCCCGGCCTCGCGCCGGGCGTCTTATTTATTCGTCGTGTTTCGCGGCATCCGCCCCGGCGAAGCGTTCCGGATAGAGCTTGTGGGCGCATTCCGGACAAATCCCGTGGGTGAACAGGGCCTCGGAATGTTCGCTGATGTACGTCTCGATCTCGCTCCAATACCCCTTTTCGTCGCAGATGTTCTTGCACGACGCGCAAATCGGCAGCATGCCGCTAAGCCGTTTGATCCTTTCGAGGGCCTCCTCGATTCGCAGGCGGTGCGCCCGATCCATCGCCTGGAGTCGCTCGATCTTGCGGAGAAACCGCACGCGCAGCCCGTGGACCGTAACGGCGAGGACAACGCAGCTTAACTGGATGAGTACGTACTCGACGCGAAATGCCGGCAGGCCATTGGCAAGTATGGTGATGTACCAGGACGCGAGGACCGCCGCGACCGTTCCCATCGCCCACGGCGTCGAGACAAAAACACACCCTATCCCGACGACCAGGATCCCGGTCCCGAACGAGTTCATCGCATCCGTCGTAACGGACACAAAGACGAGATTGTCGACGTGGACCAAGGCGACGATGAGAAACGCGATCCAATGTCCCCACTCGGCCGGCGGCGCCCGCCGGCTCAGTGCAAACCCGAGCCCAAACAACGCGACCGACGTGACTCCCGCCGTCGCGCTTGTAGGCCCCGCGACCCCCTCGGGGAAGAACACGTAGTCCACGACGGCAAGGATGCCGAAGAGCAACCCCAAGGCGAGCGACATGGGGACGAGACCATCGCTCACATTTTGGCCCAAGGCGACGGACACGCGGTCGTTTTCCGCGACCCGTGAGGCGCCCCCAGCGGCCTGAGTTGACTGATCCATTCGAACTCCCCGTGCCTAATTATAGCACCGGGCACCAAAAACGCCAACATGCGCGCGGACGCGAAATTGCGGGCGTAATGGGCCGTCGTCATTTCCCGATGGCGAGGATACGATCGAATAGGGCCGCAGCAAGGGCGCGCTTGGCGAGGAGCGGTTGCTCGTCGATGCGGCCCGAGGAATCGAGAAAAGCCGCCTTCACGGTCTCGGTGCCGAACCCGGATTCCGGCGTATTGACTTCGTTGGCCACGATCAGGTCGAGGTTCTTCTTGCGTAGCTTGGCCGCCGCATTCTGCAAGAGATCATGGGTCTCGGCGGCGAAGCCCACCACGATCTGTCCATTGGTCTTTGCCGCGCCCACACGGGCGATTATGTCGGGGTTCTCGACGAGCGCGAGCGTGAGGCCTTCGCCGTCGCGCTTGCGTTTCTGGGACAACGGATTCCCGGCACGGTAGTCGGCCACGGCCGCGGCACCGATGACAATATCGGCCTGGGGCGCCCGTTCGAGGACGGCGTCGCACATCTCGATCGCGGTCTGCACGCGGACGATTTCGCAACCGGCGGGAGGGTCTACCTCGGCGGGCCCGGTGACGACGACGACGCGGGCACCACGTTCGAGGGCCTCGAGCGCGATGGCGTGGCCCATCTTGCCCGAGGATCGGTTTCCGATAAATCGAACGGGGTCGATGGGCTCATGGTTTGCGCCCGAGGTGATGAGGACGGATTTGCCCGCAAGGTCCTGGGTGCGCGAGGTCAAGAGTCCCATCGCGGCATGCACGACGACCGCAGGCTCCGCCATGCGGCCCACGCCCACGGTCTTGCATGCGAGGACCCCCGAGTCCGGGCCGATGAAATGGCACCCCCGGCCGCGAAGGGCCCCGATGTTGCCCTGGACCGCCGGATGGCCGTACATGTTCGTGTTCATCGCCGGGGCGAACAGGATCGGCGCGCGCGTGGCAAGCAGCGTCGTGCTGAGCCAATCGTCGGCGATGCCGTGGGCGGCCTTGGCGAGGATGTTCGCGGTGGCCGGCGCAACGAGAAAAAGGTCCGCCCGCGTCGCGACGGCGATGTGCTCGATTTCGCGGTTGGTGTCCGGCGCGAACATCCCCGTGATTGCCGGGTTGCCCGTGATGCCCTCGAACGAGGCCGCGCCCACGAGTTCCTGCGCCGACTCGGTCAACACCGGGGTGACGCGGACGCCGCGCTTGACGAGCAACGACGCAATCTCGCAGGCCTTGTACGCAGCGATCGATCCCGTCACCCCAAGGACAACTTCCCTAGAGGATGTCGAAGTCATCCTGTTCGCTTTCGCTCGTGCGGAAGGAAACCTTTCCCTCGAGCACTTCCTCGAGCGCCACGATGGTCGGCTTGCGCGAGGCCACGGGCACCAGCGGGCGCGACTCGGGCTTGCAAATCTGGTTCGCGCGGCGCAGGGTGATGTTGACCAGCCGGTACAAGCTGTCGATTTCCTTCGGGAAATCCTCGAGTGCATAGTGCTTCATTCGTTTCTCCGTTCAGCCCCGGTCCCGGCGCTCGCGTTCGCCGCGGATGATTTCCGCAGTCCGCGCGACGGCCCTGTCGAGGTCATCGTTTATGACAATGTGATCGTACTGGTCCTTGGATTGCAACTCCATCTCCGCCGTCCGCAGCCGCGTGCGCAACTCGCCCGGGCTGACCTGGCCCCGCTTCAGGATGCGCCGCTCGAGTTCCTCGAAAGACGGCGGGGCGATGAAAATAGACACCACGTCGGAACGCAATGCCTTGAGGTTTCGCATGCCCTGGACATCCAACTCGAGGACGACGTCCCGGCCTTTCTCCAACTGCCGGTCGAGCTCCGACTTGAGCGTGCCATAGTGGCGCTCATGAACGGTCGCCCATTCGAGAAACCGATCCTCCTGGATACAGCGTTCGAACACGCCAGCATCCACGAAGTAATAGTGTACACCATCCGTCTCGCCATCGCGCGGCGTGCGGGTCGTCACGGAAACCGTCCGGACAAGCCCCGGGTCCGCGGCGAGCAGCGCCGTCAACATCGTGCCCTTCCCGGCGCCCGAGGGCGCGGAAATCACGAACAGCGTGCCTGTCCGTTCCATCGCCGGTCCTCGCTATTCGATGTTCTGGATTTGTTCGCGAAACTTCTCGAGCTCGGTCTTCATGTCAAGGACCTCGCGAAGCACGTCGTTGTCGCGCACCTTCGAGCCGAGCGTGTTGATCTCCCGCTGGATTTCCTGCGTGAGGAAGTTCAACTTCCGGCCCGACGGCTCCCCGTCGGCCATGATGGCATGTGCGTGGAAGAGATGCGCCCGCAACCGGACCGTCTCCTCCGTCACGTCGCCCTTGTCCGCCAGCATGGCGACCTCGACCGCGATCCGTTCCTCGGCGATGTTCGTGTCGCCCGCCAGGTCGCGAATACGCGCCCGGAGCTTTTCCTCGTACTGCCTGTTCAACTCGGGGAGCCGGGTCTCGACCGTGTCGAGACGCCCGCGAATATTGTCCAACCGTTGCGAAAGCTCCCCCGCCATGGCCTCGCCCTCGCGGTCGCGCATCGCATCGAGCTGGGTCACGGTCTTGTCGAGCAGGCCCAGCACCAATTCCCGGGCGCGCTCGAGGTCCTCCTCCGAGTCCTCGTGGTAAAACACGCCGTCCAGCCGCGCCAGCGTGTTCACCGTCAGCTTCTCGTACTGGCCCGCAAGATGGCCGAGCTCGTGCGAGGCCTCGATATATTTCTTGGCGATATCGACGTCGAACCGCAGGGCCTTCGCCGACGCTGCGCCGCGCTTCCGGTTGATGTTTAGCGTAATCTTCCCGCGCGACAGCCGCTCCTTCAATGCCTCGCGGATTGCCGGATCGAGCGGGGCCCACTCCGGCGGAAGGCGAACCGTGGCATCGAGGAAGCGATGATTGACCGAGGTCAACTCGAGGGTGATCTGTTTCCCGTCGAATTCAGCGCCCGCTTTCCCGAACCCTGTCATGCTGCGGATCAAGCGGCGCACCTCCAACGCAAGTAACGCGAGTAGTTTAGCGCAGAACTGGGGCCCGGAGCAAATGGGGGAGCCTGGTTAAGACGATATGAGATGGAGTCTCTCAACCCCTGGCGACACCTTCGCGAATTCTCGTGAAATGGATGGAAAGTTTTAGGAGAAAAAGATAAAAGCCATAATCGCTCAGGGAAAAGAGCCTTCGGTCGAAGATGTTCTCATCGGCGACGAAATCGACGGGGCCATTTTGAAGCGTGTCGAACCTGACCATTCCTTCGTAGTCCATGAATCCGATGCGGGGCGGGAGGAAGAAGATATTCGATACTCGCTGCTTTCGAATAGCCGTGACGCGATCCTCGATGTTCTTGTGATGCTCCGCAGGCCAATCGCGCAGCAGGGATTCGCGATATTTGGATAGGTTTTGAATCGGTGCGTAAAGCAGTCGCATTGAGTCGAGGCGTTCGTTCTGGGGAGCAATATCGCAGGTATTCGAAAAAACCATGCATGGTGCATTCTTGGCGACCGGAGAGGGCAGATGGACGACTAACAAATCGCGGAAGCCATCACCTTGGCAAACCTGTTTGCCCTCGCGAAATGCACTCGCGTACAGCCTTGAATCGATATTTTCGGGAAACCGCTCTAGCTCGCGAAACAACCTCGCCGCATCGTCTTGGGACAAATATTGGGGCAGGTAGCGCCTGATGTCCTCGAAGACGCCTTCTTCTCTCATATGAGTTCCCAGAAGTGCTCGGAGGCATACGTATCGAATTTGGGATCCGGTTCAACCGTATTGCCCAGAATTTCGTGCGCGAATTTGGCAAGAATTGAACGCCAGTGTTCCGGCTGAACTACCTGCGTCGAAAGCAACGGATGAAATCCCAATTCCTGCCACGGTCGGACTTGGCCCGCCGTCGGCATGAGAGCCGATTGGCCACCGGTGGATTCCTCGGGACTGACCGTTGCCGCCCCAACAGTCAATAATACGCCCACGCTCGCATACGTGGTCACTCTAAAAAAATCGTCAAACACCCGGTCATATTCGCCCATGAGCCGTCTCTCCTATCAATACTCTGGGTTTAAGGTCGCGAGATACTCTTCGGTCAGTAGACTAAAGAAGAGTTTCTTCTCTTCCTCGTGGGCCGCATCAAGGATTGATTTCCGATGACCGAAAAAACCACCGAGATCTTTCGTCAGCGATACGTCAATATCGACAATGCTATCGCCGACAATGCTTGCGCCCATCTTGACTACGGCCCCGTTTGCGACGCGCAATGTATTCTCGAAGTTCCCGGAGGGAATTTGCGCCACGATCTGGCTGCTTCGGCTGGCCAGGGGAGTATCGCCGCGAATTAACCGCAATGTCGAACGGGTCAGAATATCGAACGAGAATACGTTTATGTATCGAAGTCCGACGCGAGTCACGCCCCGAATGAATTCAAGCCGATGCAGCCGGTCAAACACCTCGTCCGCCTTACGGCTCAGTTCCGTCCACCCGCAATATTCGCCGGTCACAGCCAGGGCAAACGAACGCGGCCCGACCAAGAGCATAAAATTCCCGTTGACTAAGTGATGTTCTGGAAGATACATCAGGTTGGGATCAATCTTCCGGATCTGCTCGGGAATCGAGAGCACCGGCTGCTTTTTCGACTCGGGAAAGTCCTGCCTAAATGCGCTGTACACCATTCCAAACACGGCCTCGCCTGGCGAATCCGTCTCGTAGCGAATCTCGATGATCGCCTCGCTAATTGGACACGGAGATATTTTTCTAGGTAGTGGGCGTTCCAATTCCACCTCCATACACTCCGAAAATTCCGTCAGGTCCATCCTCGCCAGTATACGACACGGACGGGCACGATTAAACTTCCCATCAGAACCTCCCGATGGGCGTGATGCCGAATTAATGGAGGGGAGCGTCGACAACTCAGATCGCTTTAAACCCTACGCCCGGACGGACGCGCGATTGACCCCATCGCGTGTCCGTCCGGGCTTCCGGATTGCGGAAATCCGCATCTTAAACCGCCTCGGCCAGGCGGCCTTTCAAGTTCATCAGCGCCGTGTCGACCACCGGCGAGGAAGTCCGGCCGATGGCCTTCTTGAGCTTCGGGATCGCGCCGCCGACCTTCTTGCCCCGGCGAACGGTGCCGAACAAGTGCCGGCTCACCGTTGACTGCGACAGGCTCAAGATCGCGGCAATGTCCTCCTGCGTCTTGTTGTGCAGGTAGTACAACTTCACGACCTCGCTCTGCCGCTTCGTCAGCCCGCCGTCGATCATGGTGCGGACAACCGGCTTGACCTCCTGGAAAAAGTCCTGGAAGGCGTAGCGCCGGCCCCGGTCTTCTTCCGTTTCAAACCACAATCCCCGGTTCGCGGGGAGACTTTCAAGGTATTGGGAACCCGCCTGGACTTCCCAAAAATCCGAATTGAACTGCGACATGACTGGACTCTCCTGATGGAATTGCGCTGGGGAAAATGGGGGAAACATCACGGGGAAATCGGCGCGAATGATTGGCCGGGCCCCATACGAGGGTGGCGAGATGGTTGGCGTTGCGTTTCATGGATATCTTCTCCGTGGTTTGGTTGCACGCGATTCGAGCTCGCATGGCGTTACGGTGTGTTACGGTTGTCGATGGGTTCATGGTCTATCGCTCCTTTTCGGGTAAAACAAAAAAACGCCGCGGGCTGGATTGCTGATCCGGCCTGCGGCGTCAAGTTTGACGTTTTATCGGGTCTGAGCGTTGTCCGCTACGAGACCTCCCCAGGGGAACCAGCACGCCGAATTCGGCGTACGAGCTGCCATGTATTCCGCTTATATACGGCATGGGCAGCCACGGCGGCACAATGGGCCGGCGAGAGAGCGGCGCAAGCGATAAATCGCGGCATCCCTTTCGACCCGATGTGCATCATGGTTGGTTCCTCAAACAGTTGAATTCTTATTGGAATACCGTGCCGTTTCCACGGCGCGATCACTAACTCGTTGGAGATTATCACACCCGAATTCGCGATTTCAAACCGCCCATCCGGATGGGGATTTCCGCTTGTCTCCCTGCCCTTCAACTCGATTATGCATACTTTTTCGACCGAGTTCATCGGTGCCGGTTCTTGTCCACAATTTACCGGTGCGCCATGTCCAAAATTGTGCGCCTTTACCCGCATGAATCCACTCGTGTACAAAAGGGAACATGATCGCCATTCGATAAATTCGCCCCTAACCCATTCAACACCAATTCGTTACGCCTGAAACG
The DNA here is from genome assembly GCA_947486375.1 of Candidatus Hydrogenedentota bacterium. GTDB lineage: Bacteria > Hydrogenedentota > Hydrogenedentia > Hydrogenedentales > CANKTP01. The sequence continues at coordinate 5,353 of CANKTP010000121.1, read as the reverse complement.
CTCTCTTGGCACGGCCTCTGCTCTAGCTTTCCTAGATTTTAACAGTCCGGAGAAAGCGTCATGGGCCTTCAAGTACTAGCCAAAGGAGCCAAGCGCATGGTGAAAACGATTCCCCTGTTTGACTCCACGGAAATCATTCCGCTACCCCACGTCTTGGTGGTGGACGATGAGAATGGCCCGCGCCAGGCGTTACGGATGCTTCTCAAGGAAGACTACACTGTACACCTCGCGCCCAACGTCCCCTCGGCGATCGACATCCTGCACCAGGCGCCCATCGAGCTCGTGATAACCGATCTTCGCATGCCCAAACAAACGGGGGTCGACTTGTTGCGCGAGACCAAGGCCCTGCGGCCCGAGATTCAAGTCATCATCCTGACCGGCTACGGCCAACTCGAGACCGCCGTGAAGGCAGTCGAGTACGGCGCGTTCACCTACATGGAAAAACCTTTCGACAACGCCGTCATGCTCGACATGGTGCATGCCGGCCTCGAACGCTACCGCGAGGAACGCGACCGCCGCGCACTCGAACAACTCGCCCTCGAGGCCAACCGCTTCGAGACCCTCGGCCGCGTCGTGACGGGGATGATGCACGACCTCGGCACGCCGCTGACCGTCCTCGGCAGCCAGCTCGAGATGCTCACGATGACGCCCGGGCGCGACGACGTTCCGCAGCGGCTCGCGACCATGCAAACGCAAGTGCGCCACTGCAACGAGATGGTGCGCTCGACAATGAACTTCATTCGCTCGAACACGCAGGGCGCATGCGCGCTGCGGCTCAACGCCGTCATCGACGCCTGCATGGAGGTGGCCGCGCCCCTGTTCCGCGAGGACAAGGTCGAGCCTGTCCTCCACCTCGATGCCGGCCTTCCCGAAATTTCCGGGGACCTCGTCAGCCTGCGCCAGGCCGTGCTGAACCTGCTCGCCAACGCCTGCCAAGCGATGGAGACTTGGGAAGGGACCAGGGAAATTCACCTATCGTCCCGTGCCGCCGACGGCGGCGTCTGCCTCACCATCGAGGACACGGGCCCGGGAGTACCTCCCGCCCTTCGCGAACGCATCTTCGAGACCTTCTTCACCACCAAGGGAAAATCCGGGACCGGGCTCGGTCTCAGCGTCGTGCGCAACGTCATGCACCGGCACGGCGGCGCGGTCCGTCTCGAGCGCGGGGAACTCGGCGGGGCCAAATTCGCACTCTATTTTCCGGCCATGCCGGAATGAAACGGTTTACTGCGCTGGGGTGATCGCGGAGACGTCCGGCGCGGGACGGCTCTTGGAGGCATCGGCGGGATGCTTCCTCGACCGGGCGAGTGGACACGAAAGTGTCCACCGCCCGGTCAGCGTTTTTCGGAAGCATCGAGACTCGGGGACAGTCTTGAAAATCCGAGCTAAAGTGCGAGCCCAAGGGGACTGTCTCCACGCCTTCGGCGTGGCAGTTTGGGTGGAACGCGGCTGGCTGTCCCCGACCGCCGACCGCGCCGAGTTCTTTATGGTCATTTTTCAAAATTTCCCCAGGGGCTCCGCCCCTGGACCCCGAAAAGGTTAAAGAACAAAGGGTTAAAGGGAATAAACACTAGCGGGCAGGCAACACACGAACCACCCGGAATCCGCTGCTGTAGAGCGAGCCGTCCGGGTAGAAGTAGTAGCGGTCGGCCGAGCGGCAGTAGCTGCCGTCGCTGTAGAACCCGCCGCCCCGGAGAACCCGATACGAGCCCTCCGATGGTCCCTCGGGATCATTGGCCGAACTCGATGAGTACTCTCCGTACCAGTCGTTACACCATTCCCAGACGTTGCCGTGCATGTCGTAGAGTCCCCAGGCGTTGGGCAATTTCTGCCCGACGATGTGGGTCACGCCCGATGCATTAGCGCCATACCATGCATAAGTCCCAAGGTTTGCTGGATCGCCGCCAAAGGAGTATTTGGTCGTCGTCCCGGCGCGGCAGGCGTACTCCCATTCCGCCTCCGTAGGCAGTCGGTAAGCATTTTCTCCAGCCATTGCGTTGAGTCTTCTTATAAAGTTTTGGGCGCCGTCCCATGGGACCCGCCCTACCGGGAGGTCACCGTCCCCCTTGAAGCGACTGGGGTTGATTCCCATGACCGCCTCCCACTGGATCTGCGTCACAGGGTAGCGGCCCAGCATGAAAGGCTTCGTGATTGTGACCTTGTGGCTCTGAACTTTTTCGCCCATCAAGAATTGTCCTTCCGGCACGCGGACGAATTCAATCGTGGTAGTCGGCCCGTCAAGAAGTACCAAGTCGAGAGACAGCGAATAGAGAATTTTCCGTGAAGAAGGCGGTCCGGCCTCTTCGCGGTATTGGGCTTTTCGCAAGAAGCCTGCGGGTCGATCAAGCACTTTTCGCCGCTCCCATAGCTCTGCACGCTTGGTGTCTTGTTCACACTTTTCCCAGAAACTCTCGATATCTCCCCGCTTGCGCGAGCCCCCAGTTTCCAAGAACCCCTGCAATTCAGGCTTTCGGCCCGAAAAGAGCCGTTTCTTTGGATGACTGCTGATTTTCGCCAACAACTTCGACACTCGACTCGCTATGTCTTGAAATGTCTTATGCCGCGCAATCTCTTCGCGGAGGTTTCTTTTGGCGCCGTCGCTGCCAAATTCGACCCCAAGATGGATGATGTCCAACAGGGGCCACGAAATTCCCTCAGCAAGGAATTGCTCCGCGCGAGACTTAAGTCGGCGAAAGTCTTCTGGAAATTCTTTCCAAGTCACCGGTTCCAGAAAACGGATCACCCTTGCCGAAACTTGTTTGAACTTCTCCTTGCACAGAAATTCCAGGAACGCCCGCAAGTTCCCCTCCTGTTTCTTGAAATCTCCATCACCGGCTGCCTTGAGTGCAAAGAACGGATCGCAGTCAATGGCCTTTCCCAGAAGTGGCAGCGCCTTTTCAGGATGCCCCATCGCCATCACTATCTTGGAACACTGAAAATAAGCCTCGCCCAAGCCCGGATGGGCCTTGAGGGACTCGGTGGTGTGTTTCACCGCATCGACCATTTTCCCCTGACAATAGGCAGCCCAGCCAGCCGAGAGAAATGCTCGGCCTGCATCTTCAGCGTAGTCTTTCCGGGCATACCGGGCCGCTGCCAGGAACGATTCCTCCGCAGCGGCCAAGTCCACCAACGTCATGTCGCAGTCGGCAAATCCCAGGCGTATCACGCCCCGCAGCTGGTGAAAGCGCCACTCGATTTTGTAGCCGGGGGACGTGTGGTCGCCCTCGACCGCTTTCGCCAACTCGTCCAACGCCTCCTTATAAAGGCCCTGCCGGAATGCGTCGCGTGCGATCTCGAAATGGTTATACGCCGCGGTCTGGACCGGCGTCTTGGCTATCGTCAGCAGATCAGAAAGCGTGTCTTTCATGTGCCCGATCTGCGCGATCATCTCGGAAAAGCCCCAATGAAATGTGGCCTTCAGGTCAGAGATGCCCCACGAAATTTCAGAAAGTCCATAGCTCAGCATTTCAAAGCCGTCACTGAGGGCGCGAGTGATCTCACGGGTGGCTTTCTCCTGCACTTCTATCTGCTCGCGCTGAAGGTCTTCAATCTGTTGCATTAACTCGTGCTGTACCTCGATATGTTCCCTTGCCAAGGTCTCCTGGGAAGCGATAATCTCGCGGGTTTGACGTGCAACGTTCATGGACACGGCCCGTCCTGCGTCCCGCGTTGCCTCGCTGAGATCCCCTACAAACGCCTTGGCCTGAAGATAATCCGCATAAGACAAATGAGTATCGAACACAAAAGCAGACACTACATTACTCCTCATTCGTTGGGAAGCTTCGGATAGATTACCGAAGTGCATGGGGATCAAGCAATGGCACGGCGGCGCGGTCCGTCTCGAGTGCGGGGAACTCGGCGGGGCCAAATTCGCACTCTATTTTCCGGCCATGCCGGAATGAAACGGTTTACTGCGCTGGGGTGATCGCGGAGACGTCCGGCGCGGGACGGCTCTGGGAGGCATCGGCGGGATGCTTCCTCCACCGGGCGAGCGGACACGAAAGTGTCCGCCGCCCGGTCAGCGTTATTGACCGATCGTCTGCTATACTTCGGTCGATGCGGAGGCTTCGATCATGATCGCGTACCGGTGCGACGGCTGTGGGGCGGACATTCCCCGGAAGGCCCTTCGGTACACTGTGACCATCGATGTGCGTGCCGCCTACGACAAGCTCGAAGTCGGCCTCAACGATCTGGTCCGTGACCATCGCGCCGAGATCGTCGGCCTGATCGAGCAACTCAAGGACAAGCCCGCCGAGAGGCTCGAGGAAACTGTCTATAAGGGGATCAAACTCGACCTTTGCCCCTCGTGCCAGCGGGCATTCATCCGCAGTCCCCTGCGGTTCCACCCCGAGCAGGGCATGGACGACTCGGGCATCGACATCGACGCCTTTCTCCGCTCGCTCGGCTTCGGCAAGGGAAACGATGCCCCCGGACCAGCGCGCTAGCCCAAGGCACGCGCGGCGCAGATTCCCGGCATGCCCATCCTAAACTGGACGCTTCTCTACCTCATCAGCGAATGGGCCGTGCGGCTGGTCATGCTCGTCTACGTGCCGCACCGCCGCAGTCCCGCCGCCGCGCGCACGTGGCTCCTGTTCATCTTCCTTCTCCCCTGGCCCGGCCTCGCGCTCTACGCGATCTTCGGGCGCATCTATCTCCCCAAGCGGCGTGTCGAGATGCAGGTGCGCGCGTCGGAACAAATCCGCGCCGCGCAGGCCCAGATGAAGGCGAACGTGCCGTGGAACTTTCCCGCGCTGCCGCCCGACTTCAAGCAGTTCCGCCAACTGGCGGCGCGGCTCGGGGACTTCGAGCCAATGGGGGGCAACCGCATCGAGCTGCTCTGCGACTACGCCGGCTCGATTGACCGGCTGATCGAGGACATCGACCAAGCGCGGTATCACGTCCATCTCTTGTTCTACATATTTGCCGACGACGCCACCGGCAGGCGCGTCGCCGAGGCCATGATCCGCGCCGAGAAACGCGGGGTAAATTGCCGGCTCCTGATCGACGCCGTCGGCGCGGGAAAGGCGTTCCGCCGCATCGTGCCGTTGATGTGCGCCTCGGGCATCGAGGTGGTCGAGATGCTCCCCGTGGGACTTCTGCGGGCCCGCGCCGCCCGCTTCGACCTGCGGAACCACCGGAAGATCGCGGTCATCGACGGCCGCGTTGGGTACACCGGCTCGCAGAACATCGTCGAGCCGTATTTCGTGCCGGGCCACCCGAACCACGAACTCGTTGCCCGCGTGACGGGACCCATCGTCGCCCAGTTGCAGGCGGTCTTCCTCGCCGATCATTACTTCGAGACGGAGTCCGTCCTCGACGAGCCCGAGCTGTTCCCGGACCTCGAGCCCGCGGG
>CANKTP010000120.1 GCA_947486375.1 Candidatus Hydrogenedentota bacterium | reverse complement strand
GTGTGCCGTCAACGAAGCCAGCGAGAGGATGTCCATCTTGTGATGGTAGAACACCGGGCGAAGGGGACGCGCATCGCGCGTATGGAGGTAGTCGAGCCACAATTGGGGGATTAAGGCGCTGTTCACGTCTCCATGCCGGACAATTCCCATCACCTCGCGCTCGATGTTGCCGAGGCTACAATCGCGCAGCCGGGTTTTCCAAATCCGCCGCGAGGCATGGACCAGATCCAGGTGCATCAAGGCATCGAGGCGGCATGGGACCCGGTTTGCGATGAACCGCGTGCGCAAGAGCGGCAAATCGAAACTCTTGCCGTTGAAACTGACCAGCGTCTCCGCTTGGGCAAAGCGCCCGGCGAGGTAATGCAGCATTGGCTCCTCGTCGTCGAAGTCGCGCATGAAACACTGTTCCAGGCGGAAACAGTCCTCGTGGAACGAACCCACGCCGACTAGAAAGGCCGTCGTCCCCGTGCCGCCCATCAGGCCCGTGGTCTCGGTATCGACGAACACCGCCGTGCGCGGATTGAATTGCAACAAGTCCGTGTCGTTTGCCGAGAGCGATATATGGGCGGCCACGGCGTCGAGCGCGGCGCCGAGCGCGATCCCGCCATGTTCGGAGTCGAGCGGAACATCCTCGCGCACGCGGTAAAACCCGCCGTCCGGGCCCCCGACCACTTCCCCCGGGACGGCGTGGTGGATCTCGCGGCCGCCCGCCTCGATCTGCCGGCGCTCCTCGAGTGCCCGCGACTTCCATTGCGCCCCGGAGACGAGGCCCTTTGTCCCGAGCAGGAACGCCAGCTTGTCACGCACATCGTTCATGGCGCCGTCATCCCGCCATGTCCAACGCCGCATCGCCGGTCCCCATCGCCGCGCGCGCCAGGCGCAGCGCCCCGTCCTTGCTGCACGACCCCGCCTCGAGCGCCGACCCGACGCAGCTGGGGCATCCCCCCTTGCATCCGCATCCGACCAACAACGACACCGCGGCCTCGAGCAGGCGCAGGTGCGCGGAATATAGTTTTTCGCTGAACCCGACGCCGCCCGGATAGGTCTCGTACAGGTAGATCGTGGGCCGCTCGGTCGCGGGCGCCCGGAGGTTCGCGTGCGCCCGGATGTCGGAGGGATCGCAAAGCACGTGCACGGGGGCCACCTGCCTCAGGGTATTCGCCAATGCGTTGAGTGCGGCGCCGAGCTCCTCCTTGCCGAGACCGAGGCGTTCCTCGGCGTCTTCGGGATACTCGATCCAATATGCCGCCGTGTGCATGGTGGTCTCGGGGAGGTGAATCTCGCCCCAGCCGACGTTCTCGTGCGTGCCGAACTTTATTTTCTTATACATGGTCGGCAACCAGGTGACGCTCAATTCCCCGGACTGTTTATCGACGCCGCCGGCCCGTTCATGCTGGTTTACCTCGATGACCTTGAGATCGACCTTGATTTGGGCGTCGGTGTAGTAGTCAGTCTCGACCGGGCGCGCATAGGCCTTGCGATCCTCGAGGTCGAGCTTGTCGATCGTGTATTGCACGCTCTGGTGAATGTAGATGGCGTTCTGGTAGACCTCGACGGGCGCGGCGAACAAGTCGATCTCGCCGATCACGCGCCCGTTGTCGGTGGTATCGAGGATGACGACGTTTCCGGGCGCCGCCGTGCGCAGGCTGATGTCCTCGGCCGGATAGGTGTCGCTGCTCCAATGCCATTTTCCCCTGACATGGCGCAGGATTCGGTGGTCAGCGAGGTATTGGAGGATTTCGCCGGTCGACGCGGCGTCGATCCCGAAGGCTTCGCCGTCCACGAAGGGCAGCTCGAATGCCGCGCACTTGATGTGGCTCGACGCGATGATCAGGTTGTTCGGGTCGACGGTCGCGTTTTCCGGGGCCTGCTCGAAGAAATACTCGGGATGGCCGATGATGTATTGGTCGAGCGGCGCGCTCGACGCCACGAGAATCGCGAGGGACACCGAGGAGCGGCGCCCCGCGCGGCCCGCCTGTTGCCAGGTGCTCGCGATGCTTCCCGAGTATCCCGTCATGATACACACGTCAAGCGAGCCAATGTCGACGCCCAGCTCGAGCGCGTTCGTGCTCACGACGGACATGATGCTTCCCTCGCGCAGGCCTTTCTCGATGGCGCGGCGTTCGGTCGGCAGATATCCGCCCCGGTATGCCTTGACCAGCTCCGGGCTTTTTTGGCGTTTCTTGATGGCGTCCTTCAAATAGGTCGCCAAGACCTCGACCGACAGCCGGCTCCTGGCGAACACGATCGTCTGGATGTCCTTCGACATGAATTGGGCTGTCAGCCGCGCCACTTCCTTGACCGAGGACGCCCGTATGCCGAGTTCAGCGTTTACCACGGGCGGGTTGTAGAAGAGGAAGTGGCGTTCGCCCGCCGGCGCGCCGTTGTCGTTCACGACGCGGAATTCGCGTCCCGCAATCTTCCGCGCCATCTCGCCGGGGTTGGCGATCGTCGCGCTGCAACAGATGAACTGGGGAGACGATCCGTAGAACGCGCAGATGCGTTGCAACCGCCGCAGCACGTTGGCGAGATGGCTGCCGAAGACGCCCTTGTAGTGGTGCAATTCGTCGATCACGATGTACTTGAGGTTCTCGAAGAGGCGAATCCAGATGGTGTGGTGCGGCAGGATTCCGGCGTGGAGCATGTCCGGGTTCGTCACGACGATGTGGCCGGCGCTGCGCACCGCTTTTCGCGCCGATGCGGGCGTGTCGCCGTCGAAGGTAAACGCCCCAATCTTCACCTCGAGATCGTCCACCAGCGTCTGCAACTCGTGGGCCTGGTCCTGGGACAAGGCCTTCGTCGGGAAAAGGTAAAGCGCGCGCGCGTTCGGGTCCCGGATAATCCGGTCGAGGACAGGCAGGTTGTAGCAGAGGGTCTTGCCCGACGCGGTGGGCGTCACGACGCACACATGGTCGCCACCGAGCACCGAAGCCACGGCCTCGGATTGGTGGGTATACAGGTCGTGTATGCCCCGCTTCCTCAGCGATTCAATCAGTCTCGGATGCAAGGCCCCGGGAAATCCGCCATAGCGCGCGGGCCGCGGTGGAATCGTGTGCCACTTGGTGAGGTTGTGACGGAAGTCGCGGTCGGCCTTAAGCCGGTCGATAGCTTGTGCGAGGGTCATCAGTACGTCCCAAGTCCCGAGTCGAATCGGCTGAATATAACATCAGTATGGCAAAACCGCAAGGAAAAATCGCCCCGCCGGAATTTTCCCGCCCGAATCCCGCGATTGTATAAATTGTGCGTAAAACCCGCTTGATTATTCGGATTTTGTTTGGCATAACCTTGTTTTCGATGGTACACTTGGATTGCTTCGGGCGAGTGATCACGGAATATTTTGGGATAGAGGTTCCTCATTAATGGCGCAGTATGAGATATTGGTTGTTGTCAACGGTGAGTCGACCCGCCACCCCATCGCCCCCGGCTCCGAAGGCACGGTCATTGGACGTTCCCGTTCCGCCGATGTTCGCATAGACGATCCCGCGATTTCGCGCCGCCATGCCCGCGTGTATTTGCGTGATGGTTCGATTATGGTGGAGGATCTCGGATCGCGCAGCGGCATTCGCGTCCACGGAATCGATACCGACGTGGCGAAGTTGGCCGCCGGCGACAAATTCGCCATCGGCACGTATACCTTCGCATTGGCCGACAAGAACCTCTCCAAAAAAGCGGCGGCGACGAACGGGGTCGATACAGCGCCTGCGAACGGCCTTCAACTCCAAAACGGCCACAAGCCTTCCGCTCCGCCCGCGCACGCTCCATTACCGTCCGGCGCCACGGCATTTGCGCCGCCAAAGACCCCCTTGGGTGTCGCACCGCCCAAACTCGCGCCCGCCGTCGCGCTGGAACGCCGTGATTCGCCGCGGACCGCGCCCCCCAAGTCCCAGATGACCATCGCGAGCGCGGCGCTCAACGATGCGACCCAAGCCTTGCACGATCTCTCGATCGAACGGCGACAGGCGCCTCGACCGGCAGCGACGGCCACCCAAGCGACGCTCCCGATGCGCTCCGCTCCGCAGCCGGAAGCCTCGCCACAGGCGACCGCCTTGATTCAGTGCCTGGCAAAGCGTTTCGCCGACATCGACGACATGGAAACGCTGTTGAACGAAGTGCTCAAGGCGGCGATGGAGATCGCCTCCGCCCGGCGCGCGAGCTTATTCGGCCCTTTGAACGGGGCGTCGCGGCCTCCCGTGGTGGCGTTCCAAGCCCGCCGCGGCGGCGCCGGCGGCCCGCCAATGGACAAGGTCATGGTCCGGGGAGTCATCGAGTCGCGCGTCGCCTCGATAAAGGAGTGCGCCGGCCCCGAGCCCAGCCAACCCGGGATGCCCCCGCCGCCTACCCCCCCCAAGCCCGGGCATATCTGCGTGCCGCTCGTCGGCGGCGCGGAATGCGTGGGCGCGATTTACGTCGATTCGCCATTGCCCGGAAGCCGGTTTGGGGGCGCGGAACTGAACGCCTGTATCGAAGCCGGGCGCGTCGCGGGCGCGGCCATCGTCCGGGCGCGAGGACGTAAATACCGTGCAGCGCCCACCTTGGCGCGCGCCACGGACAGCACCTAAGCCTTTTTTCGGCGCTTCGCGCGCCCGCGCATCCTCGATGGGGTCATGGAGATTCCCGGCGGACAAAGTCGATACCCCGGCAGGCGGTGGCGCGGATAGCTTCCGTGACCAGCGCGTCGAAGTCTCCCGCCGACGAGCCGAGATCGCCCGCAGACAATTCGACGGTGGCACCGTGGGACAATAGGGGGTGCAGGCGGCCTTCAATATAAATGCGTTCCATCGGGCTCGGATCCTCGGATGGATTAAGGCGCACGCCGGGGACATAGCTGGCTTCCGAATCGGGTCCGCCCGCGATGACGGCGCGCGCGGCCATGCCGATGTCCGCCAGGTCCGACTCGGCCAGGCGGCGATTGGCCTGGCCATTTACGGCCCCAGTCAACGCGAGGTGGATTCCCAAGGCCTGTCCCAAGTCATTGCATCGGCGCTGCAAGCGCCCGATCGCCCGTTCCGCCATTTCGACCGATTGGGCGTTCCGCGGCCGCGTGCTCCCCGTCAAATGCTCGATGCCCTCATTGAGGCCCGTGAACCCGATCGAGAACGTGGCGCGATTCAGGTCGAACAGCGGGGCGCCGTCCCTGCGAATGCCCAACAGCGCGAGCGGGCCCGCGCGATTCGCGGCGAGCAGGCGTGCGATGAAGTCGCGCTTCGCCACATGTGCCGCCGCGGCCAAGTCGGCGAGGCGGTCCAATTCATCGACAAAGTCGCTTTCCGACGCGCTATGAAAGGCGGCGCGCGCGAGATTCAGGGTGACTTGGTGCGCGACCGTTTCCCGCGCGGAATAGGCATCCTCGGCGTGGGGGAGCATGGGATCGTCGCGGTCGATACGCATGGAAAATTCGCCCCAATCGATCGCGGTCTCGATCGCCGACCGCACCAATTCCCGGTGTCCCGGACGATCAAGGCATGAGGGCGAGACGCGCAGCCCGATTCGCGGCGCGGGCACTCGGTCGGGGTCCTTCGCCAAACCGCGATAGACGCGGAGAATCGCCTGTCCCATTTGCGACGCCTCGGGAGCGAACTCGGAGTAGCGGCGGCCCGTCGACTCGCCGCCCGGGCCGATTGCCTCGACATCGCGCAAGTGATCCGGGACTTCCGTCGCCAGGAAAATTTCCGGCGATCCGCCGAGGTCGCCGTGGGACAACGCGCGGTAGGCAAACTCGTATACAAGGACCCGCGCGAGATCCTTCATCGCGTCGGCGGACATGCCGCCAATGAACGGGGCGAGATAGTAGTTCACCGCTTCCCAGTGAACGGCCTCGCTGAAATGACTCCCAAGCGCGGAGGTGAACCCGGCGAGCTGCGCGACGAGGACATCCGGCCGGCGAGCGGGCAACGAGGCCCGGCGGCCGTCGGCCATCAAGAGGCCGTGGCGCTTGACGTACCCGAGGGGAAGGCCCATGCGCCGGAGCCGATCGACCTTGCCCAATCCATGCAAGTGAATCTCGCCGCCCCGATGCGCCTCGGACACGCGCGCGGGGAACACGCGCGTGAGTGCGAACTCCCGTTTTACCCTTTCGGCGAGCATCCGGTTGGTCGACTCGGGATCGAAGGCCGTGCCGGGGCGACCGTCGTGCGGCGCGCAGATGATCTGCTCGGCCTCGGCCAGTGGAACCCCGATTTTGCGTCGCGACTCGCGGTGTTCGTCGAGTCCGCTGGCGGTAAGCTTGGCGTCCACCAATTCGCGAAGCAATGCGGCGTTCATCGGGGCGATATTAGCGCGTTGAATTTGCCCGGAGACCGCCTCGGCGATCATCCGTGCCCGTTCCTCGTCGAGTCCCGAGTCGCGCATCAGGCCGGAGGCGATCCGATCGGGTCCCCATGCGTTGGTATCGGCGGGGCCGCGCGCTCCTGCCGTGCCCGGCCGGGCCGAGCGAAGCCGCCTTCCGCGTTCTCGTTTTTCGCGATACCGGACAATGGCAAGCGCCGTGCGGGCATGGCCCAATTCGCGCAGCGCGCGCTCGACCGCTTCTTGGATTAGATCGACCGAGGGTACATGTGTCCCATGACGCCTTCCCAGGTACAGGGTGACGCCGCGGGCGATTCCGCGGGCGCGCTCGATGTCCTCCGCGCCGACTCCCTGCGCGGCCCGGAAGATCGCCTCCGCAATTTTGTGCGTCTCGTAGGGGGCCTCGCGGCCATCGCGTTTGGTCACTGTTTGGACGAGCGGGGGATCGTCGGATGCGGGCAAGGGAATAGAAAGCTGCCGCGCCCCCGCGGCCAGGGCGGATTCCCCCTTGTCGCTTTCGTGAATATCCATCGAATCGTCTGTCATCGCAACAAATCGAATTTCGCGGCATTGCCCCAGACTCGCCGCCGCGCCCAAGGCAGGAGTGTACCGCATCGCGATTTTCGCGACAACGAAAAGAAATCGCGGGGACACCGGTCTGGACCAACCGGAGCACCCCGCCTCGCGCTCCCGGTGTCGATATCCCGCCTGCTACAATCGTCCCACGGGGTCCGAGGACCCCAGGGGAAATTTCATGACGATGACCGCGAAACAATTCGGACCGATTGCCGCCGCCGGGGCCGCGCTGTTCCTTGTCTCCTACGGGGCGACCCTCGCGTTCAACGGAGCGGCCGGCAAACCAGGCGCCGAATTCGACGAGCGGGGCCTCACGGCGCTCCATCGGGCCGTGCTCGATGACGACGTTGCCCGAATCGAGTCGTTGTTGATGCAAGGCACCCCGCTCGATGCTGGGGCGCGCGGCACCGGCATGACTCCGCTCGATCTCGCCGCGATCTACGGACGGACGGGGCCGCTTGGCGTATTGCTGGACAATGCCCCGGCGGGCGGCGTCGCCGGAGGCATACTCGATCGGCTTCTTGCCCGGGCGGCGATCCACGGCCATTACGAGGCGGCGGGGCTCCTCATCGGGCGAGGAGCCAATGTAAACCAAACGACCGGGGCCTTCAGCCCGCTCGTCTGGGAAGTTGCCCACCATGCGCATGACGACGTGGTGGGCCTGTTGCTCGAGCACGGCGCCGATCCGAACGCGGCATGCCCCGACGGCTTGACCGCGCTGCACGCCGCGGCCGGATTGGGCGGGCCCGGGGTCGGCTACTTGTTGGATCATGGCGCGAACGCAAACGCGCTTGCCCTGGATGCGTCGACCCCGCTGCATTTCGCGGCGCGCGCGGGACGCATCGACGCCGCGTTTGCCTTGCTGCAACGCGGGGCGAACGCGAATGCGCCCAACCGGTTGGGAAAGACCCCCCTCGACTATGCCCGCGAACGCAAGGACGGCGAGGTCGCCGCGTTGCTCGCGGAACACGCGGGCACGCCCGCCGGAAAGGAACAGGCCATGCCGGCACACCTCGCGCCCGACCAGGCGCGGCTACTGAACTCCTCGGGATGGGCCGAGCGGGTGGGCGCCGACACCGGAATCTGGGTCTCCGTCGGCGAACAAATGACCCGGATCGTCCAAGGCGAGGCGATCCTCTGGCAGGCGCCTTGCGCGACCGCGGCGAATGGGACTGGGGCCGAGATGGACAGCCTCAAGACGCCGCCCGGGTGGCACTCGATCGCCTCGAAGATTGGCGGCGGCGCCGCGTGGGGACAGGTCTTCCGTTCGCGCCGACCGGTCAATGAAGCCTGGAAGCGGGGCGGGACCACTGCGGAAGACCTCGTGCTGACCAGGGTCTTGGAGTTGACCGGCGAAGAGGAGGGGATCAACAAGGGCGGAGATGTCGATTCCCGCGCGCGCAACATCTACTTCCACGGCACCAATGACGAGGCGCGCATCGGCACGCCAAGCTCCCATGGCTGTATCCGCCTGACCAACGACGCCGTCATCGAGTTCTTCGACCGCGTCAACGAGGGAACGAAGGTATTGATCCTCCCATGAGGTTCGTTCCCATGTGTTATGCCCTGAGGGGATTGTCGCGGTCCGCCGCGCTCGTCCAACGCACGCCCACCCCGGTCGATAGGGATTTCGCCATGCATAAGACCGCAATCATCACCGGCCTTGGGAAACGAATTCTCGCGTTGTGGCTGTTTGCAGCCGCGACAGTCGTTAGTGCGCAATCGCAAGACACCGCGCCCGGGACCCTTCGCGTTTACGTGGGGACCTATACCTCCGCCGCCAGCGAAGGCATCTACCTCTTCGAATTCGAACCCGACTCCGGCGCGCTCGCTCCCAAGGGACTTGCCGCAAAAACCGCCAACCCATCCTTTCTCGCGCTGCATCCGGACAGGCCCTGCCTATACGCTGTGGGCGAAAACGGCGGGGAGACGGGAGGCGTCAGCGCCTTCGCCATCGACCCGGCCCGCGGGGGCTTGACCTTAATCAACACCCGGCCAAGCCGCGGCGGCGGGCCATGTCATGTGGCCGTCGCTCCCGGGGGAGGCAGCGTCGCCGTTGCGAACTACGGCGGCGGTAGCGTCTGTGTCATTCCGTTGGCTTCCGACGGCGGCCTCGCTGCCGCATCCGCGTTTGCCCAACACACGGGACACGGTCCCAACGCCGGTCGGCAAGAAGGTCCCCACGCCCACGGCGTCACCTTCGATCCTTCCGGAAAATTCCTGTTCGTGCCGGACCTCGGCATCGATCGGGTCGTGGCCTACCGCTTCGATCGCGCCACCGGCGCCATCGATCTAGACGATGCCGCCGGCGGCCGGGCCGCACCCGGCGCTGGGCCGCGTCACGTTGTCTTCCATCCCGGCGGCACCTTTGCCTATGCGGTAAACGAACTCGATAGTAGTGTCGCCGTATTTCGCTACGACGTTACCCGCGGGGCCATGGAAACAATCCAATCGATCTCGACGCTCCCCCTCGCCACGGCCGGCACCGGCACGACCGCCGAAATCGCCGTACACCCGTCGGGCCGTTTCCTCTATGCCTCCAATCGCGGCCACGATAGCATCGCATCCTTCGCTATCGAACGCGCGACCGGCACTCTCACGGCGCTCGGCCACACCTCGACCGGCGGCAAGACGCCCCGCAATTTTAACCTGGACCCCTCCGGACGCTTCCTCCTCGCCGCAAACCAAGAGTCGGGCAACATCGTTGTCTTCCGGATCGACCCCGAATCCGGAATACCGCAACCGGCGGGCATCGAGGCCCAAATCGACGACCCGGTGTGCATCGTCTTCGACCATCGATAGGCCTACACCGGAGCAGGAACGCCGGAATCGGCACGCCGGGCAGGCGCATCAACTGTCCGCTCGATCGGCGCATAGCGGCGGATTGACGCCCGCCGCCCAAGCGATATCCCCAAGCCTCGCGCGGCTGCACTCGACCGAATCTATTTGCTATCCTTGCGGCGCGCCGTCCAAACCGGGTCTTTGGGGGCGGCATTGTTGCCGCGGGCGAATCACGGGAGAAAGCGGGAATGAGCGGGTTGATGGACACAACGGCGCCGGTGCGCGCGGGCGAAGAGCTCGATGTCGCCCATCTCGAGCCGTACCTGCGCCGGGCCCTCGAGCGGCCCGGGGGCGCGTTCTCGGTTGAGCAATTTCCCGGGGGGCACTCGAACCTGACGTACCTGGTGCGGATAGGCGACTTGGAAATGGTGCTTCGCCGTCCCCCCTTCGGCAGCACGGTGAAAAGCGCCCACGACATGGGCCGCGAACACACCATCCTCTCCCACATTCACGGCCACTTCCGCCCCGCGCCCAAGCCCTACGTCTTTTGCGAGGACGAATCCGTCATCGGGGCGAAGTTTTATGCGATGGAACGTCTCCAGGGCACCATCATCCGCGTCCAGCGACCCGAGGGTCTCGTGCTCACGCCCGAGATTGTCCGGCGCACCTGCGAGGGCGTCATCCATACCCTGGCCGATCTGCATCTCATGGATTGGCGCGCGGCCGGTCTCGAATTCCTCCAGAAGAAGGCGGGGTCGTTCATCGAGCGGCAGGTGCTGGGCTGGGAGAAACGCTGGGAGGCGTCGAAGACCCACGAGACGCGCCACGTCGAGGAGGTATTCAGGTGGTGCAAGGAACGGATGCCCCCGGACACCGGCGCCGCGCTCATTCATAACGACTACAAATTCGACAACCTGATCCTCGACACCAACGATTTGGCGAAAGTCATCGGCGTGCTCGATTGGGAAATGTCGACCATCGGCGATCCGGTGTTCGATCTTGGCGTGACGCTCGGCTATTGGATGAACCCCGGCGAGGTGGGCGTCTCGACCTCGCGGACTTTTTTCACGCAGGAGCCGGGCACCCTCACGCGCCTGGAACTCGCGGACATTTACGCCAAGCGGACCGGCTACGACATAACCAACCTGCACTACTACTTCGCCTTTGCCGTCATCAAGCTGGCCGTCGTTCTCCAGCAAATCTATTACCGCTACCACCACGGCTTGACCAAGGACCAACGATTCGCCGGGATGCACGAGGGCGTCCAGGCCCTCGCCGACCGCGCGGCGGAAATTGTCGAGACCGGCACGATCTGACGGAACCGCCACCCACATGGGTGTGGCGCTATTTCGTCCCGCTTGGGGTTATAATCGCCGAGGCCTTCGCGATCGGGGCCGTCATCCGCATCCACCTCATTGGAGCCATGCCATGAAAATACCCCTCATTTCCCGGGGCCTGTTCGCCCTGTTACTCGCCTCGGGCTTCGCCTTCGCCGAAGACAAACCGGACCCCTCGCTCACCCCGGAGGAACGCGCCGAATTCCGGAGGTTGCTCAACGAATCGATGGAAATGTTCACGGGACTTATTAGCGGCCTTTCCGACGAGCAATGGAATTTCAAGCAGAATGACCAGCGCTGGTCGGTGGGCGAGTGCGCGGAACATATTGTGCGCGCCGAGGAGTTACTGCTCCAGTGGGCCAAGGACGCGATCGCCGATGGGCCGAAGGCCGACTGGGCGGAAAAGACGAAGGGCAAAATCGAATTCCTCAACAAGGTCATGCCGAACCGGAACCCCGGCGGTGCGGGCGGCGCGCAGGCGCCTTTCGAGATTCGCCCCTCGGAACATTGGGACCGGGCGACGACGATCAAAAAATATTTTGCGCTGCGCGGGGAAGTGCTCGCCTATTTCGAGACGCTCGACCTGCCGATCAAGGAATACACCAAGGACCATCCCTTCCCCGTCTTCAACACTCTTAACGCCCACCAGTGGCTGGTCTATATTCCCCTGCACACGATCCGCCACAGCCGCCAAATCGTCGAGGTCAAGGAAGACCCGAATTTTCCGAAGTGATCTGTGACGGGTTAGCCGCACTCCTCGTCCAATTCACCCGTTCCATAAGTCCTATGGGTCTCATAAGTCCCATAAGTCCCATTTCCCCCACGCGCATACCGCAGATGGCCCCGTAACTCCTCTATTCGTCGCCCCGGCCGGGGCCGCGACTGCCTTCGTCCCCTCACCCAAGATTGTCTTATGCCTCCCGGCGAACCCATCCTCAGTGCCCAGAACATCTCGAAGAGCTACGGCTCGCAACCCGTCTTGCAAGACATCTCGGTCACTCTCCACGAGGGCGAACGCCTTGGACTGATCGGCCGGAACGGCTCGGGCAAGTCCACGCTGATGCGCATCCTGCTCGGCGCGGACACGCCTGACTCCGGGGTCCTCACACGGCGCCGCGGCCTTCGGGTGGCCATGCTACAACAGGATTGCCACCTCGACCCGGGATCCACCGTGGCCAAGGCCCTCGAGGAAGGCTGCGCCGTAGTACGCGCCCACCTCGCCGAGTACGACGCGATCGCGGAACGGCTCGCGACGGACCACGACAACGCCGCGCTCGGCGAGCGCTTCGCCGAGCTCCAGCGCGAACTCGAGTTGGCGGACGCGTGGAACCTCTCCAACGAGGTGAAGCGCGTCACGCTGGCCCTCGGCCTGGCGGACCCCGACCGCATCCTCGGCACGCTCTCCGGCGGCGAATTGCGCCGCGTCGACCTGGCGGCGACCATCCTCTCGAAGCCGGACGTGTTGATGCTCGACGAACCGACCAACCACATTGACCTGAAGAGTGTCGAGTGGATGGAGTCGTTCCTCAAGGCCTATCCCGGCAGCATCATTCTCGTCACGCACGACCGCTACTTCCTCGAGGAGGTCGTCACCCGCATCGTCGAGATCGAGTTCAATCGCCTCTACAGCTTTCCGGGCAACTACGAACAGTTCCTCGAATACAAGAGCCAGATCAAGGTGATCGAGGCCAAGTCCGAGGAATCGCGGCAGGGCGT
>CANKTP010000119.1 GCA_947486375.1 Candidatus Hydrogenedentota bacterium | reverse complement strand
TTCGTCGAGCCCATCATGAACGCGCCCGCGGAGAGATTGACCATATCGAGCGCGACGTCGCCGGGGAGGATTATGTTGACAGCGTTCTTCATTCGAAGTTCCCCTGCGTGGCCGGGTTTCCTTGGCGCAACCGGGTGCGCGGGCCTTTCACGCACCGGAATTGTGTTGAACTATTCGAGCAACCCAAACGAACGATACGACTCCGGGCGGGCAGTGTCAAGGGAGCGGACACGAATGTTTTGGCCGTTTTCGATGACTTGAGTCCACTCGAAACACAGGAATATGGTAATATTGCCTCATGAAAACCACGATTGACATCCCTGACGAACTATACCGCCGCGTCAAGGCCCGGAGCGCGATCGAGGGGCGCCCAGTGCGCTCGGTGACTGTGGAGCTGTTTCAACGCTGGCTCGATGACGGGCCCGTCACGCCCCTTCCTCATCCCATTGCGGAAACAACGGCTCCAAAGTACAAACCCACGCGTTTCGACAATGGCCCTTGGCTCGAGTACACGCGAAAATATATCCGGCCCGGGATGAGTCATGATCTCGCGGAGATTGATGAGGCCATAGCCAAGGGCTGGGCGGCTGAAGTGGCCGGAAAACTCGGGCTCTCCGAACCCAAAAAATGAATCAAGCCGGTATATCCTTGGACACCTCGGTCCTTCTTCGCATTTTTGCAAAGGAACCTATCGAGCAATTTCAATCCGCCGCCCAGTTTCTGGAAGATCGATTGGAGGCCGGTGTTTCCGTACATGTTAGCGATCTTGCATTCTCCGAAGCCTATTTCGCTTTGCAATGGCACTACGGGATTTCGAAGACGAATGCATTGTCGGCTTTCGCGGCCTTCATCAAGCAAGATCAGGTTGTGGTGTCAGCCACCGCTCGCGCGGTGCTGGCCCTGCCGAATCTCGCCACGGCCAACCCGGGCTTCGTGGATCGCTTGATCCACGGCGCGAGTCAGGCTGCCGGCCATACCTTGGTCACCTTCGAAAAAGCGGCCAAGAAACTTCCGGGCACGGTAGTCATTTAGCAGGTTCCGCGCTGCGACCCGTTTCACGACCGTAGACGCCGGGGTAGATGTCGCGCGCCCAATCGCGAAACGGGCCGCCGGTTTCCTCGTAGAGGTCAATCAGGCGCCCGATCGGGGCGTCGTTGAAAAACATCCCGAACTGCTCACGCGCGTCCTCGACCGTTCCGCCGTCAAGGAGCACGAAGACTGCCGAAGCGACCCCGGATCGATGAGTCCCGCCCTGGCAGTGGACAAGCATGGGCTTGGGACCTTCGTCATAGATCCGGATGAGTTCGGCAAGCGACGCGGGCTTGGGAAGATGATTCTTGGACCAACTTAGATCGAAGTGTTCCACGCCCAGTTTCTTGCAAAGGGCCATCTCCGATTGGTACCACTCCTCGTCAGGGTTTGGTTTTCGTAGACTCACAACCGTGCGGATGGTATGCTGTTTGACGCGCCATTCGAGCATCGTGGGGTTGAGTTGGCCCGAGCGGTAGACTTCACCCCCGGCAAGGGCGTGGAAATTCCCGTTGATGACGATGCACCCCGCGATAATGGGGAGCACCGCCACAATTGCCATGACGGACGAAATGCGTTTTGCCTTGCGCGTCATTGTACTTACCGCCGGACTAGAGGACATAGTAACCCATGATTGCTCGAAACATGAAAGCCTTGGTGATCGCCGCCGTGGCGCTAGCCACGTTCCGGACCGCGAGCGCGGAACCCGAAATCGGCGATGTCGCCCTGTACCAAGCCCTGCTGGACATGGGCACGGACTTGCGGTTGATGTGCGTGGCCGCGCATCCGGACGACGAGGACGGCGCGACCCTCGCCATGTACCGAAAAAAATGGGGCTACAAGACCTTCGCCTTGATCGCGACACGCGGCGAAGGCGGGCAGAATGAGACCGGACCCGAGCTCTACAACGAGCTGGGCGTCATTCGCACGCACGAGATGAAACGCGCCTCGGAGATTACCGGCGCGGAATTGCATTTCCTCGACTTGCCGGAGTTCGGCTATAGCAAATCCTCGGAGGAGACCTACGCGATCTGGGGGCCCAAGGAGGCGTTGCGCCGGATGGTGCGCAAGATTCGCGAGCTCAAGCCCGACGTGATTATCTCGCACCACAACACCGAGACGGGCCATGGCCACCACCAAGTCGTGGGCATCACCCTGCTCGAGGCCTTCGACGCCGCGGCGGACCCGGCGCAATTCCCGGAACAGATCGCGGAGGGTCTCGAACCCTGGCAGGTGGCGCGCTTCTACATTCGCCCCTTCGGCGGCGGGGCCAAGGGGATCGGCGAGCCCATCGTGAATAACATCGCGGAGATGGACCAAGCCCGGGGCTTCACCTACGCCGAGATGGCTGGCCAGGCCTTGTTCGAGCACAAGTCCCAGGGCATGGGCTTCTTCGTCGAGCGCTTCCTAAGCACTCGTAGTTCCACGACCTACTACTTGCAGAAGGAAGCGCCGGGAGGAACGCAGGGCGGCGGAGCGCTCGTCCACCCGGGCGGCGATTTGTTCGCGGGACTCAAGGACCGCGTTTCGCCGGAGGCAAGGGCGATCGCGGAGGCGAACCCAAATCGCGTCGATGCCAAGGCTGCGGCGCTGCTCCAGCTCGCTTCCGCAATGGACGAGAACTCCAAAGCCCGCGCCAATCGTTTGGCCGCAATCGCGATGCAGTTGAAACTCCGCGCCAAGATTTCCGACTTGGAGGTCGTGACCGGGCAAAAGATCGACATTTCGGCCGAGCTATTCGACTACGGGGAGTCGGACGGTAAGAAGGTCGGCTTCGCACTGGAGCCTGCCCCGTGGCTTGGCAGCGACCCCATCGAGCCCAAGTCAGTCGACGTTTCCGACATCCAGAATGCCGCGCACTCCTTCTCGGTCACGATTCCTTCCGGCGTGAAGCCGACCATTCCGCATCCCGAAAAGCTCTTCACCGAGCACTTCCTGATTCCGCAGTACACACTCATCGCGACGGTCGAGACAGATGGCCCGCCGGTATCGGTCCGCGCGCCCATTCTCGTGGATGTTGCCCCGGCGGTGTCCATGGAATTCGTGGATGCGCCGTATCTCGTCCGGAGAGGAGTGGACTCGAAGGCACGCTTCGACCTGAAACTGACGAATCGCAGCCCCGGGCCCATTGACGCCAATGTTGCCTTGTCGTCATCCCCGGCTATTCAATTCCAAGAGTCCAACCTGAAGGTCTCTTTCGGCGGGACCGGAGACCAAAAGGTCATTCCCATCAACGCCAGTATCGCTCCGGGAGCCGAGGCGGGTGCCCATCTTGTGGGCGCCCAGATCGAGGGTCAGGAAACCAACGCGAGCACGACGGCCCGCTTGGTGGACATCGTGGTCCCCGAGAACATACGCGTCGGGGTTATCCAAAGCTACGACGACACCTTCGTCAAGACGCTGGCGCGACTCCACGTGCCGCACGAGGCCCTGACGGTCGAAGATTTTGTCCCGGAAACTCTCGATACCTTCACTACGATCATCGTCGACATCCGCGCGTACCTTGTTCGCCCCGACCTCGTGGCGAACAACCAGGCTTTGCTGGACTACGTCAAGCGCGGCGGCACCGTGATCGTGAATTACCACAAGACCTTCGAGTGGAAGCCCGAATTCGCGCCCTATGTCCTCAAGATCGGCGGCAGCCGCGTCACCGTCGAGGGTGCACCCATCGTGCTGCTCCAACCCGAGCACCCCATGTTCAATACACCCAACAAGATCGTCGACGCCGATTGGTCCGATTGGATCCAGGAGCGCGGGCTCTACTTCGCGTCGAGTTGGGATGCCGCGTTCACCCCGCTTATCGAGACCAAGGACCCAGGCGAGAACCCAGCCCCGGGGAGTTGCCTCGTCGCGAAGTATGGGGAAGGGACCTATATGTACACCGCCCTTGGGTGGTACCGGCAACTGCGCGACTTGCATGTGGGCACGCTCCGGGTGTTCGCGAACATGCTCGCCCTCTAGCGATTATTGTAGAATCAAGGATTATCCACGGGAAGCCGGGCTGCCTATCGCCCCGGCTTCCCGTTTCCATCTTTTGGGGACCATTCCCCCCGGAAACCGCCGTGTCACCCTATCTTCGATTTCGCCTAAGCCTTGCCATTTTCCTCCAGTTCATGGCCCCCGGGGCCGTGGTACCCGTACTCAGCCATTACCTCAAGAATTCATTGCACTTCGACGCCTTCGAGGTGGGGTTGGTGATGGCCATGTCGCCGCTTGCGTCGATGGCGATACTGCCCGTGGCTGCTTATGTGGGCGACCGGTACATCAGTTCCGAGCGCCTACTGGCGCTCTGTAATTTCATCGGCGGAGTGGTGATGCTATGGCTTTATCAGGAACAAAGCTTTGCCGGGTTCATCGTCGTCTATTTCGTGTACGGCTTGGCGTTCGCGCCGACGGTCGCCTTGATGAACGCGGTGATCTTTCATCACTCCGTCGATCCGAGGCGCGACTACGGCGCCGTCCGAATGTGGGGCACCGTGTCTTGGATTGGCGTGGCGTGGATATTCGGGTATGCGTGGATTCAAGGAGGGGATGGCGGCACGAACCGCTTGGCGCACGGGTTCCTATTGAATGCGGCGGTCTCCTTCGCGCTCGGGGTGTATGCATTGACCCTCCCGCGATCGCGCCCGTCGACCGCCGCGCCGGAGGGCGTGTGGTCGATGAACGCGCTCAAGGTGTTCACGCGCCCGAGCATCGTCGTGCTCTGCCTCGCCACCGTGCTAAATGGCATGGTCCACCAATTCTATTACTACGGCATGGGGCCCTACTTAAGCCGGGCGGGATTTGGCGACCAGTACATCATGCCCATCATGAGCATCGGGCAGATATCCGAGGTGATTTTCGTTGCCATGCTTGGAATGAGCATGGCCCGCTTCGGCACAAAGAACACCTTGTTGCTTGGAATCCTCATCCAGGCGGTCCGCACGGCGGTATTCGCGTTCACCACGCACCCCGTGGCGATCATCCTGTCGATCGCGACACACGGCATCCTATACGCCTATTTCTTCGCCGCCGCGTACATTTATATCAACGAGCATTCGACGCCTGACACTCGGTCCGGGGTTCAACAGCTCTATTCGTTCGTGAGCTTGGGCATATCCATCCTGCTCGGATTTCTCGCGGCGGGAGCGGTTGGGCGGGCCCTCACCGATCCCGGCACGGGGTCGATTGACTATGAACGATTCTGGCTCGTCCCGGCGGCGATCGGGATGATCACGTTCGTGGGCGTAGCGCTATTTTTTCGGGAGGAGCCCGTCCCCAAATAACGCGGCGAGAAGCCGCAGGGGTCCTTCACACGGAGGGGTATAGTTCGATCAATCGGTCCCAGAGATATTGCGTCAAGGCCCGGCCTGCCCCCGGTTCATACCCGGTGAATCGCGTGCCGTAAGAATAGATCGGCCCGATGTCGGTCGCCCGCGGTTCGGTCACGTGCAATATCTGTATGTCCACGTTCTTACGGCCCACATTGGGGATATCCACCGCCATCGCCACCGACGACCCTTCCGCAAAATGGGCGCCGGTCTCAATAAACCCGCCGCCGGAACTAAGGTTGCGCAATTTTCCGGGCGCGGTAGCGCCCCCCTCCTCCGTCAAGGTTACATCGATATCCGTGGGGACTCGCGCCGAGTCGCGGTGCGTCGCGCGTTGCGCCAAGTCGGGCAACCGCAGCACGACGCCGTCTCCGTCCGCGCGAGGTCCCTGCACGACCACGGCCTGAAAATAGGAGAACCCCTCGGGATCGTGCAGTTCGAAATCCACGAGCATCCCCTCGACCGGATAGTCGATGCCCGGAAAGGCGACCCGCATGGTGTCCCCCGCGATCGAGAGGATTTCGACCATGAAGTTCCGCCCCGTGACGTTCATGAGCAATTCGTCGCCCATGACTAGCTCGATCGCAATATCTTCCGAGGGCGGTAAGTCGCGCCGCCCGGACACATTTTCGCCGAATTCCGTCTCGGTCATGATTAAGTTCGCTCCCGCCTAGGCCATCGACGCAAAGAATCCAAGTATCCCGTCGTGAAACGGTTCCCGCTCCACGTCAAGATACACGTGTCCGCGGACATAGTATACGCGGCCGATCAATCGCGCGCCGAGGAACAGGCTTCGGTTCTTGACGATTGCCGGCTCCCCCTTCGGAGGAATGCACTCGATGTGGGCTATCGGATCGGAAAAACTTATGCGACGGCGTATCGTGGCCACGGGGTGGTCGCCACTCGAAACGGTCGTTGTCCCGGCGCTTCCCGTGAACACACCCAGCCCCAACAGGCCCCGCGCATGGCGCATGGAGAGTACGGTGCCGTCCGTCCCGGTGACAGTCTTCGTGCCGCGCCCAGGTCCGGGCGTCACCGTGTACCGGACCGCTCCGTCGTTGTCCTTGATCGCGCGCGCGCCGCCCTCATCCCTGAGGGAAAAGCACAGGAGTAAGTTTCTGGCAAGAGGATCGGGCACGTCGCCGCGGTCGAAATCATTGTCGGAGAGGATGTTGCCCCCCTTGAGAAGTTGACGCTCGCGAAGGTCATTGAAGAAGGCGCGCAGGAGGAATGCCAGCACGCCGAAGCCGATCATCGCGGCGACCGCGACGATGCCCCATCGCGTCAGGACCTCGTTCCCGGCTATCCATCCGTACAGCAACAATCCCACCGCCTCGAGCAAGCACACAATGTACGCCGCCACCAGGCCATAGCCTACCGGGGTAACGACCTTCGGGAGTGTGTAATAACAAACCGCCCGCTCGTACGACGTGAGGTGTTCCGCTGGGGAGTGGGTCCCGCTCATGTGCCCTCGGCTTCGCTCGGGATTCGGGCAATGTCCTGCGCGACTTCGGCCGCGATTGCCTCGACCCCGGACGATAATGCCTTCACCACATCCGCCGGAGACGCGCTCGCCGCGGGCATTTTACGTTCGTAGGTCTTCTTGAACAGCGGTATTTCGTTTCGCCGTTGCGAAGTCTTCCGAATCGACAATTCGACCTTGATGTAGGCCTCGGCGCCCCCGGGCGTATCGATTTGACCGAACGCAAGGACATCTCCATCGAGCGCCAGGGTCTGCCGCGACGAATCCGGCGCACCGAACTCCGACAGGAGCTTCTCCGAGAGAATCGAACCGATACCGGAAACCCAACGGTCGGTCGCGTAGTATTCGACCCGTGTCGGCTCGGCTTGGATGAGAATCTCGGGCCGCGCCAAGGCCTCCGCCGGCCGAATCCCGGCAATCTCGATATTCGCCGTCGGCTTCGCCAATCCGGAAGAACGCATGTCCAGCGTGTAATAGTTGAACTCGGGGGCCGAGGCGCAGCCCGCCCATAGCCCCAATACCAACGCACCCAAGACCCGGTTCATCGCGAGTTCTCCCGGTTTCCGATCATGGCCTTCCCGCCGGCGACTTTCCGCGGACCACCGACTGCGGTTGGTCCGCCAGCGTCCGGGTGAAATCCTTCAGGTTACGCACCATTTCCCGCGCATCCAGGATGAGGTCCTCGATGGCCGGCCCGTTCCGCTCGATAAGCACGCGGGCCTCGCCACTGATCGACTCCACGTTCGTCAAGGTGCTCCGAAGCAGGCCTGTCAATTCGTCGATCTGCGCCGCCAACGAGTCCATCGTCTCGGATACGGTCGCCGTGATGTGCTTGACGTCGGTCACCGCCCCGGTAATCGAGTCCCGGTTTTCGGCGAGCAGGCTGTCCAGGTTCCCGATCAACGTGTGCGTCGAGTCCGCGATCTCCTTTGCTTTCGCCATGATCGCCCCGATTTCGTCCTTGTTTTCGACGACCACGTCCTGGATATCGCCCACCAAGTCGCGCCCCTTGCCGATAGTATCGTCCACCGTCGTGAATATCTCCGCCACGGTACGCTGTTCCTCGGGCGTCATCTGGGGCTTTCCCCCGGCGTCCTCGACACCCACCAGTTCCTGCACGTTCCCGACGACATCGCGGACATCCGCGATGAGTGTCCGGACGTCCTCGAGCACGCCGACCAGTCCGCCGGCCACCGCGTCCACCTGGCCGAACAGACCGCCCACGCCGCCTGGGATATCGGCGCCGCCGTCCAGCAGCGCCGCTCCATCTTCCCCGGTCGTAATCTCGACATGCTTCTCCGAGGTGAGCGATACCTGGGTGATGAAGGCCGTGCTCTTGGCATTCACGGGGGTAGATTCGTTGACGCGCGCCACAATTCGCAATTGAGAGTGTCTTTCGGGTGCCGGCGCAATCTCGATTACGCGGCCCACCTTGAAGCCGCCGAATCGCACCTCCGCGCCGGCGTTGAGACCGCCCGTGTCGGCGAAGAACACGTTGAAGGTTTTCGAGGCTTGGGGCGGCCGCCACCCCGTGACTGCGGCCACAAAGACGACCAGGACGAGGAGGCTCGAAAGTACGAGCATCCCCGCCTTGATTTCCGTCTTGGTAAACTCAGCCTTGCCGCCTGCCAATGCACTTTCCTTCCATTCGATGTCACCGCATGTCGCCGGTGATGGACAAATAATACTGCGAACTGTCGCCGCCTTCCTCATCCGGCCGGCGGTCGAAAAACTGCCGCACGAAGGGATGATCGAGGGCGCGCAATTCGTCGAGCGTCCCCATGCCGATCACCCTCCCCTTGTCGAGCATGCACACGCGGTCGGCAATTAGTTTAACACTTTCCATCTCGTGCGTGACCACGACACTCGTGAGGCCGAAGGTGAGCTGCATCTTCCGGATTAACATGTCCAACCCTGCCCCGACGACCGGATCGAGGCCGGCCGAGGGTTCATCGTAAAAAATCACCTCGGGATCCATCGCCATGGCGCGCGCCAATCCCGCGCGCTTCTTCATGCCGCCGCTCAATTCGGAGGGCATGTAGTCCTCGAAGCCGCTCAGTCCCACCAACTCGAGCTTTATTTTCACCATGATGTCGATGGTGGACTCCTCGAGTTTTGTGTGCTCGCGCAGCGGAAGGGCCACGTTGTCCCCCACGGTCATCGATCCGAACAAGGCGGACCCTTGGAAACACATCCCCATGCGCTTGCGGGCCTCGACGCGCTCGGTGTCGCTCATCGCGGTGAAGTCCCGCCCGCCGATGACGATGCTCCCTCCTTGGGGCCGCATCAAGCCGCAGAGATTTCGCAACAAGGTGCTCTTTCCGCAACCGCTTCCGCCGAGAATCACGAAGGTCTCGCCGCGCTTGATCGACAGGGTGATTCCGTCCAACACGGTCCGGTCGCCATAGCGGACAACCAAGTCCTTCACGTCGATTATGTTTTCGGCGGCATCGCTCATGGGATCGAGTCGCTTGGTTTCACTCCCGGCATCAGAAGGCGAAATAAAAGAACACGGTAAAGATCATGTCGAGGACGATGATGACGAAGATCGAGGTGACCACCGAGGAGGTCGTCTGCCTCCCCACGCTCTCGGCCCCCCCCGCGACTTGAAATCCCCGGTACACGCCCACCCAACAAATGACGACAGCGAAAAACACGCTCTTGGTCATGCCGATGACCAGGTCCTTCGCGGTCAAGGCGTCGGCGGTTTGCTCGATGTAGCGCATCGCGTCCAAGCCTAGGACAAAGACGGATATGGTGTAGCCCCCCGCAATCATCATCAATACGGCGATAATGGTCACCATGGGCACCGCAAGCACCATCGCCGCAAATTTCGGGGCGATTAGGAACTTGTTCACGTTGAGCCCCATGACCTCGAGCGCGTCGATCTCCTCGGAGACTTTCATTGTCCCGATCTCCGCGGTGATCGCAGACCCGCTCCGGCCGGCGATGATGATCGCGGTCATCAGGATCGCCAACTCCCGCATCGCCGATACCCCGACCAAATTCGCGACGAGGTGCACGGCGCCGAACCGGGACAATTGATAGGAAGATTGCATCGCCATGATTGCGCCTATCAAGAAACAGATCAGCGTGACGATGGGGAGGGAATTCACGCCATACTCCACGAACTGCTGCACGGCGTATCGCGTGCGGAAACCCCGGCCGCGCAACGGGGCCACGACCGTCCATACGAATGTGTTGACCATCAAGAGACACACTTGTAGCGAGGCTTGGATGGCCTGGAGCGCCGCACGGCCGGTATGCCCCGCGATGGCTATCACGGCGTATCTTCAATCCGAAAGAGGCTGTCGAGCCGCGCCAACTTGAGGACCTTCATCACGGGCAACGACGGAGAGAGCAGGAGAAAGGAGAGCTTTTTCGCCGTGCATGCCTTAAATCCCTCGACCAACGTGGCGACGCCCGAACTGTCCATGTACTGGATGTCGCTCAGATCGACTCCTATGCCGGTCGACTCGCCGACCCCGGTCAAAATGGCCGCACGCAATTGCGGCGAGGAATTCAGGTCCACCTCGCCTTGGACCCGCACGACGCGGATGTCCCCCCGCTGGAACACTGTCACCGTCAATGCCATCCGTGACCTATCCTTCCGTTTGTTTCAATGCGATTGGGCGCTTTAGTCTCATGGTCACGCAATTACCGGAATCTTCGCCCGTGCAAAACGTAACGTCATCGAACACGCTGTAAATGAGTTGTACCCCGAGACCGCCCGGAACCACATGCTCCTGGCCCGGCGGCGGGGCCAACTCCTTGCGTTCCAGTTTGGAGGCCGGGGCCGGGTTCCCCTCGTCGCGCAGCTCGATCTCCACCCAGTCCGGGGCGCTCCGGAGCGTGATCCAGTAGCTGCGGTCGCAAGGGCCGCCGTAGGCATGCCGAATGCTGTTAGTACACGCTTCGTCCACGGCCAGCACGGCGTCATCGCGCAGGTCCTGGCCGATTCCAAGGGCCTCCAAATAGGTTCGGACCAAACTCCGCACCGGACCCAACAGCAGCGGGTCCGAGGCCACTTCGACAGAAACGTCCGCGTCCCTCACCCGGAATACCTGAGCGCGATCAGGGTGCAGTCGTCGTGCGGCGCGCCGGGGCGGGTGTGCCGGTTGACGTCCTCGATAACCGCGCCCACCATGGCCCGGGCGGTCGCGCCGTGATGGCGCGACAACAACTCGCGGAGGGATTCGACCCCGTATTCGGCGATTGACTCCGAGCGCTTGAGCAGGCCGCGGGAAACGGTGCCGCGGGCCTCGACGATTCCATCGGTATACATCAGCAATGCCTCGCCGCGCGCGAGCGTAGTCTCCTGGTCTCGCCAGACGACGCCCGGGAGGATGCCTACTGGCGGTCCCGAGGCATCGGAAAATTCCTGGATGTCCTTCCCGCGGATCCGGAGCACGGGATGGTGGCCGGCGTTGGCGCAGGTTACCCGGCCCGAGGCCAGATCGACGGTCAGGTAGCACATCGTGCAGAACATGCCCCTCTGGCTACGCTCCGCCATCGTCTCGTTCAACGCCGCGAGTACCGCACCGGGATTCAATTCCTGCATGGCCCGGACCCGGAATTCGGCCAAAAGCTGCGCCATGGCCAACGCCGCCGGCACCCCCTTGCCGCTGACATCCGCAATCAGGATTCCCAATCTATCCTGGCCGAGGCGTATAAAGTCGTAAAAGTCTCCCCCGACGGTCTTGGCAGGGCGGGTGTCGCCGAACACATCGAATTGCGGGCTCGGCTCGGGCCATTTCTTGAACAAGAACCCGTCCTGGATAATCCCCGCGAACTCGATTTCTTGGTTCATCCGTTGGCGGTCGAGTATCTGCTGGTGCATCTGGGCGTTCTCGATCGCCAGGCCAGCCGTATTGCCCACCGCGGTGCTCAGAAGCATATGGTCCTGGGTGTATTGCTGCTTGGGCCGGTCGCTGTCGATGTACAGGATGCCGAGCGTGCCGAGTTTTCCCTTCAGGGGCACACAAATGATCGACCTCAATTTCAACGCGAGAATGCTGCTCGCCTGGGCCAAGTCGTCATTGATGTCGGTATCCTGAAATAGGATGCTTTCGCCCCCATCAAGCACGCGCCGGGCGACCGTGTTGCTGATCCGGATCTTGGCCACGTCCGAGCGCGAAAGTTGCCCGTCCTTGATGACATGCACTTCGGAGCAAATCGGGCACGGTTTCAGCACGTCCGCTTCGCCCCCGGCAAAAAGGACCGCGCCTCGCTGTGCCCCGATCGCACGCATGGTCGTCTCAAGGATGTTGTCCACTAGGCTGCACGGATCGTAGTTCGTCGCGACGTCATTCATTACCGAATAAACCGCCTTCAGCAACTCGTTCTCGCGCACGTCAATCTTCGCGGTCGACACGTCCTGCTCTGGCGTCTCGATCGGCGCGGTCGGGTACGTGGATGGGGTCATCTTGGGAGGGCCTTCGTCCTGCTCGAAAATAAGCGTGGTATTGCCCACTCGGATGTGGTCGCCGTGGTTTAACCGCCCTTCCGGCTGCACCCGCTCGTTTACGATGGTCCCGTTTGTGCTCCCCAAATCCCGCCAGTAATAGACCCCGCCCCGGGCGCGAATTTCCACATGTTGCCTCGATGCGGAGGAATCGTCAAGGACATAACCCGACTCGCTCGTGCGGCCCACGATAAGAAAGTCGCCGATGGGAACTCGATTCCGGCGCTCCCGATCGGACTGCTTTACGAGAAATCCGTTAGCCACTGCGTCTTGTTCCCTCATAATTCCGGAGATTCGCCGGATAACGCCCGGCTTGTGCGCAATCTTAACCGCGTGTGCCCCGGAATTACAAGGCACCGAATTGACTCATCAGAAAAGTATCCGAAGCGCATTCGTTGCCTCATGAAGAGAAAGTATCCGAAATAGATTGGATACCTTGGGACAACTAAGCTCCTCCCGGAATGGGAGGTAGCGCCATGAGGCTCACGATGACGGAACGAAAGGCA
>CANKTP010000118.1 GCA_947486375.1 Candidatus Hydrogenedentota bacterium | reverse complement strand
TTCGCGGTCGATCCGCGCGGCGCGTCCGGGACACCGTTCGCGGCCCGATGCGCCGTGGCGATGCCAACCGCGCTGCGGGCCCTGTGCCCGGCCATCGCGGAAGGCGTCCGCTGGGGTATTCATCGGCCCGGGCGCGAGGAACTTGAGACAGGAGGTGACACGAAAAAAGAAGACCCCGCGGGAGTAAAGTCCGCCATGGGGCGGATTCGGCCGGCGGCGGTGAAAACGAATTGAATGGCGCTGGGGGAGGGACCCCCCGGAAGACCACATCATGGAGGAAGAACAATGGGACTCGTAGTCAACACAAACGTCGCCGCGATCAACACGAGCCGCGTGTTACGCCGGTCGACCAACGCATTGGGCAAGTCGCTCGAGAGGCTGTCGAGCGGCCTGCGCGTCAATCGCGCGGCGGATGACGCCGCCGGGCTGGCGATCGCGGAGGGCTTTCGCTCCCGCGTTCGCGGACTCGAGGTCGCCCAACGCAACGCCCAGGACGGCATCAGCCTGCTGCAAACGGCCGAAGGCGCGCTGAGCGAGACCACGTCGATCGTCCAGCGCATTCGCGAGCTTGCGGTGCAGTCGGCGAACGGCACGAATTCGGCCACCAACCGCTCGGATCTCCAGGCGGAAGTCGCGCAGTTAATCTCCCAAATCGACGCCATCGCCTTCAATACCGAGTTCAACGGCATCAATCCAATCTCGGCCTTGGGCAGCGTGCTACTGCAGGTGGGGGCTGAAGGCAACCAGACGCAACAGGTCGTTTTCAACGCGGCTACTGCCACGGGCCTTGGTGTCGGTGTGACAAACATCTCGTCCATCATCGGCGCCACCTCCGCCATTAGTTTGGCGGACTCCGCGCTGACCAACCTCGGTACCGCCCGGGCCAATCTCGGTGCGCAGCAAAACCGGTTGGAATTCACGATCAATACCCTCGCCATTGAGCAGGAGAATTCGGCGGCCTCGGAAAGCGCCATCCGCGACGCGAACATCGCCACCGAGACGATCAAGTTCACGCGCAACCAGATACTGGTGAGTGCGGGCACATCGATCCTGGCGCAGGCAAATGTCATACCGCAGACAGCGTTGCAATTGCTCGGGTAAATCTCGGGCATTTGGCGGGGAATCCGCGGGCATTAAGTGACACTTGAATGAATAAGACCGGCTGGCGGCTCGCACATGCGGACCGTCGGCCTGTTCGCGCAAGCTCGCAACCGGGTGCGCTTGCGGCGAAAAAAAAATAAGCACTTCCGCCGTGCTGTGGGAACGGGTGCGCGTTCCTGGGCCACACGGCGGAAGTGCTGGTGCAAATGTCCATGCGGCGGGCCCTACTCGAGGGCCGCTGCCGCGGCTGGGATGTATATCGACCCAGTCCAGCAAAACTTTAGGAAGGAGGTTCATCAAAGGGAGAAGACGCCGGATTCGGCGCGGCCGCCTCGTGGCGGCGCGGGCCGGGGACGGCGGTAGCACGTTAAACGGCGTCGGGGGAGGGACCCCCCGGAAGCCACTCATGGAGGAAGAACAATGGGACTCGTAGTAAACACAAACGTCGCCGCGATCAACACGAGCCGCGTGTTACGCAGGTCGACCAACGCATTGGGTAAGTCGCTCGAGAGGTTGTCGAGCGGCCTGCGCATCAATCGCGCCGCGGACGACGCGGCCGGGCTGGCCATTGCCGAGGGCTTCAACTCCCGCGTGCGAGGCTTGCAAGTGGCCCAACGCAACGCGCAGGACGGCATCAGCCTCTTGCAAACGGCGGAAGGCGCGCTGAGCGAGACCACGTCGATTGTCCAACGCATTCGCGAGCTCGCGGTGCAGTCGGCCAACGGCACGAACTCGGCCACCAACCGGTCGGATCTCCAGGCGGAAGTTGCGCAGTTGGTCTCCCAGATTGACGCGATCGCGTTCAACACGGAGTTCAACGGCATCAACCCGATCTCCGCGCTCGGCAGCGTGCTGCTGCAAGTGGGCGCGAAGGGCGGCCAGACGCAGCAGGTGGTATTCACCGCCGGCACGGCGACGGGCGTTGGCATCAGCGCGGCGAACATCTCGTCGATCATCGGCGCGACTTCCGCCATCACCCTGGCGGACTCGGCGCTGACGAACCTGGGGACGGCACGCGCCAACCTCGGTGCCCAGCAAAACCGTCTCGAGTTCACCATCAACACCCTGGCGATCGAGGAGGAAAACTCGTCGGCGGCCGAAAGCGCCATTCGTGACGCGAACATCGCCACTGAGACGATCCGTTTCACCCGGAACCAAATCCTGGTGAGCGCGGGCACCTCGATCCTTGCCCAGGCAAACGTGGTGCCGCAAACGGCACTGCAACTTCTCGGCTAAGCCGGGGGGTAAACGGGCGCGCGTTTCGTCATGGGACGCGCACCCGTAGGAAGAAAGGAGACGGATCATGGATGTGAACGCGATCGGGCCGCCGCCGCCGCAAGGCGCCGCGGCGACTCCCGTGGCGCACGCCCCGGCGTCTGTTTCTCGCGTTTCCGGGGATGACCCGGAAGCGCACCCTGCGCGGGACGAACGCGTCCGGCGTGGTGAGGAACCGGCGCCCAAGGCCCCGGACCGCCTCGCCGCGCGGACCGCGGCGAAAACCCGAGGCGGAACGCGATTGCGGGTGGACGAGGCGAGCGATCGCATCGTCGCTCAGATCGTCAATGCCGAAGATCAGGTGATCAAGCAGATCCCCCCTGAGGAAGATTTGCGGGTCGCCGCCCGTATTCGCAACATCGTTGGGCTGTTGTTCAATCGACAGGCCTAGCCTTCGAGTTGGACATCGGCCCCGTGGAGCGGCAACGGGTTGAATAAATACGAACGGCCCCGGGTTCGGCGCAACGCCGGACTCGGGGCCGTTAAATGTTCGTGAGGACCGCTATCGTTCGCCGACCCAGATGTTCCGGTCGATCATCGGGATGAAATCCGACCATTCCTGGCCCTTGCTGCGCGTTTCCTTGACCACGCGCGTGAAGGCGTTTGCCTGGGCGTCCAGATTGTCGATGTGGTGCAATACGATCGCCTCGACCGTCTTTGGCACGACGGGAGATCCGAGTTCCTTTTCCCCGTGGTGCGACAGGATCAGGTGATACAACTGCATCCGCAATGGCTCGGGGAAACCGGGAATTGCATCGAGCCGTTCGCTGACCATGTGGCACCCGATCTGCAAATGCCCCACAAGTTTGCCCACGGTCGTGTAGTCCACCAGCAAATCGTGCGTCATCTCCTCGAGCTTCCCGATGTCGTGGACAAACACGCCCGTCATCAGCAGGTCGCGCTTGATGTTCGGGTACAACGCGCACACCGTCTCCGCGATCCGCGCCATCTCGTAACAATGTTCGATCAGCCCGCCGGGATAGGCGTGGTGCCACTTGCGGCCCGCCGCCGCCTGCGCGAGCCGGGCCATCAGCATGTCGTCCGCCAAGAGGCCTTGGATCAGCGGCCGGAGCCAGGGATCCTGGACCGTCTCCATGATCGCCCGAAATTCCTTGACGACACGATCGGTGTCCCCGGGAACGAATACCAGGTCGACGGGGTCGAAGTCTCCCGCCTTTAGCGGCAGCACTTGGTCGACGCGAAACTGTAGGCGGTTCTGGTACGAATTCACCGTCGCCCGCACGTTCACGACGTCGCCCACCTCGAACATGCCGGCCACGGAGACCGCGTTGTTCCACATCACGCCGCCAATCTCGCCGGTGCGGTCCTTGAACGACATGCCGAGAAACTTATTGCCGCTCTGCGCGTCCCGCAGGTCCTTACGCGTCGCGACGAAATAATCGTTGACCACGTCGCCTTCTTGGAGCTTTTCGACGAATTGGGTTTTCATTCCACTCTCCACGGACGAATCCGGAGGGTTAACTTACCATACTCCCGGGTAATTGCGCCGGACGTCATGCGTGGACTTTCTCGAATGAGCGCCCCTCGAGCGCCTCCAAGTTTCGCCGCAATGTCTCCGGCACCGGAATCGCCTTTGCCACTTCGTAGTCCACCCAAGTCATGACGGTAACGCCATCGGCCACTAGGGTGTCCGTTCCGCGCAGGTAGAACTCGTAGGCGACCGAGAAACTCTTCGTGCCGATGCCGGTGGTGCGGATCCCGGCGTCGAGCTCTGCCGGGAAGAACACCTGCTGCCGGTAGTTGCAGGTCTGCGACACCACCGCCGGACCAATCTTTCCCTTCACCTTCATCCCCTCGAGCCCGGATGCCTGAAAGTACCACATCCGCGCGATCTCGAAGTACGTCAGGTAGACCGCGCTATTCACGTGGCCCATCGCGTCCATGTCCCGAAACCGGACCGTCACGGGGACCCAATGCTTGAATTCACTGCGCATGGACGATCAATCCTCCTCTAACCCAACAGGCGCGCCGCGTCCTGAAATCCCGGCGCCAACGCACGATACGCACCTTGATAAATCTTGAACCATCGGTCGTAGATCGCCGACCGTCCCGCGTCCGGCGCACAGGTGTCGACCACGCGAATGGTCGCATCGCAGGCCTCCTCCACCGTGCCGTAGGTCCCGGCACAGACGGTCGCGAGCAGGGCCGCGCCAAAGGCCGGCCCCTGGTCCGCGTTCAACGTCACGAGCGGCGCATGGTTGATGTCCGCCTGCATCTGACGCCAGAACGCGCTCTTCGCCCCGCCGCCCGACGCGCGCACCTGCGCGATCGGCACGCCCATCTCGCGGACGATCTCCAGGCTGTCCCGCATCCCGAAGGCCACGCCCTCGAGCACCGCCCGCGCCATGTGCGCCTTCGTGTGCCGCAACGACAACCCGATGAACGCGCCCTTCGCGAAGGGGTCCTTGTGCGGCGTCCGTTCTCCCGTGAGGTACGGCAGGAAGGTCAAGCCCTCGCTACCCGGCGGCGCCATCTCCGCCATCGCCGTGATGTACTCGTAGGGGTCCGCGCCCGTCTCGGACGCCACGGCCTTCTCCGGCCGGCACAACGCATCGCGGAACCAGCGCAACGATCCGCCCGCGCTCAACATCACCCCCATCACGTGCCACTTCCCGGGCACCGAATGACAGAACGTGTGGACACGTCCCTTCGGATCGCGCGACACCTCGTTCGCGAAGGCGAAGACCACGCCACTCGTCCCGAGCGCCGCCGAGATTGCCCCGCTCCGCACGATGCCGCAGCCCACGCCGCCAGCTGCTTGGTCACCGCCGCCCGCCACCACGGGCAATCCTGCGGGGAGCCCCGTGGCCTCGGCCATCTCCCGCGTCAGCGCGCCGGTAACTTCCGTCCCCTCGAAGGCCCGCGGCATGAACGATCGCGGGATGCCCAGCAGGCCCATCAACTCGTCGTGCCACGTCCGGTTCTTCACGTCAAATAACAGCGTGCCCGAGGCGTCCGCCACGTCCGTCGCGAATTCCCCCGTCAGCACGAAACGGATGTAGTCCTTCGGCAACAGGACCGTCTTCACTTTTTCGTACACGGAGGGTTCGTGTTGTCGCAACCACAGAATCTTGGGCGCGGTAAATCCGGTCAACGCCGGGTTGCACACCATCTCGATGAGGCGCTCCTCCCCCACCGTCGACGTAATATGGTCGCACTGTTCCACCGTGCGTTGATCGCACCACAGGATCGCCGGGCGCAGCACCGCGTTGTCCTTGTCGAGGAATACGGAGCCGTGCATCTGGCCCGTCAGGCCCAAGGCCTTGATGTCCCCGCACCGTACTGCGGGCGACGCCGCCAATTGGGAAAGCGCCGCGACCGCCGCGCGTTTCCAATCCGCCGGGTCTTGCTCCGCCCAATTTGGCTTCGGGCTCGACAGCGGATATTCGACGAGGGCCGACGCCAATACGGCCCCCGAGGCGTCCACCGCGACGGCCTTTGTGCCGCTCGTCCCTACATCCAACCCAAGCGTGATGCCCATCGTCCCGCGCTCCAATGGCCATGTCCATGACATGAAAAAACGGCAGGGCTGCATTCGCAACCCTGCCGGAGTCTACTAGTTGAAAAAGGCGATTGCCCTATTCCGCGGTCGAGGCCGCCTGGCGCGCAATGGCCTTGGCCAATTTGCGGCGGCGCTTCTCGCTCGGCTTCTCGAAATGCTTCACTTCTTTGAGGCGCTGCATGAGGCCCTCCTTGTTGCACTTCTTCTTGAAGCGCCGCAAGGCCTTCTCGAACGGCTCATCGGGCCGGACACGAACTTTCGTCACTAAACTTAACCTCCCTTCATGGAGATTTTTTGACCGTACACGGGGGCATGGCCCGCGCCGTGAGGGCAATGCAAACCGGCCAGTAGTATACAGGGCAACCGCCGCCTTGTCAAAGACTTTGGAGAAGCGGGAGAGGCGGTTTCTTGGCCACAGGGTCCCCCGCTATACTTGACTGAATCCAGCCCAACACGGGAGACCCGCAATGACAATCTACAATACCCTCGCTCTCGACCGCCCCGAGCCCGGCATCGGGGTCCTCACCCTGAATCGTCCCGAATGCCTGAACGCGATGAGCATGGAATTGGTCGCGGAACTCCATGCCTGTCTCACGGCCATCGAGACCGACCTCTCGATTCGCGTCGTGATTCTCACCGGCGCGGGACGCGGCTTTTGTTCGGGGACGGACCTCAAGGCGGAACGGCCCGCCACACCCACCGTCCCGCAACAATACCGCTCGCAGCGCACCATCGCGGACGTCGTGCAGCACATGCGAAAAATACCGCAGCCGATCGTCGGGGCAATCAACGGCGTGGCCGCAGGCGGAGGGTTCTCCTTCTCGATGGCCTGCGATGTTCGAGTGGCTGCCGAGAGCGCGCGGTTCATTTGCTCATTCATCAACATCGGCTTGTCCGGCGGGGATGTCGGCAGCACGTATTTTCTCCCGCGTCTCATCGGGCTCTCGCGCGCGGCGGAACTGCTCTATACCGGGCGGGCAATGGGCGCGGCCGAGGCTGAACGCATCGGATACGTGTCCCGCGTGGTGCCCGACGGCGAGTCGGTTGCCGCCGCGTTGGAAATCGCCCGGATCATCATGCAGAAAAGCCCCTTTGGCATCCGCATGACAAAGGAGATGCTCAACCACAGCATCGACGCGGGCAGCCTCGAGGCCGCGCTGTACATGGAAAACCGGTCGCAGGCGCTGGCCGTGCAAACCGGCGATTTCCGCGAGGCCATCCAGGCCTTCCACGAAAAGCGTCCCCCGAATTTCCCCCCGGAAACCTGACCACGCTCTCGGCAAAAATGCAGCGGGCCGGTAACCCGAGAGTCACCGGCCCGTGAATCGAAAAACGGACTCTCGAATTACTTCTTCTTTTTCTTCTTGTCCTTCGACTTGCTCTTTTCCTTGCCCTTGGCTTTGTCCTTGCCCTTCTTGCCATCGGACTTTGCCACACGCGGAGTCTCGAGGGCCGCCTGCGCCGCCGAGAAACGCGCAATCGGGATGCGGAACGGGCTGCAGCTGACGTAATCGAGTCCAATGCGGTGGCAGAATTTCACCGATGCTGGATCGCCCCCGTGTTCGCCGCAGATGCCAATCTTCAGTTTCGGATTGACGCTGCGTCCGCGCTCGACGGCCATTTGAACCAGTTGGCCGATACCTTCCTGGTCGAGCGTCTGGAAGGGATCGTCCGGAAGAATGTCCTGTTCGAGATAGTCGGGCAGGAAGCCGGCGATGTCATCGCGCGAGAACCCGAAGCCCATCTGGGTCAGGTCGTTGGTTCCGAAGCTGAAGAACTCCGCGTGGGCGGCGATCTTGTCCGCCACGAGACACGCACGCGGCACCTCGATCATCGTCCCAACGAGGTAGCTGAGTTTTATCTTGCGGGCTTTCTCGATCTCGCCCGCAACCCGCCGGACGATTCTTTCCTGGTTCAGGTATTCGTTCGGATGCCCCACGAGCGGGATCATGATCTCCGGGAAAACGGAGACCTTCTTTGCGGTCAAGTCCGCCGCCGCCTCAAGGATCGCCCGCGCCTGCATTTCGGTGATCTCGGGATACGCGATGCCGAGGCGGCAGCCGCGGTGCCCGAGCATGGGGTTGAGTTCGTGTAACTGTCCGATACGCGCGTTAATCTTCGCGACGGGAATGTTGAGGTCTTTCGACAGCTCGGCGATTTGTTTCGCGTCGAGGGTGACGAACTCGTGTAACGGCGGATCGAGCAGGCGCACCGTCACGGGTTTTCCGGCCATCGCCTTGAAGATGCCGAGGAAATCCTGCTTCTGGTACGGAAGGAGTTTCGCCACGGCCGCCTTGCGCGTCGCGTCGTCCTCGGCGAGGATCATCTCGCGCATATGGACGATGCGCTTCGGATCGAAGAACATGTGTTCCGTGCGCGCCAGCCCGATGCCCTCGGCGCCAAGCGCGACGGCGATGGCCGCGTCTTGCGGCGTCTCTGCGTTTGCGCGGAC
The DNA here is from genome assembly GCA_947486375.1 of Candidatus Hydrogenedentota bacterium. Lineage (GTDB taxonomy): Bacteria > Hydrogenedentota > Hydrogenedentia > Hydrogenedentales > CANKTP01. The sequence goes on along the minus strand of CANKTP010000118.1, from coordinate 4,490 downwards.
ATTAATCTGCCGTACTTCGTCGGCCCAGGTCATGATCTTCTTGTAGAACGGATTGCGCTCGGGCTGCGCCGGGAGGACACTGACCTTGCCTTGGTACACCTTGCCCTCGGTGCCGTTCATCGAAATCCAATCGCCTTCCTTGACCGTGACGCCGCCCACGGTGAGGGTCTTCTTCTTCGAATCGATCGCGAGGGCGCTGCACCCGACGATGCAACACTTGCCCCACCCGCGCGCCACGAGGGCCGCATGGCTTGTCATTCCGCCCTTCGCGGTGAGAATCGCCTGGGCGACGTGCATCCCGTGGACGTCCTCGGGCGAGGTCTCGTTGCGCACGAGGATCACGGGCACGCCGCGCTTGGACCACGCCGCCGCATCGTCCGCCGTGAACACCGCCTGGCCCACGCCGCCGCCGGGCCCCGCAGGGAGACCCTTCGCGAGCAACTTGGCCGCATTCTCCGCCTTCGGGTCGAGCATCGGGTGAAGCAGTTCGTCCAACTGCTGGGGCTTGACGCGCTGGATCGCGCGCTCCTTCGAGATCAACTTCGCCTCGGCCATCTCGACCGCCATGCGGACCGCCGCCGGACCCGTGCGCTTGCCGGTGCGGGTCTGGAGCATCCAGAGCACGCCGTTCTCGATGGTGAACTCGATGTCCTGCATGTCGCCGTAATGTTTTTCGAGCTTCAAACGGATGTCGTCGAGCTGGCGGTAAATCTTGGGGGACGCTTCTTCGAGCGACTTGTGGTCCTTCGTGTCCGCCGTCTTCGTCGCCTTGTTCAGCGGGGACGGTGTGCGCGTCCCGGCAACCACGTCCTCGCCTTGCGCGTTGACCAGCCATTCGCCATAAAATTTGTCCTCGCCCGTGGCCGGGTTGCGCGTGAATGCCACGCCCGTGGCCGAGGTCGCACCGAGGTTTCCAAAGACCATCGCCTGGACGTTTACCGCCGTGCCCCAGTTGTCGGGAATGCCCTCGATCCGGCGATACGCGAATGCGCGTTTGCCGTTCCACGACTGGAACACGGCGCGAACGGCGCCCCACAGCTGTTGCTCCGCGTCGTCCGGAAACTCCTTTTTCAAGGTGGCCTTGATAATGCGTTTGAAATCGCCCGAAAGTTGTTTGAGATCGTCGGCGCTGAGCGCCGTGTCCTCGGTGACGCCGCGATCCTTCTTCATCGCGTCGAAGGCGTGCTCGAGCTTATGGCGGACCGATTCGCCGTCGCTGTGCTCGATGCCCGCGGCCTTCTCCATGACAACATCGGCATACATCATGATCAGCCGGCGATAGGCGTCGAAGACGAAGCGTTCGTCCTTCGTCTTGGCGATGAGGCCGGGAATGGTCTTGGTGCTCAGCCCCACATTCAAAACGGTGTCCATCATGCCGGGCATCGACTGCCGCGCACCCGAGCGCACCGAAACCAGCAGCGGGTTCGCCGCGTCGCCGAACTTGCACCCCATGACCTTCTCGACGCGCTTCATGGCGTCCCGCACCTCGCCCTCGAGGGTCCTCGGGAACCGCCCCTTGTTCTCGTAATAGGTCGTACACATTTCCGTCGTGATGGTGAACCCCGCCGGGACGGGCACGCCGATGCGGCACATGTCCGCGAGATTGGCGCCCTTGCCGCCGAGAAGGTTCTTCATCGTCGCGTCGCCTTCGGCCTTCGCACCGCCGAAGAAATAGACGTCTTTGTGTGGCATTGCTGGATATTCTCCTGTTCGAGGGGGGTGTGAAACGGACGCGGTGCAACATGGCCCCGCAGACACGCGGAACCCCGCACCGCAGTCTATCGAATCAATAGCGGACGGAGGTTCCCAGCGATAAAAGCGAGGGATTATAGCCAATTGGGGCCTCGGCGGGCAAATTTCAACTGGAGTTGTCCGTGGGGCGCCTCGCTGGAGACGGCATGGGCGATCCGTTCCGGAATCGCCGCGCCCCCCATTGCACGCATGGATTTTATATCGGAGTCTATCCGGCAATGCGGGGGCTTGTGTCCGAGCTGCGGTCCGCTTTTACTTGGCCGCACGGGCAAGATTCTCATTCCCTCTCGCTATCGGGGCCTAGTGTCCATAGAACTACTAAACTATAACACATCAATTTGCGCCAGTTCATGTCGAAAGTCGAGGGTAGCGTCGAATCCCAGCACCAAACCCCGCGTTTGCAAATCGTAATCCCCATTCCGCAATTCATCGCCTCTCCCTCGTGTTAGAATCCCCTCCAGTGCAACCAATCGGGAGGTTCGCCGTGAAAAACGCATTCGCAGTCTCGGGTTGGGTCATCGCCGCCGTGGCCCTTGTCGCCGTCGCATACTTCGGCAATCGGTTGCGGGTGGCGCGCACCGAGCTCGCCGCGCTACAAGAAGAAGCGAAGGCCGTCGAGGCCCGCGTCGCGGAACTCTCCACCGCCGTCAAAACCGCTACCAAGCAAGTCGCCGACGCCTCGGAACAGGCCGTGCGCGAACTCGAGACCCACCTCGTCGAGCAGCCGCCCTCGCCCGAACCCGTGGATGTCGCTCCCGAAGACCCTGCCGCCGAGACGCCAGCGGACGACGACCCCAAGAAAAAAAGCCCCCTCGCCAAGATGCTCGATAGTATGGACGTCGACACCATGGCCAAAATACAGGCCGTAAACACGCTGGACATGTCCTACAAACGCCTGTTTGACGCATTGGACTTGCCGCCAGACGTCAAGGTGCAGGTGCATGACGCGTTGCTCGCCATCAAGACGGAAGAGAACGCGGCGATGTTCCGACAAATGAAATCGGGCGACGAGACGAATTTCGACGAAACCGAACGCGAGAAAGCCGAAAGGAACACCCGGCTCCGCGCCAGTCTCGCCACCCTCTTGAGCAAGGACGATCTAGCCGCCTGGGAGGACTACGAAAACAACATCACGGAGCACACCCTCGCGGGCAGCATGGACATGATGGTCGGCATGTACGCGGGTGCCCTGACACCGGAGAACCGCGTGCTCGCCGTCGATACGGTCGTCGAGGAGATGATGGCCAGCTTAGACCCTGAGAATTTTCTCGCCCAGGGGAAACCCACCACGGACTTGGACATACCCGGCCAAGAGACGCACATCAACAGGCAACTCGACGCCCTCGCCCGCGCCCAAGAACGCCTTGCCGACGCCTTCGACGACGAGCAATACGCCGCCTTCGGAGACTTCGTCGAGCAATACGGCAACACGATGCGAAATTCCATACAAATGATGCGCGAGATGACTGGTGAGCTCGCCGACGAGGTCCCGACAGAAACCGCGCCTCCAGAGGACTAGCTTTATGTCCCCACTTCAGAAAGTAAGATCGCGGCACGCATCCATTCTGTCTTAACTTCAACCTCCTAACTTCTTTCCGCCCCGCGCGCTTGCCGCCGCCCTGCATTTCCTCTACCATGACTGTTCACTGACACCCTAATCCTTGGGAGGGACGGCACGTGGCTCCACGTAATTTGGCGGAATTGGCGGTTGATGCGGCGGAACGGCATGGCGAGCGGGTGGCGATGGTGTTCGAGGGGGAGCCGCTTTCGAACCTCTTGATTCTCGAGCGGGCGCAGCGGTTCCAGAACGCCTTCGCGGAACTCGGCCTCGCGCGCGGACGCAACGCCGCGATGTGCATGATGAATAGTCCGCTGGTCTTCTCCCTGTTCGGCGGGGTATTTCGGACGGGGGCGACACTGGTTCCCGTGATGTTCCAGCTTTCGGCGCAGGAGCTGAATTTTGTTTTCGGGGACACGGGGGCGCATTGCGTGGTCACGGATGCGGTGTTGGCGGACAAGGTGCGGGAGGCGGTGAAGGGCCTCGACCATGTGAAGTGGATCGCGGTGCTGGGGGGCGAGGACAGGCCGGACGCGACGCCGCGGGAGTACCGGCTCGAGACCTTGCTCGCCGCGGACATCTCCCCCACGCTCCCGCAGATCGCCCCGGAGGACGTGGCGCTGATGCTCTACACTTCCGGCACGACGGGCCGGCCCAAGGGCGTCATGCTCACCCACGGAAATTTTCTCGCTTCGGGCGAAACGGTGATCGAAGCGGCGGAACTCCATTTGCGGGACAAGCCCATCATCTCGATCAACGCCCTGCCGATGGCGCACATCTTCGGCATCGGATCGATGAATTTCAGCTACCTGGTCCCGGTCGAATTCTCGAAGGGTTACATCGTCCAGCTCCGCTGGTATGATCCCGTCCGCTTCATGCAGCAGCTCCAGGAACACCGCGCGACCGACATGGCCGGCGTGCCCACGATGCTGGCGCACATCCTCAATCACCCCGAGGTCGATAACTACGACCTCACTTCCCTCATCAAGGTCGACGTCGGCGGGGCGCCGGTGCCCGAGGAACTCGCCCGCCGCTGGTCGGAAAAGTTTGGCTGCCGCGTGCGCCAGCTCTATGGGATGACCGAGAACTGCGGCGTGGCCACCTGTGTCCGCATCAGCAAACCGCACCGGCCACGCTCGGCGGGCCTCCCCTATTCCTCGGTCGAGCTGCGCATCGTCGA
>CANKTP010000117.1 GCA_947486375.1 Candidatus Hydrogenedentota bacterium | reverse complement strand
TTCAAAGGGGGACTTGGGGAGGCCCTTGTTTCTTCGCACTGCTACCCGGCAGAATCTTGTTTTCCTTCGCAGGAGTTCACGCGGCGGAAACTCCATTATCTTTGCGTTCTATGCGTTCTTTGCGGTTCAATCCTTGTTCTTTTTTATCCGTGGCATCCGCGTTATCCGTGGTCATTTTTTTGGGTTGCGGCTATGCTGCGCTGTGCACTTTGCGTTCCTTGCGGTTTCAATTGAAGGGCTGTATTTAACCGCAAAGAGCGCAAAGAACCTATCTTGGGTTCCGAACTGCAATTCTGTATCCATGGTTACCTTTATCGAATTACCTTTACTGCCTCGCCACATAGGTCGTGAATTGTTCCTCGCGCCCGTCGGCGAAGGTCACGGTAAACGTCACCTGTTGTAAAAACGTGTCGCCCGAACCGTTCAGCCGCTGCACCGTGGTCGTGTAGGCGCTGTAGAGCCCGTAGCTCGAGTATACCGAGAGCAGGCCATCGGGAAGGCGTCCGCCAAAGAGCGCCTCCGCGCTCGAGGCCCGGATTTGGCCCATGACGGAGTTGGCGAGCTCGGCGGTGACGGTCCTCTCGGCCGCGACGCGCGCGTTGAGCAGGCTCCGCGGAAACAATTGCATGACGGCGACGATGCCAATGATCAAGATCGCCAGCGCGATCAAGACCTCGAGAAGGGTGAAACCGTGCTTGGATTTCATGGCGGCGTTCCTCACGAGCTTATCTTCACGCGGCCCTGGGCCGTGTAGAGCTCGACGCGGGCATGGATTTTGGCCGTGCCGATTATCTCGTCATTCTCGTCCCTAAGGTCAATCTCTTGACCCCATTCGTCCGGTTCACTGTCGGGGGCCAGACCCATCATCAGGGAGATGCGCTGCTTGTCATATGTGCGTATTTCGCCGCCCGTGGTGAAGACATGGGCGGGACGATTCTGGGACTCGCCGGAGTCGGGAAAATAGATCTGCACCTGCTCCATGCCAAGATAATTGAGATTGTTAGAAAACCATTCGATCTTCTTGTACCTGGGATCGTCTGTCGTTTCGGGCGTGAAATCAACGCGCGCGCTCCACAAGCACGCGCCGTTGGCGAATTCTTGGAACGCGCCATCCTCGTTTGCGAGCGGGACGAATGCACCCTGACTTGGGAGCCAGCGGGCGACGGCGTAGCGATCGAACACATTCCGATCGGCACCGGTCTCGCCGTCGCTCTTGACCGCTTGGATATAGACGACCGCCGTCTCGACATTGTTCGTGGTGGCGTATATCTTCGCGGCGCGCAGCATGGTGTAGAGGTCGCGCGCGCCCTGGGTGACCGAACGGTTCGGGCTCCCGGCGAATTGCAGCACCATCGGGATCGTCAACGTGGCCAGCAGGCCCACGATGGCCATGACGATCAACAACTCGACCGTCGTGAAGCCCTCGCGATATGTGCGGCGTGCATCCATGATAAGTGCGTCCCGGTGGCCTCCGCGTTAGCGGGGCGCCGTGTCCCAGCCCGCTTCGCTGTCCCAATTGTTGATGTCGTCGCCCCCGCCGAGGAAGTCGGCATCGTTGTTATAGAGGAGCGCCGCGGTGATGAAGGCGTCGTACAATTGGTTTGGGCCCCTCGAGTAAATGTAGGTCCTCTTGTCGCGCGGCGCGGGGAACCCGTAGCCCCGGAATTCCCCCCCGAGCGTCGAAATGACGTCGTCATCCGCCGCCGGGTTACCGGGGACCTCGGCGTTCGCGGCGTTCTGCGCCGCGCCGTCGTAGATGTAGCCGATGATTCTGCCATCGGCCGCCTCCGTGCTGCGGTAGGAGCGGTGAAACACGGGCATCGTCCCATAGGGGCCCAGCCAGAAATTGTATTGTTGGTTCCAGGGGTCGAGGCCGATGTCCATGTAGCTGGTGCCGAGCTTTTGTTTGACGGACAGGTCAATCGCCCAGAACGTCGCGTTGCGTCCGTTCTTGAGCAAGTCGTAAAACATGTCGTTATAAAAACGTTGCGCTTCCATCGCCTGTTCGACGATCCAATACTCGGAATACTGGCCCAACACAGCGCGGCCGTTCGCGGACAGGAAATCGCGGAACGAGGAGCGGCCTGAGTCCGCGAGCATGGCCGCAAGCGACGTGTCGGCGCTGCGCACCTCGGATACGGCGCGGGCCATCTGGCCGCGCTGGAGGTAGTTGACGACATTCGGGATCACCATGCCGGCGAGAATCCCGATGATCGCGATGACCACGAGAAGCTCGACGAGGGTGAAACCGCGAGTGGCATGGGCTTCCAGCCCATGTGCCTTGGCCGGCGGCGAGAGTGGGGCCGTGGACCATGCATCACGGGCGGGACGCCCGTGCCACGAAAGGCCGCGTTGGCCGCTATGTCCGTCAGTGCCGGTTTTCATGGGTCGATTTTCCTTGCCTTTCCGTTTAAAAGTGTCTCGGCGCGTCCAAAAGGGGACGCCGCTTCTGGTTCCCAAGCTCCGCTTGGGAACCCGCTTGTACTCAAAGTTGTACTTTGGCCGCCAAGGGGACTGCCTCCGATTGCCGCTCGGTGGTTTGGGCGGCGATCGGTGGCTGTACCCGGTTTCTCACAAAGGCGGCGGGTACATCCACCGCGTGCCGCCCATACTGCCGGGCGGCGCGCGGAGGCAGTCCCCTCAGTGCCCGTGTTGGTATTCAATTCTGTGCCCTACGATCCGCTCACGGCATCGCCGAGGCTGAAGATCGGCAGGTATAGCGCGACGACGATAAACCCGATGATGCCGCCCAGGATGATGATGATCGCCGGTTCCATCAGGGCGAGCATCGCCTCGACGGCCGCCTCGACCTCGGCATCGTAGATGTCGGCAACCTTGTTAAGCATCGCGTCGAGAGCGCCGGTTTCCTCGCCCACGTCGATCATGTTGACCACCATCGCGGGGAAGACCTTACTTTCATCGAGGGGACGCGCGATGGTGTCGCCCTCCTTGATGCGATCATGGACTTTCTGGATGGCGTTCTGGATGACCTCGTTGCCGATGGTCTCCTTCGTGATGCGCAGCGCCTGGAGGATGGGCACGCCCGAGGTGAGCAGCGTCCCGAGGGTCCGAGCGAAGCGGGCCACCGCCACCTTCGTCACGAGGTCCCCGACCAGGGGCATCTTGAGGGAGACACGGTCCATAATCCGCTTGATGAAGTGGATTTTGGCCATCACCTTGATGCTGATGATGATCCCGCTGATGACGGTGAGGAGGAGCCACCAGCTCTGCTGCATGAAGTCCCCGCAAGTCACGAGGAACTGGGTCGGCGCGGGAAGCGCGGAGCCGAATTCCTCGAAAATTTCGGCGAAGACCGGCACGACGCGGATCAACAGGAAACTCACGATACCGGCCGCGGCGATCACGACGAAAATGGGATAGACCATGGCGCCCTTGACCTTGCGCTTGAGGGCCATGCGTTTTTCCATGAACACGGCGAGCCGGTTGAGCACGACCTCGAGCATGCCGCCGACTTCGCCCGCGCGGACCATGTTGACGAAGAGGCGGTCGAACACCTTCGGGTGCTTGGCGAGTCCCTCGGAAAAGGTCGAGCCCTGTTGGACGTCCGAGGTGATCTCGCGGAGGATGTCGCGCATCTTCGAGGGTTTCTGTTGCGAGACCAGGATGTTGAGGCTGCGCAGCAGCGGCAGGCCGGCGTCGATGAGGGTGGCCAGTTGGCGGGTGAGGATGACGGTCTCCTTCCACTTGACGCCGCCGAAATAAAGCTCGCTAATCCCGCCCTTCTGCTTCCGCGCCCGTTTTTCGTCGCTCTTCTTGGCTTCGCGCATGGTCGTCGGGAACAACCCGAGCGTGCGCACGTCCTGGATCGCGAGGGCCTGGCTGTCCGCCTCGATGATCCCGAAAGTCTCCTTGCCGTCCTTGTTCGTGGCCTTGTATGCGAACTTGGGCATTCCGTTGCTCCTTTACCGGGCGCGTTGGCCTAGAAATCGTCGAAGAACTCGGTGTGTTCCAGCACCTCCGAGGCGGTGGTCTCGCCGCGCACGGCCTTGATAAGGGCCTCCTCGCGCAGGGTCAGCATGCCCTGGTTCTTCCGGGCGTGCTTGCGAATCTCGTGGGCCATGGCCGTGCCGAGAATCATTTCCTTGATGACCTCGTCAATCATCAGCATTTCGTAGACGCCGGTGCGGCCCTTGTACCCGCGGAAATCGCAGGCGGCGCATCCCTTGTGGCGGTAGACGGAAAATCCCGGGTCCTTGCGCCAGGGCGCCGGGACCCCCAACAAGTCCATCTCGTCGGGATCGGGGCGGTACTTTTGCCGGCAATCGCGGCACACCTTCCGGATGAGGCGCTGGGCCAGCACGCCCTCGAGCGCCGAGGTGATCAGGAACGGCTCGACATCCATGTCCAGCAACCGCGTGACGGTCTCGGCCGCGCTGTTCGTGTGAAGCGTGCTCAGCACAAAGTGACCGGTCAGCGAGGCCTCGATGGCGATTTGCGCCGTCTCGAGGTCGCGGATTTCCCCCACCATCACGATGTCCGGGTCTTGCCGCAAGATCGAGCGAAGGCAGGCCGCGAAGGTGAGCCCAATGTCCTCGCGGACCTGACACTGAATCAGGTTCTCGATCTGCAACTCGACGGGGTCCTCGGTCGTGATGATCTTCTCGGTGATTTCGTTCAGCTCGGCGAGGCAGGCGTAGAGCGTCGTGGTCTTTCCGGACCCGGTGGGCCCGGTGACAAGGAGGATCCCGTTGGGCTTGGCGATGACGGTGCGCACCTTCTTGAGCACGCCGTCGCCCAGACCCAGCCGCTCGAGGTTGATGTTGACCGAGGTCCGATCGAGGATACGCATCACGCAGTTCTCGCCGAAGAGCGTCGGGAGCGTCGCGACGCGGACGTCGATGTCGCTGTCGCCGATCTTGAGCTCGATGCGGGCGTCCTGCGGCAGGCGGCGCTCGCCTATGTCCATCCCGCACATCACCTTGACGCGGGAGACCAGGGCGAGCGAGATGGACTTGGGCGGCGCCACGATTTCGTGAAGCAAGCCGTCCAGGCGCAGACGGATGCGGAAGTCGGTCTCGTACATCTCGAAATGGATGTCGGAGGCCTTTTTCTGCACCGCCTCGAGCAAGACCAGGTTGACGATCTTGATGACCTCGGGTTCCTGCGAGAGCGCCACCAGGTTGTCGACGTCGCCGACGATCGCCATCTGCCCGAGTTCGTCGAAGCTGAGTTCCTTTTCGCCGACGCGGGCGACAAGATCCTGGAGCGTGCCGTGCAAGTCGCTCGACTCGTAGGAATAGTTCGAGTTGATGCTCTGGGTCACGTCGCGTTGGTTGCTCACGGCGCCCCGCACGGGACAACCGATAATTTGCTCGAGGGTGTCCAGGAGACCTATATTCAGCGGGTCGGCCACCGCGACCACCAGCGCGCCGTCCGGCGTCTCGCGGATAGGCACGATGTTGTAAAAGCGGGCGACATCGGCCGCCACCCGCCGCAGGACGTCGTCCCTGATCTTCAACTTGGGAAGATCGACGCGCTCCATGCCCTGCTGCACGCCCAGGGCCTCGAGCACGTCCTGCTCCGTGCACAGCTCCATCTTGACCAGGACACGGCCCAAGAAGTCCCCGGTCAAGCGCTGGCGCTGGAGCGCCTCGTCGAGCTCGAGCGGGGAGATGACATCTTGTTCGACGAGAATTTCGCCGAGCGTCCGTTTTGTCATCGTCGCCATGATTTGTGACCGCCTGCGGGACCTGCGCCCCGGTGTTGGACTTCGCTAGTGTTTCCCGCCGGCCTGCGGGACCTGGGTGCCATCCTCGAGCCCGAGGGCGCGGGCGTTTTGCTCCCATTCGTCCCGGTTCTGGGCTTTGCTGCCGGCGGCGTCGAAACTGATGACGCCCTTCCGGTAAAGCGCGAGCAGGTGTTCGTCGAGCAGGTTCATCCCGTATTTGTGCCCGGTCTGGATCGCCGAGGTAATTCGGTAAGACTTGTTCTCGCGAATCAGGTTCTGGATGCCGGGCGTCGAGATCATGACCTCGAAGGCCGCGACGCGGCCAAACCCGCTTTTCTTGGGAATCAGCGCCTGCGAGATCACGGCCTTGAGATTACCGGCCAACTGGGTCCGAATTTGTTCTTGCTGGTTGCTCGGGAACGCGTCCACCAGGCGGTCAATGGTGCGCACGGCCCCGGTCGTGTGCAGGGTGCCGAACACCAAGTGCCCGGTCTCCGCCGCGGTGACGGCCGCCTCGATCGTCTCGAGGTCGCGCATTTCCCCCACGAGAATCACGTCGGGGTCCTGGCGCAAGGCGCGCCGCAGGGCCTCCGCGAAGCTCGGCACATCCACCCCCACCTCGCGCTGCGTGATGATGCTTTTCTTGTGGTTGTGGTAAAACTCGATCGGGTCCTCGATGGTGATGATGTGATGGTCGAACTCCGTGTTCAGCCAGTCGATCATCGCGGCAAGGCTCGTGCTTTTCCCCGAGCCGGTCGGGCCCGTCACGAGGATCATCCCGCGGGGCTGGTCGATCACCCGCTTCATCGACTCGGGCAGCCCGAGCTCCGCCATCGACGCGATGCGCCGGGGAATGATACGCAGCACCAACCCAATGTTCCCGCGCTGCTTGAAGACAGACACGCGGAACCGGGCGATGTCCTCGAACGCGAACCCGAAGTCGGTCCCCCCCACTTCCTGGAGTTCCTGCTGGTTGTCCACCGACGCGATGCTCTTCATGAGCCGCTCGTTGTCCTCGGGGGTGAGCGGCGTGTCGCCAAAATGGACCAAATGGCCATGGACCCGCCCCGACGGCGGGTTGTCCACCGCGAGGTGCAAATCGGAGCCTTCCCGGTCGATCAGCATTCGCAGCAAGCTGACCATTTCATAGGCCATGGGGCGTGTTCCTCGGGTAATTCGGCCGATTGGGCCGAGGGTTGGGATCGGGCATGGGCCCCGGCCGCACTAGGCCGGGATCGAATGGGGCACGTTAATTTTCTTCTTGGCCAAGGGCGGATCGATCTTGGTCTTCCGGTTGATTTCCTCGACCGTGGTGATGCCGTTGATCGCCTTCTTCCAGGCGTCCTCGCGCAACGTCGCCATGCCGTCCTCGCGCGCCGCGATCCGCATCGCGCCGGAGGACGCCCCATTCATGATCATCTCGCGCATGCGGTCGTTCGTCACGAGCAACTCGTAGACGCCCAGGCGGCCGGTGTATCCGGTCTGGTTGCAACTATCGCAGCCGGCACCCTTCAGCAACTCGTACTGCGTGATGTCCACCGGAAGGCCCAGGCGCTCGATTTCGATTTCGGTCGGGGTATAGGGCTCCTTGCACGACGTGCAATTCGTCCGCACTAGGCGCTGCGCAAGGACGGCGCGCACGCCCGAGGCGACCAGGAACGACTTGATGCCGATGTCGATGAGACGCACGAAGGAACTCGGCGCGTCGTTGGTATGGAGCGTCGAGAACACAAGGTGACCGGTGAGCGCGGCCTTGATCGCAATTTCGGCCGTCTCGGGATCGCGGATTTCCCCCACCATCACCACGTCCGGGTCCTGGCGGAAAATCGCCCGCAAGGCCTTCGAGAAGTTCCATCCGATATCGTGGTGGATTTGGACCTGGTTGATCCCGCCCAATTGGTACTCCACGGGGTCCTCCACCGTGATGATTTTCGTGTCCGGCTTGTTCAGGTTATGCAGCGACGCATACAGCGTCGTCGTCTTCCCCGAACCGGTCGGGCCCGTGACCAAGATTACCCCGGTGCTTTGGGAAAGCAACTGCTCCCACGTCCGCTGGTCGTCCGGGTTGAACCCAAGTTGGCCAAGGCCCAGCTTGAGTCCCTCCTTGTCCAGGATACGCATGACAATGCTCTCGCCGTAATAGGCGGGCAACGAACTCACGCGCAAGTCGATCGTCTTGGCGCCCATTTGCATCTTGATGCGCCCGTCCTGCGGCACCCGTTTCTCGGAAATGTCCAGCCCCGCCATAATCTTGAGCCGGGAAATTATCGCCTGCTGCGCCCGCTTCGGGGGCCTTGGCATCAGGTGAAGGACACCGTCGATCCGGTACCGGACCTTCACGTCGAACTTCCCCGGCTCCACGTGGATGTCGCTCGCGCGCAACCGGTACCCCTCCATGATGATGTGCGTCACGTACCGGACGACCGGGCTGTTGTCGTCGTCGCCGTCGCCGTTGTCGTTCTGCGCGGCGGGGCGGTCGTCGAGGTTGAGTTCGTCCACGCTCATGCTGCTCATCGACATGTCCGAGCCGCTCAGGCTGCCAAGGCTGCCCAGGCTACCGGCCGAACTGTCGAGCGAACTCAGGTTCGACATGGTCGACAATGTGCTCATCGTGCTCGCGCTGCTCACGGTCGACAGCATCGACTCGACCGTCGTGTCCGCCAACCCAAAGTATTTCTTCAGGGCCTCGCTGATTTCCTCGGGAGTGGACATGACGGGTTCGACCGGACGGTCGAGAAGCCGCTGCAGGTTGTCCAAGTTATTGATGTTCGTGGGGTCCGCCGTCGCAATCACCAGGGCCTTGCCCCGTTCCTCGATGGGAATTACCCGGTACAGCTTGGCCACCGTCACGTCGATTAGGTTCCGGATGCGCTCGGGGATTTCGCGTTCGGACAATTTAACAATCGGGATTTGGAGCTGATCGGCGAGGTTCTCGGTGATGTGCGACTTGCTGATATGCCCGAAGCGGACCAGGATTTCGCCCAGCTTCTTTCCCATCATCGTGGTCTTTTGCTTGTGGACGGCCTCATCCAGCTGCTGCTGGGTGATAATGCCGCGCTCGACGAGGCGGCGTCCAAACATGCTGTAGCCCGGGGAATCCATTAGAAAAGACCTTTCCTGCTCACTACCACTGTACCAGATAGGCGAGCAAAAAGTCAATACGAATTGTGATAGTTATTACTGCAAACAAACAACTTACGGCAATATTTGTCAATAAATTCCCGCCTTGTTTTTACACCCCGCCATCGGCCATCCCTTCAGGAAAAATCCGGACTTCCCCAATGTGCCGAACAATCATCTCGAATCCCGGCAGCCCCAAATGTCGACTCCCGCATCTTACCCTTGGACAGCCCAGCATTCTTGCCCAAGACCGGCCCAAAGTCAAGCGAATCCTTGCGCGGCTTGGCCATGACCCCATAATCGCCAGTTGCAGGGGACTGCCTCCACGCCTTCGGCGTGGCGGTTTGGGCGGCAATCGGTGGCTGTCCCCTCAGGCTTCTTCCCAGCGAAAGAGCCAGGCGCCGGCGGCTAGGCAACCCACCCCGACGGCGATCAACACCGCGCACGGCGCCACCATCTCGACCGGCGAGAATCCCCTCCACAACGCGCCCTCGGTCGCGAGGATCGCCCATTTCACCGGGCTGACCGAACCCACCTGCTGCATCCACTCGGGCATCACCATCAGCGGGATCATCCCGCCGCCCGTCATCGCCATCAGCAGCATGATTGCCGCGCCGAATCCTTCCGCCGCCGCCGCCGTTTTCCCCACGACCGACAAGGCCACCATCACCCCGGTGAATCCGAACGCCGTCGCCGCGACTCCGGCCGCAATATGGCCGAAGGAGACCGGGCGAATGCCGTACACGCCCATGCCGAAGAGGACCAGGGCGACCGACACCACGACGATGACCACGAAACACACCAGCGCCTTCCCCGCGAGAATCTGAATCTTCGTGACCGGCGCCATTTGCATCCGGATGAGCGTTCCCTGTTTGCGCTCGGTCACCAGCGAACTGCTGAACCGCGTGATGCAGAACAACGCCGCCCACACGATGCCCTGCGGAAACGAGAACTCGAAGGAATTCTTCGGGCCGCGCCGTTCGGCGGCAATCAACGTCTGTTCCAATCGAATCGGCGTGCCGAGCCCGCCCGCCGCCTCGCCGCTCGACACCTCTGACAGCGCCCGCAAATCGCCGAGCGCGCGAAGAAAACGCGCCGTCCGGGCCTGCCCTTCCTCCGGGGTCGGGGCCGTATTCTTCAAATGCTCCATGCCCGCTTTTGCCCCTTCCGCGCCGACAGCGGCGTCGCCCGCCGGGTCGGGCATCGCGGCAAAGGCGGACCGCATCAGCATCCCCTGGAGCATGCCGGTCTCCATCTGCCGTCCCGGATCGGCGCCAATCTCGAGCACCGGCGATTCGAGGAAAAGGTTCTTCCGTGCGGCCTCGAATCCCTTGGGCAAAACGATATAGGCCACCGCCTTCCGCGTCCGTACCGCCGTCCGCGCCACGTCGAGTGTGGCGGTCCCAATCCCCAGGCCCTTGTTGTCTTTCAATGCCTCGATGAAGGCGCGCGACCCCTCCGTCCCGTCCTCGTCCACGACGACGACGTCCATCGCGCCCCGATTGCCGGGTCCGGAGAACACCGTGCCCAGCAGGATTGCATACAGGAACGGAAACCCGATCACGAAAAACAATCCGGCCTTGTCGCGGAAGAGAATTCGCGCGTCTTTCAACGCCATGGAAAGAATCGCGTTCATGCGTCTCGGAGGTGCCTTCCCGTGAGGTGGAGGAACACGTGCTCCAAGTCGGGCTCCTCGACGGAGAAATGATCCACCCGCCGCGACTGGTGCAGGGCATTTAGTTCCGCGAGCGGATCGTCCGTCTCGATCCGGATCGGGCCGCCGTCCGTCTCCGCGATGACCGTCCGCTTGCCGCCATGCGCCTTGAGCAAATTCGGGACGGTATCCAGCGCGAGCAACTTTCCCTTGTCGACGATGCCGACACGATCGCAGAGGCGCTGCGCCTCTTCCATGTAGTGCGTCGTGTAGACGATCGTCTTTCCCGAATCGCGTAGCCGCAGGATATTGTCGAAGATCGAATTGCGCGATTGCGGGTCCACCCCCACCGTCGGCTCGTCGAAAAGCACCAGCGCCGGATCGTGCAACACCGCCGCCGCCATGTTCAACCGCCGCTTCATGCCGCCGGAATACGTCGACACGCGGTCGTCGGCCCGATCCACGAGCCCGACAAAATCGAGCGCCCACGCGGCGCGCTCCCTGCCGCGCCGGCCGGTGAATCCATAGAGCGACACAAAGAACGCCATGTTCTCACGCGCGGTCAACTCGTCGTAAATCGCCAACGACTGCGGCGCGACGCCCACCATCGCGCGGACCCGGCGGTTCACAGGGGACCCATTCCCCCCGATGCTCACCGCGCCGGAATCGGGCGACAACATGCCCACGGTCATGCTCACCGTGGTCGTCTTCCCCGCGCCGTTCGGCCCGAGCAACCCGAACACTTCGCCCCGCCGCACCTCGAGGGTGAGCCCGTCCACGGCGCGGTTCTTCCCGAAGGATTTGCGAAGGTCGCGCAACTCGAGCATGGAATCGGTCATCCTAAATTCCCCAGTTGCGGGGACTGACGCCGCCTTTTGCCCGGCGGTTTGGGCAAAACGCGGTGTCTGTCCCTTACCCTCGCGGCGGCCACTCGGATTCTCACAACATGATTGGCATCGGCAAGTTTTGCAACGGATAGACTTTCAACTGCCAAATTTAGGGTCATGGGTATACCAAGGGACTGTAGGCGAGACCGAGGCTGGGCAATTTCCGATTCATCCGTGGCATGGGCGTCCCGCCCATGCACCCGCCGATCGCTGCGCGCATCCTCACGCGCGAGACGCCCGTGCCACGTCCGCGATCGCCGCGCGCAGTTCCTCCGCGGCCGCCCGTGCGTCCGGCGCGCTGGTCACCGCCGTCACCACCGCCGGATGCCGCGCGCCGCGACGCAACACCTCGTCGATGTTTTCCCGCTTGATGCCCCCCATGCACGAGAACGGAACGGTCAAGTGCGGTGCAATCGTGTCAATCATCCCCGGGCCTACAATCCCTGTCGCGAGCGCTTTCGTCTGCGTCGGGAATATCGGGCCAATGTTCACGTAATCGGCTCCCGCCGCCTGCGCGCCCAATGCTTGCGCGAGATTATGTGTCGACGCGCCGAGAATGAGTTCGTGCGACAGTCCGCGCGCAGCCTCGATCGGCAGATCGCTTTGTCCAAGATGGACGCCGTCGGCGCCCACGACCAGCGCAATGTCCACCCGATCGTTCACGATCAGGAGCGCCCCGGCTTCCTGTGTCCGTTCGCGAAACAGAATCGCCTTTTCCAAATACGCGCGCGCGGAGAGGTCCTTCTCGCGCAACTGCACCAGCGTCACGCCCGCCTCGAGCACCGCGTCAAGCACGTCCTCGGACGAACGGCCCCCGCAGAATGCCTCCGTGATCACCACGTACAGGTCCGACGCGTGGAAACGCGCCATCCGCTCGCCGCAGGCCATCAACCGCCCCCCACGATTCGAATGAATTCCACGGCATCGCCATCGGTCAGCATCGTCGAGTCGAAGTCCAGCTTGTCCAGGATCGCATCGTTCAACTGTACCGCGCAGAGCTCCGGTTTCAACCTCAAGATTTCCATCAGCCCGCGCACCGAGGTGTCCGGCGCAAGGTCGCGCGCTTCGCCGTTGATCCGCAGGTTCATGTGCGTGTCCCGTGCCAATTGTCCCGAAGACACAACTCTATCCCATCGCTTTCGTATCGCGCGACATTCGAGACCGCCGCCAGAACAGGGTACACTGACCCGGGTAATTCGGGGACGGGCTACGAATTACCCACGCGGATGCCGCGATGGCTACCGATTCGCCATTGCGTATTTCGTGGCCCGTCCCCGAATTACCCGGGAGACCGCGATGAAACCCTTCGACTTCTGGCAACGCTGGCTGTTCGTGTGCAGCGTGTTCTTCGCCATCTCCGGCATGGTTGTCGCCGTCGCGGGCGACTCGTTCGTCTTCTCGTTCTACAACCTGCAAATGACGCGGCATTTCTGGGGCGGCGACCTTGTCCCGGAAAACGTGCGCGAATTCAAGGCTTTCCTCTTCGGCCCGCTCGGCGGCACGATGACCGGAAGCTACATCCTCCAGGCCTACATCGCCCGCGGGCCCTTCGCCCGCCGCGAGCCGTGGGCTTGGAACGCGATCGCATTCGCCCTCGTCGCCTGGTTCGTCGTCGACTCGTCGGTCTGCGCATGGCACGGCGCATGGTTCAACATCGTGATCGTCAACCTGTTCGCGTTGGCGATGAACGGGCTACCGCTCCTCTTCACCCGGCGCTACTTCCTCGCCGCGCCGTAGCCTGTCGATTCGCGCCCCGTCGTCCGCATGGGCCTCGCTCGAAATCGCGGCGTAGCCGAAGCCCACGAGAATCGCCGTCAGCCCCCCG
>CANKTP010000116.1 GCA_947486375.1 Candidatus Hydrogenedentota bacterium | reverse complement strand
GACGGGGCAATACGAACACGAATGGTAGTCATATTTGGGGGAAATTCCTGGTCGCGCCACCGTTACGGCGGCAATAGGCGCTGGTTGTGGGCAGGCCGCGATTATAACAAACACCCCGTTGGATTCGCCCCCTGCGGCTCAGAGCTTAATGACGATCCGGTCCTTGTAGAGTCGCCATGCGACGGCATAACACGCAAAATAGAACGCGGCGAAGCCGAGAAGGGCCATCGGGGCCGCGCTATCGCTGCGCACGACAAACGGACCGTGCATGTCGCCTAGCGCCGCCTGGACGATGTAGATGACCAAGGGATTCATACCGAGCGCCGCGAGGTGCGGGAGTCTCCAGCCCCGAACATCGGCGAGGAAATAAAACGGCAGGTACATGAGGAAGCACAGCCCGGTTGAGTACAGGGTATATGGAATGGTCATGCCGCGCTGCGTGAACGGGCATTCCGCCTTAAGTCCGGGCCATTCGATCCGCAGGAGCCATCCCACCAGGCACAGGGCAAGCCCCCAGCCCAGGCATGCGCGAACGATGCGACGGGGATCCTTCGTCGCGACCACATCGTAGGCGATGGTCCCCAGGAGAAGGATGAATGCCCAACTCAACGGACCAAGCGGGCCTCCGTCGATACTGTTGGACATGGTCCATTCGCCATAGCCCGTGGCCGCGAATAGGACTTGGTACAGCATGGCGTATGCGAATGCCAACGCCACGCGCGCCTTCGGGCCGCCACCAATCACGGGAAGAACAAGAATGCCCGCAACGCCAATGTCCACGAGGGCGTCCCACCAATAACGCCAGTTGTCGAACCTGGGGCCATAGACCACGAGTCCCACGGCCAGGAGCCCAAGATTGCGTCTCAACGCGGCCATGTAGACCGCGTAACGCGATTCGTGGACGAGACGCCTCAGCGTCGAGAGCCGGAACCCCATGCCCACGACGAACATGAAAAGCGGCGCAATGGTGTCGGCGTAGCTCATGCCGAAGTCGTGATGCTTGAGGTGCCAGGGCATCGAGCCGAAATCGCCGAGATAGTTCACCAGGATCATCCCAAAGACGGCATAGCCCCGGTATTGATCGATGGATTCGATGCGCGAAGCGCGCATTGTTGACATTGTCATTCCCTTCTGGCGGATTTGTCCCGGGCGTCCTTCCGCCGCGCTGCGCGGGGAGAATTTCCGTCAGGGTGGCGGGCACGGTAGTGCGCGGCTTGGGAGGGGACGGGCCACATTGTACCAAACACCCCGGGACACGCCCGGCCCCCCTCAATCCGGCCTTCCGGCCTAGCAAGGGTGACAAGCCAGTCGAACGGCGGCTATAATCCGGTCTCCACCCTCACGCCCCACGTGGTCCAGGAGAACGCGCCCCAATCATGAACATACCCCAGAACGATTCGTCCGATCTTCGGCACGATTGGACAGTGCCAGAACTGCGGGCGCTGCACGAACTTCCGTTGAACGAGTTACTTTACCGCGCGCAGACGCTTCACCGGAGGTACCACAATCCGGTCGAGGTGCAGATGTGTACCTTGCTCAGCATCAAGACGGGGGCATGCCCGGAGGATTGTGCGTATTGTCCGCAGAGCGCGCACTACGAGACGAATGTCGAGGCGGAGGGGCTGCTCGATGTGGTCGATGTACTCGATGCGGCGGGGCGTGCGCGTGACCACGGCGCGACGCGGTTCTGCATGGGCGCGGCGTGGCGCGAGGTGCGCGACGGCACCCAGTTCGACGCGGTGCTCGACATGGTGCGCGGCGTGCGCGCCCTGGGCATGGAGGCCTGCTGCACGCTCGGAATGCTTACGGACGCGCAAGCGGAACGCCTTGCGGAGGCTGGGCTGACGGCGTACAACCACAATCTGGACACGAGTCCCGAATTCTATGGCGAGATCATCTCGACCCGCACCTACGACGACCGGCTCCGTACCCTGCGGGCCGTGCGCAACGCAGGGGTGACCATTTGTTCCGGCGGCATCCTCGGGATGGGCGAGTCGCTCGACGACCGCATGGGGATGCTCTCCGTGTTGGCCTCGCATGACCCGCACCCGGAAAGTGTCCCCATCAATTCGCTGGTGCGCGTGCCGGGGACGCCGCTCGCGGATCGTCCGCCGGTCGACCCGATCGAGATGGCCCGGATGATCGCCGTGGCGCGCATCGCGATGCCGGCATCGATGGTGCGATTCGCCGCGGGCCGGGCCGGGCTCTCCCAGGAGGCCCAGGCGCTGTGCTTCATGGCGGGGGCGAATTCGATCTTCACGGGCGACAAGCTGCTGACGACACCGAACCCCGGAGACGACCACGACCGGGCCCTGTTGGGCAAAGTCGGCATGCGGCCGATGGCGCGCGTGGGTTAGGGATTTGCCTTTGCGGGAGACGGATTCTGCGAGTATACTGTTGACAGGAACAGTAGACTTCGGAGCGGTCTAGCGCAATTGACGTGGGACACCCATGCCCGTCCAGCAGGAAGACATACTCGTCCGGCTTGACCGGACGATCGCGTCGTGGAACGACGAGGTCACCCAGGCACAGTCGGACCTGAGCCGGCAGATTGCCGAGACAAAGGATCAGTTGTCGACCTTGGCCCGGGTACTGGCCGCGCGCACGAAGAACGGGTCCGCCCTGAACGAGGCCTTGCAGGACGTTACGCGTCTCAAGGCGCAATTGCGCAAGCACGAACTCGAGCCTGAGACAGTCGCGGCGCGGCCGGATCCGCGTTCCCCGGCCCCTTCTGCCCCGGTGGATGCAGACGCCATCGACCAAATGCGCCGCGAAGCGCTCGCCTTGCGCGAGACCCTGCGGGAACGGGACGAATCGCTTCTTGCCGCGCTCGATGCGCTGCGGGAAGAAATCAGGGCATTTCGGGCCCATACGGCGGAGCCGAGCCAGACCACTTCGCTCCCGCACGAGGAGCTTTCCTCATTGCGGCGCGCGGTGGTGCAAGCCCTAACGGCGACGCTGCCGACCGGGCCTGCGGCAATCGAGACCGAACTCGACGAGGCCCGGCTCGAACGGGACTCGCTCCGGGCCGAGGCCGAGGGGATTCACCGGGAACGGGACGCGCTTGCGGGGGAAATGGATTCGATGCAGCGCCGCATCGGGGAAGCCGAGGCGTTGATTCGCGGGTCGCGCGCCGAACTGGAGGAGGTACTTCGGAACACCCGCGAGCAAACCGAGGCCTTGGAGACTGCCCGGGGGGAAATCGCGGAACTTCAAGCCGCTCGGGAACAGGCGGTCGTGGGGGAACGCGCCCGGACCGCGGAGAATGAAGGCCTTCGGCGCAAGGCGGATGACTTGATGGCGGCGCTGGGAGAATCGCAGAAGATGGCCGAGGCCGCGAACCAGCGTGTCGAAAACGCGCGCGCGCGCCAGGCCGAGGCGGAGGCGCGCGCGGGCATCCGCGAGGCCGCGAGGGATGGCGGCGATACCGCGACGCCGGTCGCCGGGGAGTTGCGGGCCTCCGTGTCGGACATGGCGATTTCGGCGCTGCGCGAGGAAGTCGAACGGACGCGGGCCGGACGCGACGCGGCGGAACAATCCCTGCAATTGATCGAGCGGCAACACGAATCCCTTGCGGCGGAATTGGACCGGGTCCGACAGGAGGCCGCCTCCATCTGGGAACTCCGGGAGTCCTTGGCCGACGAACGCGCCGCCGTGTCGGCGGCGAGGGCGACCATGGAGCAGCTTGAGGCCGAGCGCGACGCGGCCCATGAGGCGGTCCGCTCCCTCGAGCGGCAAGTCGAGCTTATTTCCGGCGAGTTGGAACGTCTCGGGCCGGAATCCGCCCGGGCTGCGGAACTGGACACGAAGCTCGCCGGCATGGAGTCGGAGCGCGACGCGATCCGCGCGGCCCTCGAGGCGCTCGAGCGGCGGCATGAGGCGCTTTCGGCCGAGGCGGACGGCCTTCGCCAGGAGGCTGCCGCGGCCGTTGCGCTGGCCGGCACGCTCGAGGAGGAACGGGGCGCCGCGGGGGCCCTGCGCGATTCGCAAGGAAAACTCGAGGCCGAACTGGAGGCAACCGGCCTGGCCTACGAGGCGCTCCAGCAAGAGCATGCGGCCCTCCTCCGCGAGGCGGAACGAAGCCGGCAAGAGACCGGCGCGCTCGAGGAGGCGAGAGAATCCCTCGCCCGCGTCGAGGCCGAGCGTGACGGGGCCGTGCATGCACTGCAGATCCAACTCGAGGCGGTTCAGGTCGAGTCGGCGCTAGCCGTGGGCGAACGCGACGAGAAGCTCAAGGCTCTCGGGGAGCGGAACGAACAACTACAGGCGGAGATCGAGTGCGGTGCGGCACTCGAGGAAGGCCGAGCGGCGGCGGAACGTGCGCTTGCCGAGGCCGAGAGTTCCTTCGAACCTAGCCGGGCCGAATCGCAGGCGCGCCTGCACGCGCTCGAAACCGAGCTTGCCGAGGCCCACCGGGCGCTTGCCGAACGCGAGGAGACGATCGCGGGGCTCAAGGCCGAACTCGAGCGCCGCGACGCCTCACGGGATCAATTGCAGCGAGAATTGCAAGACGTACAGCTACAAGCCCGCTCGCAGCGCGAAGACCAGCGCACCGCGCGGGACGAGCTCCAAGACGCGCTCGACGAGACGGAGCGTTTGCGACGCGAAATTCCGCGGCAACCGCCCCCAACGCCCCGGGACGATTTCGATCCCCCCATGGAGGACGATGCGGAACGCATTGTGCACGCCTCGTTTGACGCGCAGGGGCGGACGCGTTCGATGGGCGAAATCCTTGTCAATGCGGGGATTATCACCCCGGGGCAGCTCCGCAGCGCCCTCGATGAACAACGCGTCTCGGGCATGCGCCGGCTCGGGTCGATTCTTGTCGAGCGGGGTCTCGCCCGGGAGGACGCCGTGGCGCGGGTGCTGGCCGCCCAGACGCAAGCCCCGTTCGTCCAACTCGCGGAGATTCCCGTCGATCCCGCGGCGCTCATGGCCTTTGGCGGCGAACTGGCTCGCCGCACCATGTGTTTCCCCGTGGCCCTTGGCGAAGGCACGATCACCGTGGCCGTCCCCAATCCATCCGACGTGTTCACCATCGAGGAGATCGAGGCGGGATGCGGCCTAAAGGTCGAGCCCGTCGTGGCTACCCTCGCCGACATCACCTCGGCGATTGTCCGGCACTTCGGCGTAGGGTGACGCGAGACCGGACCGCGGCGACCGTTTAGCCCAGCTGTTTCTTCACCAACTTCACCACGTCGCTGATGATGCGGGCGACGGGAATGCCGGCGGCCTCGAGCTTCTCGATCTTGGATGCCGCGGTGTCGTCTTCGCCGCCGACGATGGCGCCGGCGTGGCCCATCCGTTTTCCAGGAGGCGCCGTGAGACCAGCCATGAACCCAACGACCGGCTTCTTCATGTGGGCCTTGATGTAGTTGGCCGCGATGACTTCGTCCTGGCCGCCGATCTCGCCGACGATGACGACCGCCTCGGTCTCGGGGTCGGCCTCGAACAAGGGCAGGAGGTCGACGAACTTGCTGCCGATGACCGGGTCGCCGCCGATGCCGATGCACGTGGTTTCGCCGATGCCGTCGAGGGTCAATTCGTGGACGATCTCGTAGGTCAGCGTGCCGCTACGAGAGATGAGGCCGACCTTGCCCGGTTTGTGGATTGAGGCGGGCATGATGCCGATCTTGCACTGGCCGGGCGTGATGAGTCCCGGACAGTTCGGCCCGATGAGCCGCACGCCGTTGGCCTTGAGGGCCTCGTAGGCCTCGAGGGCGTCGAGCGTGGGGATGCCCTCGGTAATTGCCACGAGCATCTTGATGCCCGAGTGGGCGGCGTCGAGCATGGCGGCCTTGGCGAATTTCGCGGGGACGTACATGATCGAGACGTCGGCCCCGGTGGCCTTGACGGCCTCGGCGCAGGAATTGAAAATCGGGCGATCGAGGATCGACTGGCCGCCCTTGCCGGGAGTGACGCCGCCGACGATCTGCGTGCCGTAGTCGATCATTTGCCCGGTATGAAACGATCCGTCGCGTCCCGTGATCCCCTGGACGATGACTTTGGTGTTCTTATCGATCAGTATGCTCATGTCAGGCTCCCAATCTTGGCCGCCTTGACGGCCCCTTCCTCGAGGCTGGTGACGGTGGTGAGGGCGGTGCCCTCGAGCAATGCGCGCCCCTCTTTTTCGTTCGTGCCCACCAGCCGGATGATGATCGGGACCGGGACGTTGAACTCCTGCATCGAGGCAAGGATGCCCTTGGCGATGTCGTCGCAGCGAGTGATGCCGCCGAAGATATTGACGAGAATGACCTTGATACCCGGGTCTTTCAGGATCATCTTGAACGCGATGACCACTTTCTTCGGGTCGGAACTGCCGCCCACGTCGAGGAAATTCGCCGGGCTGCCGCCGAAGTGCTTGATCGTGTCCATCGTCGCCATGGCCAGGCCCGCGCCGTTGACCATGCAGCCGATCGTGCCGTCGAGGCGGATGAAGCTGAGCCCCGCGTCCTTCGCGTCGAGTTCGTCTTGGTCTTCTGAATCCATGTCGCGGTAGCCGATTAACTCGTCGTGGCGGAACAGGGCGTTGTCGTCGATCATCATCTTGCCGTCGAGCGCGATGACCTCGCCCTTGTCGTCCACGATGAGCGGGTTGATCTCGACGAGCGAGGCGTCCTTCTCCATGAACAACTTCCCCATCTTGACCATCATGTCCGCCGCCGCGGCCGCCTGCTTGGGATCGTCGAACAACTTCGACGCAAAGGGCAGCAGCTTCGCCTTGTCGAGCTTCGCGCACTCGGTTGCGGTGACTTCGTGGCGGAGGATCTTCTCGGGATGGGTCTTGGCCGTCTCCTCGATCTCTACGCCGCCATCCGCGCAGCCGATGAACACGATGGCGCGCGCGCCGCGGTCAATCAAGATGCTGAGATAGACTTCCTTCTTGATGACGACTGCCGGCGTGACGAGTACCTTCCGCACCGGGAGGTCCTTGATGGTCAGCGCGAGAATCTTCTCGGCGACAGACTTCACCTGATCCTTCTCGGTGACGACTTTCACGCCGCCCGCCTTGCCGCGCCCGCCCACGTGGACCTGCGCCTTGATGACGACCGGCAGGCCCATTTTCGTGGCGATGGCCACTGCCTCATCCGCCGTCGTGGCCACGGCCCCATCCGGGGCCGGGATGCCATACTGGCGGAACAATTCCTTCGCCTGGTACTCGTGAATCTTCATGATGGGTCCGCTTCTTGGGTTTGGGCCGTCGCCGTGCGGGCGTGACCGGGAAAGGCTTGGGCTGGAACGCTGGTTGACCCCGGCGCAATGTAGCGGGAAAGGGGGTGAAAATCAACTTCGGAACTGGACCGATTGTCACAACGAATCGCGAACTCGGGCAAAAAATTCCGGAGGAGTAACGACGGAAACCGGAGAGTTCGCGAAGTCGGCGACATTCCGCGTCACGATGATGTCGCAGCCGGTCTCGACGGCCATTGCGACTACAACGGCGTCCTCGAAATCCTTCATTGGCAGTCGACGCGCATGCTGGAATATGCCCAAATTGGCGTCCGCAATCCCGAAATGTTCGAGAATCCAATCGACGGCGCCGATCGCGGCGGTCCTGCCCGAGGATTTCGCGACGATGTAATAAACCGTCGTCAGAACATGTGCAGGTACGATGCCTGATGCATGCCCCGCAATGACGATGGTTGCGACCTGGGCCGAGTATACGTAGAACGGATGGCGATCCTGAAAAACATCCAGCAGCACGTTGGCATCGACCATGGCCCTCATACGCCGCTATCGAACCGCCGCAATTCCTTTGCTTCGTCGAGGGTCGCATCGAGCGGAAGAATCCCCGTGAGCGCAATGATGCTTGGGTGAAGCGGGAATAGTAATTCCTTCCGACCCCGCACCTCGACCGTGACAGGCGTCCCGTTCTCGAGTTGGATCGGTTCGTCGAGAACGACGACGCCATTTTCGACATGGCCTTTGATCGTCATGACTGGACTCCTACGGGTGAACCGGGTACATTATACCCTGATCGGTAATGCCGAAATCACAGGATGACGTCGACAATTTCGGATCGAAACTCCACTCGAAACACGGTGCCTCCATCCGTGTCGAGCCCACTCTGTGCCAACGTGATGCGCTCGGCTTCCCTTCGTGCGTGGCTACGGAAAGGGGCCGTGGTGCCACCGTGAGAGGGATCGAACCGTTGAGCGATGCGCGACTTGCCCTTCTACTCTCGCTGGCCCTATGCTGTGCCTCCGTGAACGCCCAATCGACAGATCGCCCCCGCATCCGCGACCTCGGGATTTCTCCCGGCATCTTTGCGCCGGGCGCGCTTAACGCCATTACCGACGTGGCCGGGGTGCGCGTTGGCCATCAAACCCTCGTCCGCGACGACTCGGTGCGGACCGGCGTCACGGCGATCTTGCCGCATGGGGGAAACCTGTTCCAGGAGAAGGTCCCCGCGGGCATGCACGCCGCGAATGCATTCGGCAAGGCGGCAGGCCTCCTGCAAATCGAGGAACTCGGCCTCATCGAGTCGCCCATTGTCCTGACGAACACCCTGGCGGTGGGAACGGCCATCGAGGGCACCGTGGCGTATACCCTCGATCAGCCCGGAAACGAGCGGATCCAATCCGTCAACGCCGTTGTGGGCGAAACCAACGACGGGTACCTCAACGACATTCGCGGACGTCACGTCACCGTCGAGGATGTGCGCGCGGCCATCGACTCGGCGTCGACGGGCCCCGTGGCGGAGGGCAACGTCGGGGCCGGGACCGGCACGGTCTGCTTCGGATGGAAAGGCGGCATCGGGACCTCGTCGCGCGTGTTGCCGGCATCGCTGGGCGGTTACACCGTCGGCGTGCTGGTGCAGAGTAACTATGACGGCGTCCTCGTCATCGACGGCGTGCGCGTGGGCGAACACCTTGGCCAATACACGTATCGCGATGACGTTGCGGGGGGAATCGCACAGAAGGCCCACCCGGAACAAGGATCGGTGATGATCGTCATCGCCACGGATGCTCCCGTGGACGCGCGCACCCTCGAGCGCATGGCGCGGCGGGCACCGTTGGGCTTGGCGCGAACGGGCTCGTTCATGTCCAACGGCAGCGGGGATTTCGCGATCGCATTCTCGACTCAAAACCGAGTGCCCTATTCGCCGACGTCCCGGACGCAACCGGCGGAGTACTTGCACAACGACTCGGTCAGCCCGCTGTTTCTCGCGGTCGTCGAGGCGGTCGAGGAGGCGGTCTACAATTCCCTGACAAGGGCCGAATCGATGACCGGCCACCTCGGCCACCGCGTCGAGGCCTTCGATGTTGAGGCCCTGCGGGCGTTGCTCGGGAAGCGTGGAAATTAGGGACAGTCACCTATTATTCCATCAACATTGCAAAGTCGAGCCATACTTGACGCTAGTTTCATGTGGGGATTTCAGTTGTGCTATATATATGGAATAATAGGTGACTGTCCCTAATTTCCACGCCGAAGCCGTCAAGCGCCGCGCCCGCGAGCTGGGCTTCGACGCCTGCGGGATCGCTGCCGCGGACCAAATCGATCCCGAGGATCGCCTCGGGACGTGGCTCGCGCGGGGATTCCACGCCGCCATGAAATGGATGGCGGCCACGAGCGAGATTCGCCAGGACCCCCGAAAGAAACTCCCCGGCGCGCGGTCGGTCGTGGTGTTGGCGCGGAACTACTATTCCCCGTCGCCCGCGGCGAACGAACGCGCCGGAAGGGTGGCCCGTTACGCTTGGGGACGCGACTACCACCGCGTATTGCGCAAGCCGCTGCGCGAACTCGCCGCCTTCATCGAGTCGCTCGAACCCGAGACGCGATGCTACGCGAGCGTGGACAGCGGCCCGGTCATGGAACGCAGCTGGGCCGCGCGGGCGGGAGTGGGGGCCATCGGCAAGAACAGCCTCGTGTTGCGCCGCGACATCGGCTCGTGGTTTTTCCTCGCGACCGTGATCACGACCCTCGAACTCGAGCCCGATGCCCCCGCGACCGATATCTGCGGCACCTGCACCCTCTGCATCGACTCGTGCCCAACGGCCGCGATCGTCGAGCCGGGCGTCGTCGACTCGAACCGCTGCATCTCCTACCAGACGATCGAGAACAGGGGAGAGGTGCCCGACTCCATCGCCAGCCTCCACGATAACTGGGTCTTCGGTTGCGACGTCTGCCAAGACGTGTGCCCGTGGAACCGCTTCGCCCGCGAGACCACCGAGCCGGACTTTCTGCCTCGGCCGGATCAGGCCAGTCCGAACCTCGACGATCTCGCGGCCCTCAGCGAACCCCAGTTCCGCGCCCGATTCAGCGGCAC
The DNA here is from genome assembly GCA_947486375.1 of Candidatus Hydrogenedentota bacterium. Classification (GTDB taxonomy): domain Bacteria; phylum Hydrogenedentota; class Hydrogenedentia; order Hydrogenedentales; genus CANKTP01. The sequence continues at coordinate 2,938 of CANKTP010000116.1, read as the reverse complement.
CCCGCTGATGCGGGCCAAGCATGCCGGTATCGTGCGCAACGCCAACATCGCTCGGGAGAATGCGGGCGATTAGCCCGTGGCTCAGGATTTCCGCTTCTGCCAGAGGCGCTGCCACCACTTCTGGCCCGTCGCCGGATCGACCTTGGGATCGGCCTGGCCGTTCAGCGCCATCTTGTCCTTGATCTCCTTGGGGTCCCAGCCGGTCAGGTCCTGCAAGGTTTTCGCGTCCTGAGCATAGCGGGCGGCGAGCCGGGCGCGGTAGTCTTTACCCTCCGAGCAGTCCGCCGTGCCCGTCCACGGGTGGCGGAGAACGTAGCGGCCTTGGAAATTCGTTCGGTCCCCGGTCTCTTGGAAGAACAGGTCCTCGGGAAAATGCGCCGCGTCGTACCTCACATGCAGGCGCGTGACAAAGGCGTTGCGCGCGTCGCCGCCGTTCCGGTTCGGCTCGCCGCCCCAGAAAACGCCCAGCTCCTCGAGTTCCTGCGGCGACATCGGGCTCGCGGCGCAGGGATCGCACCAGTTCATGTCCCACGCATATTCGAGGAAGACCGCATGCATGTCTTCCTTCTCGACCTGGCGCGAAAACATGGCGGTGTAGAAATCGGAAAACTCCTTCTCGACAAATAGGGGCAGCTCGACATCGGAGGGGACTCTTACGGTGCGGTAGTTCGTCGTCTCGATGCGGCCATTGCGGGTGAGCGCGAAGATGAAGAGTTCCTGGGTCCCGTTGGCGTTCACCGTGCCGAGGCGGATGGGGAGCATGAACTTGGGCGATTCAAAGGCCACGGAAAGCGGGCGCAGGAAGGTGAATCCCAGCTTTTCCTGTTCCTCGATATTCACCTTCGCCACGAAGAACCGCACGCCCTGCTTGATGTAGCTGCCCAGCACCTCCGTCGCGCCTTCGGGAATGCGATACCCATTCTGCTTCAGCCACGTTTCGAGGCCCGAGCTTTCCTCGGCGGAGAGGATGAGGACATCGTATTCCTCGACCTTGTATTGGGCCTCGACAGTGACGCCGAGCTCCTTCGCCATTACGGGAGGGGCAGCCGCGGCTGCTGGCATGCTCCCTAAGGCCCGACTCTCCATGGCGACGATTGTCCGGCACGGATCCTCATCGTAATACTCGACCAGCCTCGGCGCGGTGTATTCGTCGAGGTGCTCGATGATCGCGTTGCTGGTGACGTGAATCTGCTCCCGCTCGATGAATGTCGGCACCGGGATCACCATGGCGAATTCCTTCAAGTCGCCCTGATAGTCGTTGGCCATCGTGATGATCGTCTTGTCCCCATCGCGCACGAGAACGACCTTCGACGCCTTGTTGTATAGCTTCGTGTCCGCCTTGCCGACGAAGAACCCGCAGAACGCGTGCGCGGGACTACCGGGCGCCGTGAGGCAGAGGCAGACCGCCAAGCCCACTCGGTGTAGTTGACGTTTCATGGCTCATTCCTTTCGTTTGATTCGACGCGCGGTCCCAGCGGTATGCGGGACCGGGAAGCACAAAGTCGATGAGGGGGACCAGGGGGGAACACGCCGCGAGGCCGAACAACAAGCCGTTCGGGCGGAACAGACCGAACTGAATCCATCCCGCCACGAGACAAACCAGGAGCGCGAACAGGATGCGGCCCGGGCGGCTGTAGGGCGTGGTCTTCGGGTCCGAAATCATGAAGAAGGCAAACACGAGGAGCGTCCCGCTCTGGAGTTGATGGAGGGGAATGGCCAACGGATCGCCGAGATACAGCGCGCGCCCGAATAGAATCGCCGCGTGAAACCCGATTACGGCCAGCGCCGTGTCGCTCCGCGTGGCCCGCGTGACGACCATCGCGCCGAGGCACGCGATGAGGAAGGCCACCCAAACCGCGCTGCCCCATTGCCCGGGCGACACCCATACGCCGTCGAGGAACAACAAGGCGAATACGATGGGGAAGTTGGTGGGATTGAAGATGTGCTTGCCGCGCCAGCGAATCATGAACTTCGAGGCGATTCCCAGCGCGGCGCAAAATATCGCCAGCGGAATCGTGTCCGTCCTCAGCATCAGGCAGAGCGACAAGCCGGAAATCAGGGGGCTGCGGAAATCGAAGTGGGGGAGACCGAGGGCCTTCGTGAACAGGTATTGGGTCGTCAGCGTGGTGCCGATGAACGCAGCCGGGAGCCACCATGGGACGTCAAAGCCAAGGAACAGGCAACCGTACAAAAACAGGGTGGATTGGCACGTCATCTGGTAATGGCGGGCGTCCGTATTGAACCATCGCAGGGCCTTGGGCAGCATCATCTCGACCGTCTCCTTGGCCCCTTAGACACCATCGCGGCGCCAAGGTTCGCACGGCGCGATCAATGTCTGGAGAGGGGAGAAAGTTGCCCGGAATGGCGGAATGACGTCACAGGTCGGTCCCCCCCCCCGAGGGTCGCGCCTATTACCCCGCGTGCTGCGCCGCCACATGAAACAGCGCCACCCCCGCCGCGACGGCCACGTTCAGGCTGTCCATTTCGTTCGCGAGCGGGATGCGGACGAGGGCGTCGCAACACTTCCGCAGGCCGGGCCGGATGCCCTCGGTCTCGTTGCCCAAGACGAAGGCGCAGCGCTCGGGCCAGCGCATCTGGAATAGGTTGTCCGTACCACCTGCGTCGAGCCCGTAGACCCAGAAGCCGGCGTCTTTCAGGGTCACTATGGCGTTACTCAAATTGCCACACTGGACTACCGGCACGCGGAAAATGGCGCCCGCGCTGGCCCGGACGACGTCGTCGTCGAGCAGGGCGCCGCCCCGCGACGCCAGCACCACGCCCACGGCACCCGCCCCCGAGGCACTACGGATGATCATGCCGAGGTTGCGCGGGTGTTGGACTTGGTCGAGCAGGAACAGCGTGGCCACCGGCGGACACTGGGCGAGGCAGGCCTCGAGGGTCACGTACTCGATGGGGCTCACCGTCGCGGCGATCCCCT
>CANKTP010000115.1 GCA_947486375.1 Candidatus Hydrogenedentota bacterium | reverse complement strand
GTCCATCGACGAAGCGCTCTCGCGGACGCTGAACGATTTGGATCGCCGGGAAGACATCACGACGGGAGTCATCATCACGCCCGATCCCCGGTATTTTCCCGTATCGATCGAGAGATTCATCTCGACGGTGATCGAGGACGAATTCCGCGCGTAAACTGGAGGCATGATGAAGAGCGCATACGAGCTTGCAATGGAACGCCTGAACGCCGCCTCGGGACCGGCGCGGAAATTGTCCGCCGCCGAGAAATCCGCGATCGCGGACATCGACACGAAGCTCGACGCGCGCGCCGCCGAGACGCGCCTTGGCTACGAGTCGCGCATTGCCGCGGCGGCCGCGGCCGAGCAGGGCGGGATTCACGACGAGATGACCGCCGCGCTGCGCTCCATCGAGGACAAACGCGAGCAGGAAAAGGCCAGGATTTGGGAAAGCCCCAGTGACTGAAGCGGTCGCGGGCCCGCGCTCGAATCGGCGCCCGGGTTGGATGCGGCGATGGGCACTTCCGGTAGTTGTCGCCGTGACGATTGCGACGGCGTGGGGCGCAGACCGCTTCCTGACTCGGTCGCCGATGGCCGGTATAGTCCCCGGCGATGCGGAATGGATCGCCGTGGCGGGTGATTTCCCGGCTTTCTGGCGCGCCCTTGAGGCATCCGATGTGCGATCCCGCATGGCCAGAGCGGGAAAATTTCCCCAGGGCGAATGGATGCGCGGGGTGCGCGATGCGTTCGGCATTCGCCCCACCCCCTCCCGGTGGCGCAACTGGCTTGGCCCTGGCCTGGTGTGCGCGCGTGCACGAGGGGCCGTGGGGATCAGCGCGCGCCCCGGATTGCTCTTGCGAACCTGTGTCTTCTTGTTCGCGCCGCCACCCGATGCCCACGGCATCCGCACCCACGGAGACTGGAGCTATGCATGGCGCGATGGGTTCCTCGTCGCGTCTCGATCGCCCAGCTATGTGACCTCGGCGTTGCGGGGGGACCCCGTCGATCGCCCGGCGGAGAAAGTCGCGATCGATATCCGATGGACCGGTGCGCCGCCTGGGGAAGTCACGATACGCGCCGCCGACGGATTGCCGGTGCGGGGGAAGATCGAACTCGAAGTCCCCCCCCTCGGCGCGCCGCTCACCTTGGTGGACGCTTTCCCCGTCCCGGCCATCGCCGCCGTATATGGGTCGAACGCCGAAGCATTGGCGCCGGTGACGGACGCGCTCATCGCGTGGCTACCCGGCGGCGAGTTCGTCCGGGATATTTTGCTCGATACCGTCGGCATTCTCCCCGAAGAGTCGCTTGGCGACGGTTCGGAATCGGCGTTCGCGTGGATCTCGGTCGATCTCGCGGGCAATGTCCCGATTCCCGAATGGATTGCCTTGCAACGCCGCACTACGGCAATGGCGCGATTGGCGCCGCCCGCAGAGGCCGTTTCCTTTGAATGGAACGGCCTTTCCGGCTGGGTCCTGCCCTGGGTCGGGGAACGGTTGTCGTTCTGCATGGCCGAGGACGGAACACATCGCTATTGGGCTGGCCGCGAGGGACAAATGCCCGAGTGGGCCGGAAGACTCCGCGAGACCCCCGCCGTCGACGGGGATATCGCCGTCGAAATCTCCTGGGACAAGGCGGCCCTCGCCGCACTCCAGCTCGTGCGATGGGCCGGGGCGAGGGAATTGATCGAGCGTCGCAATTCGGAGGATGTGGAGAGAGAGCTTGTCCCCCGCCTCGAATTGTTGCTGCCGCTGGGCGCGTTGCGCCTATCGGGCCGGTCGGACGGGACAAGCGTTCGATTCGATGGTCATCTGGCCATGAATCCGGGAAACGAATCGTGAAGCGCCTTGCGATTCTCATCGGACTCGCCGTGTGCCACAGCCTCGCCCGCGCCGGCGAACAATCGCTCATCGAGGCACGGTATGGGGTGGACGAGCTCGTGACGATCTCTGGATCCGGAATGTTGACGATTGGCCAGGACACCCGGGGACGAATCACGGTTTGCCGTTGGCCGGGCCCCGGCTTTCCCGATCATCTCGGCGTGCGCCACGACGCCGGTGCGGGGGCCGCCGTTCCGAACGGATTGCAGTGGGGTGTTGGCATTGGCGACGACCTATTCTGGCCGGGCGACATGCGCCTCGAGGCAACGCAGGAATACGACGGGCTTGTGGGAAACATCGGCAAGACGACGCTTCGAATTATGGGTACGAGCGCGGTCATTGTGCAACTCACCTGCGTGCATCCCGCCACGGGCGCGCTGGTCAGCCACATCAAGATCGAGGGGGCCGATTCGCCTCCATCGGTCTATTGGAGTGCGGATATTAGCCCATGTACGCGGCTCCTGCCGGGCATTCCCATGGCGGACGATCGACTCGATTCATTGAACGATTTTGCCGCGTTCGCCCTCGAGGGCGAGCGGCGTGTCTGCCACTTCCGTCCTTCCGCGCCGGGCGCGGTGGAATGGGAGCGGGCCGCCGCGCTGCTTCACCTCCCAAGGCCTTCGCTCGATCAATGGACCGCGTTCAATGCCGGCGTATGGGCGGTCTATACGAGTTTTAACCCTATCCTGGCCTACGCGTGCGATACTTCCAATGCACTGCCGCGCACGCGACCCGAGGCCGAAGGCGCTCCCGCGCGCTTGCATGCCGTGGGCCAGACGGCGTCGTGGATCCGGATCGAGCCGTCGCGCCGCGACGGGGCGTATGAAGCGAGCGTTGTCCTCGCATTCGGCTCCTCGTACGAGAAGGCGAACGCCCGCGTCAAGGCCACCGAAACTCGGGGTGCGATGAACCTACTCAAGGATGTCCGGGAATACTGGGCCAAGTACGCCTCGGAATCGCAAATCCCGGAAAACGCCGGTGCCGCCACCGCGCTGGCGGCCACGCGTGCGTTGACGACGTTGCGCACCCTCTGCGACGATTCCCGGGGCGCGATCGTGCGCAGTCCCGCAGTTCGTCCCGCCTTGGCGCGCGATTGGCCCCGCCACGGGGCGTGGATCGCCTACGCCCTCGATCTGGCCGGCCAGCACGCGGAGGCGAAACGTCACCTCATGTTCTATTTGGACGCCATACGCACCGAACGCACCCCGGGGGCCCCCATTGGCTCCATCCCCGCCTCGCTGTATGGGGACGGTACCGCAGCCTCTCCCGACATGGTGCTCGACGCCGAGGGGACCGCATGGGCTCTGTGGTGCATTCGCCGGCACGGGGATTTTCTCGAGTCCGATGCGCGGAAGAAATTCTTCGCGTCCGCCTGGGAGCGGGCAGCCTTGGCGGCGCAATTCCTCGTCGACTGGGCGGATTCGCGGCGCGGATTCCCGGAACGCTCGTTTGACCCCGACCTTGGCCACGACGGCAAACCGCCCGCCCTATTGTTCGCGGTCCACCAAGCGATGGTATGTATCGCCGAAATGGCCGCCGAAATCGAACGTCCCGTGCCGGCCGATTGGACGCGGCGCATGGGGCAACTCGACGTGCTGGTGAGGAACTTGGTACTCGACGAATCGACGGAATGGGGCACGGACTTCCCTTTGCCGTTACTCCTCGGCGAGTGGTTGTCCAGCAAAAATCTTAACCCAGGGGTGCGTGCACGAATCGAGGCGGGCGGAGACGAGCGGCTTCGACAGTTGCCGTCGTTGGGGGGGCATGCAGCGGCGCGCGCCCTGTGCGAAGCCGTCATGTTATTCCGGAACGATCCCGGACGGTTGGGACAAATCCGGGAGATGCTGCCGGATTTGTTGCCGCGGTCAGTCACCGTCACGGATGAAAACGGGGAGACGCGGCCCGCGCGGCCCGACGCGCTGGATGCCGCGTATTGTTTCGTGGCAATCAGTATCGCGCACGGGGATTAATGCGGGCCTCCGCGTTCATTCAGGCTTGGTGCGGCCCTCGATTTCGTCCAGTTGGGTGTTTAACATTTGGATGGCCGACGGGGTAGGCTCGCGCTGGAAGGTATCGCGAATCGCGCGGACCCGATCTTCGATTCGTAAAAATGCATCGACCATGTCCGGATCGAAGTGGGACCCCTTGCCCTCGATAATTATCTTCATTGACTGCTCGTGCGTGAAAGGCTCCTTATAGGGACGCTTCGAGGACAGCGCGTCGTAGACATCCGCGACGGCGACGATGCGTGACGCAAGGGGGATTTCCTCGCCGGATATTCCCAGGGGATACCCCGATCCGTCCCATTTCTCGTGGTGCGAATACGCAATGTCCCGGCCCATGGTCAGGAAGGAATTTGTCCCGGCCTCGATGTCGGCCGCCCGCAACGTGTCCCCGCCGATTAGCGTGTGCGTCTTCATCAGGGCGAATTCTTCCGGCGAGAGCTTCCCGGGTTTCAGGAGGATTCGATCGGGAATACCCACTTTGCCGATGTCGTGGAGCGGGCTCGAATCGAAGATTTGTCTCGGGTAGTCCTCGTTGAGGTCGGGCGACCGGTAACCCGCGAAATCCAAGAGTTCCTGGGCAAGGTCCCGCGCATAGCACCGCACCCGTTCGAGGTGGTCCCCCGTCTCGGGGTCCCGCGATTCCGCCAGCTTGGCCAGGCTAAACACGGTGACTTGCCGGGTCCGGTGTACTTGAGCGGTGCGTTCCGCGACCTTGAGTTCCAGGGTTTCCTTCTCGGTCTCGAGCTGGTGGCGGTAGTCGATGATCTGGTCTTGGAAGTCCTTTGAACGTATTGCGCTGCGAATCCGCGCCTCGAGGAGCACGGAGTCGAAGGGTTTGGCCACGAAGTCGTCTGCGCCGGCCTCGATTGCCGCGAGGTTCGACGCGCGATCCGCGTTCCCCGTCAACATGATGACCGGGATGTGTCGGGTCTTTGGGTCGGACTTAAGGATCCGGCAGACGTCGATGCCGCTCATCCCCGGCATCATCATGTCGAGGATGAGCACGTCGGGCGTGGCGGTTGCCACGGATTGCAATGCGTCGGGCCCGTTGTCCGCAATGATGACCTTGAACCCCTTGGGCGATAGAAATTCCGTGAGTAGGCGCAGGTTGACATCGAGGTCGTCGACCACCAGCACCGTGGGTGTATTACCGATCATGGGTTCACCCGCTTTCGTTGCGCGGACTTCCTAACGCCGCAATTCGAATTCGCCTGAATTCCGCACTATATCACAGGAAAAGGGAGGCGACAACGGCCGGACAATGCGTCGGGTGTGCGCCAGGAAAGGAACTCGCGGGCGTCAAGCCCGTGTTTCGTGGCATTGGGCATCTTGCCCATGCGCTTGGTCCGATGAATTAGTCCGGCCTGATGGCCTAAATTGGTTCATCGCGCGAAGCGCATGGGCAAGATGCCCCATGCCACGGCGCCTCGTCGTATACTTTACCGTGCCCGGTGTGGCAACATCCCCGTGGCAAGGGAAACGGCGCGGTTTCAGGTTCCGCCAGCGAGGTATCGCGAGTATGAATTCAAGCACGAGCGCGGCGAATTCGATCGCGCCGCCGGCGCGACGGCTGGATTCGCTCGATGCGTACCGTGGCTTCGTCATGTTGCTCATGATGGCCGAGGTGTTGAGGCTCGGCAATGTGGCGGAGGCCCTGCCGGACAACGCCTTTTGGAAGTTCCTCGCCCATCATCAATCCCACGCCGAATGGGTCGGGTGTTCGTTGCACGACCTGATCCAGCCCTCGTTCTCGTTCATCGTGGGCGTGGCCCTGCCGTATTCCATCGCCGCGCGCCTGGCAAAGGGAGAGTCGCGGCGGCGCATGTCGATCCATGCGTTTTGGCGCGCGCTTGTCTTGGTGCTTCTCGGGGTGTTCTTGCGCTCGACCGGATCGGACCAAACCCGATGGACCTTCGAGGACACGCTTTCCCAGATCGGCCTGGGATACGGGTTTCTGTTCCTGCTGGGTTGGGCATCGGCGCGGGCGCGATGGGCCGCATGCGCGGCCCTACTTGCAGGCTATTGGGCGCTGTTCGCCCTGTATCCGCTCCCGGGAGCGGATTTCGATTGGGCGAAAATCGGACTGACGCCGGAATGGCCGGGCAACCTGGCCGGGTTCGCCGCGCATTGGAACAAGAACACGAACCCGGCATGGGCTTTCGACACATGGTTCCTGAACCTCTTTTCGAGGGAGCGCCCATTCGCCTACAACGGCGGCGGATATTCGACGCTCAGTTTCATTCCCACCCTCGCCACGATGATCCTTGGCCTGCTGGCCGGCGGCGTATTGAGCAGCGCGCGATCGTCGCGCGAGAAGCTCCGCTGGCTCGTGGTGGCGGGACTTGCCAGCCTGTTCGCGGGGTGGCTGCTTGGCGCGCTCGGCATCTGCCCCGTCGTCAAGCGCATCTGGACGCCGAGTTGGGTGTTGTTCAGCGGCGGATGGTGTTTCCTGCTGATGGCGACTTTCCGGATCCTAATCGAAGGGAAACTTCCTTCGGGTTGGGCCTTCCCGCTGCGAGTGATCGGAATGAACTCGATTGCCGCTTATTGCATCGCGGACCTACTGCACGGTTTCGTTGCGCGAAGTCTCACAACCCACCTGGGCCGTGGTCCTTTCGAGTTCCTCGGAGGGGCATACGATCCCCTGGTCCTGGGCACCGCTGTCCTGCTGGTTTACTGGCTCATCCTGTATTGGATGTTCCGGCGCAGGTTGTTCCTGCGAATCTGAAAGGGTAATTCGGGGACGGGCTACGAAATACGCGATCTTGAATCGACAGGCCACACCACATCCGTGGGCGTAATTCGTAGCCCGTCCCCGAATTACCCCCCCGCGTGCCGGGATCGGTCGAGCGCCGCGTGCGCCTCGCGAATCACCTCCCGGATATGCTCGAGGCAGGAGTCGGGCGAATGCCCTTCCGCTATCTCTTGCTGCGCCAGCTCGGTGAACCCTTGGATGAGTCCCAGGAGATTCTCGACCTCATCGGCGGTTTCGCTTGGGAAGCCGCCGGGCGATGTCTCACCGCGCGATCGACCGAGCTCTTCCTCGAGAAAGGCGCGGCATTCCTCCGCCGTCTTGCGTTCGGTGATGTCGGCGACGAAGCCCTCGTAGTAGACAAGGTCTTTCCCGTAATACACCGCGCGGGCATTTTCCGACACCCACTTGATCGAGCCGTCCTTGCACCGGATCTCGGACTCGAAATCGCGCACGGAACCGGTTTCCCGCATCGTCCGCATGAACTCCGCGCGGCGGGCGGGATCGATATAGAGCTGCTCCGCGATATCGGTGACGTTGTTCATCAGGTCATCCGGGCTGTCGTATCCATAGATACGGGCGAGCGCCGGATTGGCCTTCAGAAAATATCCGCCCGGGAGGGTCTGGAAAATGCCCTCGACCGCGTGATGAAACAAACTATGGTATGCGTCGCCCGTGGAGCTCGGGAACGAAATGATGGGCAAAGGGCATGCGGTAGCCATGATGAAACCTCCTCGCAGGGTTTACCTAATTGAGCAAGGGGTGTGCCAAATCCGGTGCCGGGGCCAAGTGTCGGATATTGCAGGGGTTAGGGGGCACGTGGATTTTGGCATGCGGGCGCGATTCACCCGAATGTGGCAGGCGCGCATCAACATTATCGTCGGCGCGGGGCGCTAAATCACGTCCCATTCATCCGGGCCAGCCGACTTCGGGGGCTGGTAATTCCAGCGTTTCTCCGACTCGAGCATTTTGGGCCGCTCCTTCAGGGTGGACTCGATCGGGGGGAATTGGCCGAAGCGTATTTTGCATTGGTCGTAGGCGCTAATGAGGTGCAGGTAGAGCATGAGCCGGGCCGTGCGGTACTGGCGCGGCGAGGCATGCAGGACGGAGAGGCCGTTCTCGATGACGTGCTGGAACTTGTCGCGTAGCGCGCCGGGCCGATGGGCGTCCATCTCGCCCCAGGCGAAGAGGTCCATGTCCTCCGGCACGGCCTGTTGTTGGCGCTGCGATGCGATATCGAACTCGAGACCCAGCCGTTCGTACAACTCGACCATCTTGTCGAACCAATAGAAGATCGAGCGGTATCCCTCCTCGAGGACATCCACCTCGATCCGGGCCGAGTCGATCGTCCCGAGCGTTTGTTTCGCGAGATACCGCTCGCGTTCCTCGTTCGTCTCGGGCACGAGGCGGACCCGCGCCTTTTCGCCGGCCTCCCCGTGGTTGAAACTCTCGAGGATCGTGGCGATGGAAAACTTCGTCTTGGAGAGGAGCGTGAACTCCTTGAGCATGGGGACGGCCAATTGGTCGTTCGCGAGGACTTCGTCAAGCGGGGGGTGCGGCCGGAAGAGTCCCCCTTTCCAGTCGAACCAGATGTCGTGGAACAATGTCGTGAGCGCCTTGCCCGTGCCTTTCGGGTCGGGGCCGAATGCCCGGGCAATCACTTGGGAGAACCGCTGGCCCAGGCGCCAGTCGGAGCGTTTCATGATGTCGTGATCGAAGAGATAGCGCAGGACGAGCAGGCGGTCAATCGCGAGGACCCCGGCGTCCTTGTCGAGGTCCGAGTCCGACACGATGGCTTCGCACCAGTGCCGGCACCATTCGCGCAACTGGCGCGCGGCGTAGCTGCGCGGGTTCCGGCGGACTTCCTCGAGGGATCCGCGCTCGACATGCGAACGGACCAGCACGCCCGCAATCTCGCGGTGGAACACGTCCGGCGTGTCCGCGTGCAGCAGAAGCTCGTCCGTCTGCGCGTCGTAGAGGTACGAACGGAAGAGGTCGGTCACGAATGCGTAACGGATGTTCAGCTTGCGCGTGCCGTTTACCAGGAGACGGGTCGCCTCGCAACAATCGAGGCCGCGCTCGACAAGCGACGACGGGGGATCGAGCGAACCCGGCATCACGAAATGCGCGGCCACGGCGCTCTCGCCACCCCCGCGCAGGACGAACGACGCACTCGACAATGCCCCCTCCCGCGAACTCGTGTCGATTAGGGCGGTATCGGACCAGCCGAGCAGGCCCAGGAACTGTTCCGCGTACTTCTGTTGGTCGGCCCTCGTCGAGTCCGAGAGCCGTTCCCACCACGCCTCGCACAGTTTTGTTATCTTCCCCAGCGCTTCCATCAGGGCACATCCTTTCCTTTTGCGACACGAAATCCCGCCGCCTCGATGCGGCGCCAAATCACGTCGTCTCGTCTTCCCAATAGGTCCACGCCCTGCCGGAGAAATGGATCCAATTCCCCGGGCGCCTCGAGCAGCCGCCGGAGAAACGATTCGCTAGTCCACACCGCGACCTCGAAGGGTCCCGGATCGATCGGGAGGGTGTCCGGCCCCGCGTGGGTCACCACGAGGGCCCGTTTCGCCGCTTCGTCCAGGAAGGCGAGACGGACGGGCTCGAGTACCGACAGGGCGGCCCGGAGGCGGTCGGCAGGGCCCGCCCCCTTGAGGATCAGGGCGCGAAGTTCCGGAAACAATGGATGATCGGTGTCCAATTGGTAGTAGGCGCGTTTGCCCTCGTTCCTGCGGTAGAGCAGATCGATCGACGTCAAACGATCCAATTCTCGCTGGATGGCGCGGATGGGTAGGCCGGTGGTCGTCTCCATTTGCCGTTGATAATAGGGGCGGCGAGGGTCGAGCATGAGGATGCGAAGCACCGCCACCCGCGCCGCCGAAGCGAAGATGGTGGACAAATAGCGAGTATCTAATTGACTACAATCAATAGTCATTATGATTTTTTTCACCGCCAGATTTTATTTTTATGGCGTATATATACATGAATGAGTTAATGATGTCAATAAATGATTTTTATATATAATAATTACGTAACAAAAATACAAAATTGTAATTAATTGACTACATACAGTAGTCATTTTGGCTAATAGCCTGGATTCTATGACGGGGATTTACGGTTGCGTACTTTTGAAATCGACACCTTGGGGAGCACACCGCCTTTGCGCTCGGATTTCATTCCAAATACGTCACCGGCCAGACCCCAGAGCCGCATCCGTCAGGCTGATCGTGGCGGGTACTGTCTTTACCGGAAGGGCGACGCCGTTGCGCGCCCGGACTTGGGCGTCCTTTACCTGAAAGTGCAGTAGCCCATTCTCGGGAACTTGGGGGATTCTCCATTGGATGCGTGCCGCATCGCCCAGGTCTCGATGCAGGTTACCGGGTGAGATTCTCACGGAAAATTCATTCGGAGGCATGGGTTTGCCCGAAACGTTGCGCTGAAGGGTCGAGGCATGTTCCGACGGCCTCGCGGAAACCCATTCGATTTCCTCCACACCCACAGCGGCGAGGCGGATGCCGACGATGCCCAAGGAAACCCCGGGACATTCGACGGACACTTGAAGGACGCCCTCGTATTGTCCCGTGTCGTTGATACCGGCGGAGATTGAACTTAGGAGTATTTTCGCGATGCTTCGCGGAGTGTACCGGAAGCCGGATTTCAGCGAATCTTCCTGTTGCCCGGCGACATCCACGGCACGGACTTTTACGGTACCCCCCGTCGGGGAATCGTAGGGGGGAGTGACTGCGGTCAAATGACCGGCGTCGACGGTCCGAACTTGCGGGGACAAAGTCTCCCCGAACCAAATTCGAGTTTTGTCCGTAAAGTTTCTGCCGGAGATTTCGACGATCGTACCGCCCTCGGACGGGCCTTCCGCTGGACCGCCGTCCGAAGTCTCGATGCCGCCCAGATACGGGGTGCCGGCCTTTGGCAAGGGGTCCGGGTCGGCCCCGTCCTGGACACCGTCGCTGTCCGAATCGGGATTCGCCGGATTAAGCTCGCCCTCGTCCATCCAGCCGTTGCGATTCAGGTCCTCGAGGCTGTCGGGAATGGCGTCGCCATCGGAATCGCGATTCAAATGATCGGTTTCGCCCGGATCCACGCCCCCGTTGCCATTTCGATCCTCGGTGTTATCGGACAGTCCATCCCCGTCATGATCGGCGATTTCGTATCGCGCGCGCGAGAGCCATGTAAAGAGGTCGGCGGCGAAGCGCCTGGCGGACTCGCCGGACAAGGCCCGGTCTTGGAGCGGGGTCGCCGAGGCCAGGCAGGCAATTCGGCCCAGACCGTGGGTAGACGCCGCGAGCACGGCGTAGTCCGTGCCGTGGGGTCCGGGTACGACGACGGTATCCGGGGAATCGGCCCGAAACGCCATTCCGGAGACGATGGAGAAGGATTCCCAATTCCGGGCCAACTCATGATCCGACGTTGGCGCGTAGGTCCCTTCCAGCCGGGTCGCGGGACTCAACCGGATGCCCGCAGGGGCCAGCCAGTAAGTATCCGGGGAATCGCCGACGAATTCTCCAAGGAACAGCAGGGCCCCGCCGGCCGCGACGTAGTCGAGCAGTGCGGATCGGGTGACCACGCCGGCTGCGGCCGCCGTACTCGTGATAACGACCAGCGTGCAGGAATCCAAGGGAAGGTCGACTGCGCCGTAGGATTCGACGTGGCTGAACGAAAGGGGGGAGGCGGCCAATAGGTTCGTCAACGCGCCCAGTCGCCGGGGACTCATCGGGGAACGAAGCGAGTAGGGAGACCTCTTCACATCGTCGATCCACAGGATGCGCCTGACGGCATGGTGATCGGGGGTAACCCGGATTTCGAGGCCAAGTGGGACGCCGATTCCGTGTCCAGGCACCGGAGGCACGCGGATTTCGAGGGCGCCAAAGGATATCTGGCCGGTCCCGGCCCGATAGTCCGGACTGACTCCCAATAGAATTCGGCTTGGAAGTGTCCCTTCGCGCGGATATACATGGAGCCACGGCATGGATACCTCGTCGAAGTCAATCGCCCACGGCGTGCCGGGCGCGGGGCCCGGCGGTAGCATCAAGGACTGTACTTCGTTGCCCGCGGCATCCGCGTGAAAGGTAAGCGCCTCGGGAATTGTCGAACCGAACGTTGCCTGCGGCTCGGGTCCATCGGGAGCGTGCGGGGCGGGATCGGCCTCGCGTGGCCCTTGCGTCGCCATCGCGTCCACGACGGCCCCCGTTTGAAACTGTACTGAGGCTACTATTTCCCCCGTTTCGGGGTCCACCCGATGCAAACGGCCCCCCTCGCCAACGTATAGGCCGTGCGACTCCCAATCGACCCAAGTCAGGGGCGCGGCAAACTCGATTGCGGTCTCCCCTGGCATTATCGAGATACGGTGGCCCACGCCCGTGGCCAATCGCGCCCCGTCGGGCGACGGCGCGGTCCACATCCTTTCGACAACCCCCACGTAGGCATCGGTACGCGTCAACCGCAGGCGGTCGCCGGTCGCCTCGACGCGGGCGACATGACCGAAGCCCGCGCTTGGCTCCCGGGTGTTTACCCAGATTGCGCCGCGCGTATCGAACGCGAGGGGATCCTCGCTGGGGGAGGCCATACCCGGTAGCATGCATGGGGGCGCAACGGATTCGGCCGACTGCGTGTCATAGACGTATAGCCACGATATATCGCCGCCCGAGGGCCTGTCGAGGGAACGTCCGGACACGAGAACGGCGAGCCGAGTCCCGTCGCCGGAAATGGAAATTCCCGAGGGCATCAACGATCCCGCTCCCGTCGGTTCTTGCGGGAGCGCGATTGTCCGCGGCGAAGAAGGACGGTCCGGATGAACCAGCAGCACCATCGCCCCCGCTTGCTCCGTGGCACAAAGGATCGCGGCCCCGCCGAGCGCGGCGTTCCAACATGCCGCCACGGGGTGCCCAGGAAGTTCTAGCGTCGTGCCGCCCGGCGGCGACAATGTGGGCTGACCGGGCCCCAGGGGCTGGAGATGCAAAAATCCGACGAAGGAGCGCGACATCCCGGAAGGCCGGCAAAGCGCCACTAAAACCCGGCCATTTTCGGTCGAAGAAATCCATGCCCCAAGCAGTTCTTCCCCGAATGGAGACATCCAGGTCACATCGGAATATTCTTGATCCGGGGCAATTACAATGGCATAGCTTCGCTCGGAGTCTTCTTGTCCGTCGCGCAAGTTCGGGAGAATCCGGGACGCGGCGAGTACCCCCTCATCATTGGAGGAGCGGACCAACGCTCCCGCCGCCCCCCCCCCGGGAAGTCGAAGGCCCGGGGATATCTGGGCATTCGGCCCAATCGTCACCCGGTGGAGCTGCGAGGCCACGGGTTCGCCCGAGGGCAACCGGGTCTCAGTGCGGACAATCATGGGTTGTGCCTGGGCTGACAAGACGGCGACAGCCCAGACGATGCATACGGCTTTCCGGGGCCAAAAGGTTCGCATGGTTTCATCACGGTACCACGGTATTTGCGCGGGTTCCAGCGTGGGGGAAGGCGTTTGGGTCCAAGTCGTTGGGGGATTGGGGCACCCGAACGCCGCCTTGTGTTTTTCAACCCCCTGCTGTACCGTGATAGTTAGGGAGAGTCCGGTCGTTTCTCGTGGTCGTCAATTCATCGGGGGTGTTGAAGACCCAAAGGTATCTGGATGCCCCC
>CANKTP010000114.1 GCA_947486375.1 Candidatus Hydrogenedentota bacterium | reverse complement strand
ATATACATCGTCCCGAGGCACAGGCACACGGTGAATTGTCCGCGGAGCACGCCCCGGATTTGCTGGTCAATCTGCGACACGATGGGGATCACGGTTTTTCGGTATGGGATGGGGATAAGGTCGCGGGCCTTTTCGATGATTCGGTCGTAGTCGTTCAGGAGATACGCGGCGACGAAGGCGAACAGCGCAATCTTCGCAAAGATCAGAAGGACGCTCATGATCCGGCGTCCCACGGTCGCCATGAATTGCGCAAGCCCCGCCCCGGCCGAGGTTCCCGCCGACGTGAGCTGTTCGCTGTGGCTCCTCACGAATTGGAAGGCTTGGCTCCGGATGTTCTCGGAAACGAGATCGACAATCTTGTCGAGCGATCGTTGCCCCTTGCGGGCGGAAAGATCGAGCTGGGCTTTTCGGGCGGCCTTGGCGGCCGCCACCGCTGCGGCGTCTGGTTCCCCTTCTCCCTCCCCTTCGCCTTCGGCCTGATCGGGATCTTCCGATTTGGCTTGTATCTCGCCTTCTCCTTCGCCCTCTCCTTCGCCTTCTCCGGGAACCGGAGTGGCTTGATCGGCTGCCGGTTTCTCTTTCGCATCCTTCTCGAGGGCGATTAGAAACTCGTCGAGCGGGAGTTTTTCAATCTGGCTGTAGAACCAGAGGGTCATCTGGTTGGGCTGGTTGTTCTCAAACGTGGCGATGTCGCGCGCTATCTCGGCTTGTTGGATCAAGGTCGGGACGATAAAAATGGGCACGGCCATGATCATTCCGATGGAGGACATCGCGAGGCATGCTATACTGACGCTGCGAGAAATCCTGCGTTTTTGGAAGATGTCGACGACCGGGTCGAGGATGTACGCCACGAGAAACGCAAAAAATAACGGAACCAATACCGGGCTCAAGAGATAGACCAATAGACCGACAAGGAAAAGGCCCAACAGCACGCCAATGGCGCGGACCCACGGGTTCGACAGGACAGGCTCTAGCATTGCGATCGCTTCCTCCAACCATTACGGCGGTCGATACTATCACGGGATTGGAGCGCCGCGAAAGCCCCGGCGAAGACGCGGCTTGGAAAACATGATGAGACACGGCGCAACCATAGCCGCCATCCTGACCGCGTTATGGCTTCACGGCGTGGCGCATGCGGACACGCTCACGCTTAAGGCCGGAGACCAATATACCGGCACCCTGACCAATATCGGCGATGGAATGGCCGTTTTCCGCACCAAGATTGCAGGCAAAGTCTACGTCAGCACGGACGAAATCGCCGCTGTCCACACCACCAACCTCGTCATGCTCGACATGGGCGACGGCAAGCTCCTCGCTGGACGCCTAAGAACGGAGAATGGTGTCCCGGAACTCGTGTCGCAAGACGGCAACGATCATCGCCCGATCGCGTTGGCCGACATCAAGGGAATTGACCAAGTCCCCGCGGCCACAACGGGGGAAAGCGCATCGGGTCTCTCCGGAAGCCTCGAGACAGGGTACCGGTTCCGCGAGGGCACGGTCGACTATTCGGGACCGACGGCATCCTTGGAACTGTCGCATGGCGCGGAAAACGGAACAGAGATCAGTGCCCGAATCGACACCGAATACGTGGGCGACGCGGGATCGACCGGGCGATTCTTTGACGCCGAGCTCAGGGCGCGCCTCGGCACCTCGGGCACATGGAAACCCCAGCTAACATTGTCCGTCGAGCGCGACCGGAACATGGCACTCGACTACCGCGTGGAGGCTGTCGCCGGGGTCGCCCGCGATCTCCACCGCGACGAGCGCCAATCGCTCTCCGTCGAGGGTGGCGTGGGGGCCACTATCGCGGAATACGATTCGGGCCTGCTCCGGCGTGACCAAGGGTATCGCGGGGAATGGTTTCCCGGGGACAGGGACGGGTCGAGCGATGAGCTTAACCTCCATCTCCGCCTGAACTATTCGCGCCTGTTGTTCGGCGCCACTATCGAGGAAGGCATCGAGATCGTTCCCAGCCTCAGCGATACAGGAGATGTTCGGGGCTCTTTTTTCTCCGCGCTCTACATTCCCATCACGCCACGAATGAAACTGAAACTCGACATCAACGTGGACTACGACGGCGATCCCCGGTATCGCGATATCGACGAATGGCGGACCTCCGTCGGCGCGAGTCTTCGGTTCCACTTCTGAGTACCGCCCTCCGTTCCCATGCCCCCTCCCGTTTCGTTGCCACACGCTTGCTCTATAATGCGCCCTGGCCGGGAGAGACGACGATGAATCGCGAGGAGATGTGGGCGCGGGCGCGGGACAACTCGACGCCGTGGGACATGGTCATCGTCGGGGGTGGCGCGACTGGGCTGGGCACGGCGGTGGACGCCTCCGAGCGAGGATACCGCACCATCCTCGTCGAGCAATACGACTTCGCGAAGGGCACCTCGAGCCGGAGCACCAAGCTGGTCCACGGCGGGGTCCGCTACCTCAAGCAAGGCGACATATCCCTTGTCAGGGAGGCCCTGCGCGAGCGCGGCTTGCTGCGCCAAAACGCCCCGCACCTGGTGAATGACCTCGAATTGATCGTCCCGAACTACACCTGGTGGGGCGGCGCGTTTTATGGCGTTGGGCTCAAGACCTATGACGTGTTGGCCGGGCGCCTGGGCTTGGCCAAGTCCAGAATCCTCTCGCGCGCGGAGACCCTCGAGCGCATCCCCGCCCTCGAGGCGAAGGGCCTGCGAAGCGGCGTCCTATACCACGACGGCCAGTTCGATGACGCCCGGCTCGCCATCCACCTCGCCATGACCGCCGCCGAACACGGCGCGGCATTGCTGAACTACGCCCCTGTCATTCGCCTGCTCAAATCGAAGGACGGCAAAATTGCCGGCGTCGCCGTCCGCGATGCCGAGTCGGGAGAAGAATTCGACATCCGGGCAAAGGTCGTCGTCAACGCCACGGGGGTATTCACAGACGGGCTCCGCCGCATGGACGAACCGGGCGCGCCGCCGCTCGTGCGCCCGAGCCAAGGCGTCCATATTGTGCTGGACAAGAAATTCATGCCGGGAAAGACCGCCATCATGGTGCCCCATACCGATGACGGGCGCGTCCTCTTCGTGTTGCCCTGGCATGACCGGGTCATCGTGGGCACCACGGACACTCCCGTGCCAGAGGCATCGATCGAGCCGCGCCCGCTCGACGAGGAAATCGAGTTCCTGATGACGCACGCGGCGCGCTACCTGAAACAGGACCCCACCCGCGCGGACGTGTTGTGTACCTACGCCGCCCTGCGCCCCCTCGTGAATCGCGGCGGCGAGGGGTCGACCGCCTCGCTTTCGCGCGACCATACCATCCGTATTTCAGACTCCGGCCTGGTCAGCGTGACCGGCGGGAAGTGGACCACATACCGGCACATGGCGGAGGACACGGTGAACAAAGCGTCGCGTGTGGGCGCGCTCACCGAGCGGCCCTGCGGGACCAAGGACCTCAAGATTCACGGGTATCATTCCGATTCGGGAGAATTCGGCCATCTTTACGTATACGGCTCGGACGCCCCCGCCATCGCCGCGCTCGCCAAGGCCGCCTCCCCCTTGGCCGCGCTGCTACATCCAAGGCTACCCTACCAAGCCGCCGAGGTGGTCTGGGCAGCGCGGCATGAAATGGCCCGGACCGTCGAGGATGCACTCGCCCGACGGACGCGCGCCCTGTTGCTCGACGCCCGCGCGGCCATCGAGGCGGCACCCCTCGTGGCGGAGATTCTCGCCCGCGAACTGGGACGCGACGCCGCGTGGCGGAGCAAGCAAATCCGGGAATTCACCGAGCTTGCCGATGGCTACCTGCTTCATTGAGATGGCCAGCATCGCGGATCTGACGGAACGTCCGGCATGACCCCCGATCGGGTCCTCGAAACCTGCCTTTATGTCGACGACCTCGAGCTCGCCGAGGTCTTTTATTCCCGATTGTTTGGCTTCGAACTATTTGCGAAGGTCGCGGGGCGGCACGTGTTTTTCCGTTGTGGACAAGGCATGTTCCTATTGTTCAATCCCGAGGCCACCCGAATCGATTCCGGCTTGGGGCTTCCCACGCATGGCGCGACAGGGCCGGGACATGCGGCCTTCGCGATGAAAGAATCCGAGATCGCCACTTGGCGCGATCGTCTCGATGCCCATAATATTCCAATCGAGTGCGAATACTCGTGGCCGGCGGGGGGCTTCTCGATTTACTTCCGCGACCCCGCCGGGAATTCGATCGAACTCGCCACGCCCGGGACATGGGGGCTGGATGCCTAGGCTGGCCGCGAATTGGACATTCGTCCCCGGAACCGTTTAGGCTACGCCGGTTTACGGGGACATCGTTCGGGGACAATCGGCAGACGCCTTCTCATCATGTTGATGTTTTCCACCGCCTTCTCGGCCTTGATCATGCTGCCCTACCTTGCGTGGGGTATTTTCACGTTGCGGCTCCGGTATCGATTTCATGAGGAACTCTCGTTCACGGCGGAAGTCGTCACGCTGGCCGCCGTGTCCGCGTTCCTGATGTTGGAACTCTACCTGCTCAAGTCAGTCATGACGGAAAACCTTGTCCTCTATGTCTTCACCGTCTTGGGCTTGGCGGTGTCGGGGGCCGCGCTCTATGGCCCAATGCTCATCTCCGTGGCGTCGCAACTCTTTGTCGACGCCTTGATGACCCACCCGACGCAGAAGCTCGACGTCGCCAACTTCGCGCCCGTCGAGGCGCTCGAGCGCATTGGCGATTACGAGGGGGCATTCAACGAATGCCTGATGTTAATCCGGATATTCCCGAAAGATCCGGCCGCCTCCCTGCGGGCGGGCGAGAATCTGGTCCAGCTCGAGCGGTTTGAAGAGGCCACGCCGTGGTTCGAACGAGGGCTGGCCGGGACCCCCGAGGCGGACCGCGCCCTGCGAATTGTCAATCGCCTCGTCGAGATTTACGCCAAGCGATTAAGCCGTGGCGATGACGCCATTCGCGTGCTCGAATCGCACATCGCGCTATTCCCGGACTCGGATCGAGCGGACACCATACGCATCCGGATTTCCAAGCTCGCGCAGCCGCCCAGGGAGGCCGCGGCCACGGCGACGGTCTTGGAACTCGAACCAAGGGAAATCTCCCTGGACTAACCCTCTCGCAAAATCGATTCGGCCCCGGAATTTGCTAAAAAATACCCCCTTCGGGTACACTATACGTGTCGAGGGGATTTTACAACCGCTGGTGTAACTCAAGCGTGTCGGAGACACAATGGGCCGCAGGTTCAAGGTGTGCGTTGTGGACGACCATGTCGAGTCCGCAACGGTGTTGTGCGAGGGACTCAAGCTTAACAACTACGATGCCGTGCAGGTACATTGCGGGTTGGATGGGCTCGCGGCATGTGAGGCCGGGGATATCGACCTCGTCCTGCTAGACATCGTGCTTCCCGATGTCGACGGATACGAAATCTGCCGGCGCCTCAAGTCCTCGGACAAAACCAGGGAAATCCCGGTGGTGTTCGTCAGTGTCAAGGGTGAAACCGAAGACATCCGCTTCGGATACTCGATCGGCGCGGCGGATTACATCACCAAGCCCTATAACTTGCCAATGGTGATGGTGCGCGTCGAGGCGGTCCTGCGCGGGCATGCCGCCCCGGGTAGATCCGCCAATCCGGAAATGGATTTGCGCGACTCGGGCTATACCGACCAGCTTACCGGGCTTCGAAACAAGCACTACCTGCTCGAGCGCTTGCAGGAAGAAGTCGACAAGGCCCACCGCTACGATTACCCCGTTTCCTGCGTGGTATTCGACCTGGACGAAGTCCTCGCGGTGGACAGTGACACCGGCCCCGTCTCCGACGATGACCTGCTCGCCGAGATTGCCATCGCGTTGCGCACCCACACGCGCACCCACGATATCCTGGCACGGTACGATGGCACGATGTTCGCCGCAATCCTCCCCCACACGCCGCTCGACGACGCGCTCGGCTACTGCCGGAAAATCGTCGAGGACATGGACGCGACGACATTCTCCGACCCGAATTTCCCGACCAAGGCGCGCATGAGCGTCGGGGTTGTTTCATGCCGAAATGGCGGCGTGCGCGTCGCGCAGGAAGTGCTCGGGGAAGCGATGCGTAACTTGTTCCAGGCGAAGCAGTCGCCCACCGGGCGCGTCCAAGGCCACCGACTCAGCGAGAACGCCTAGCTTCCCCAAAGAAAACGCTACCGACGAAAGTCGGCCTCAACCCCTTCCGTCCCTTCTGTCCCTTTGCCAATATACGGCACCTTTTCGACCGATCACGCGCGCGCAGGGAAGTCGAAAGCGACCTTGCAAAGACTTTTGTCAGCGGAATGTGTTTCCGGGTGTTGCTCGTTCTATTCTCACCGCATCCCTTGCAGGCGCAATTTGAGATCCTTGGGGCTGGTGGCGAACGCCATCGCCACTTCGGCCGTTATCCGGTCCGCCTTGTAGAGGTCGTATAGGGCCTGGTCGAAGGTCTGCATGCCGTACTGATCGTGCCCCTCCTCGATCAGTTTTCCGATGTCCTTCAGCGATTTTCCCGCCTCGATGTATTCCCGGATCGCCCGCGTGCCGATTAAAATTTCGCACGCCGCGCAACGCCCGGTGCCTTCTTTCAAGGGGGCGATTCGCTGCGAGATCACCGCGCGCAAGACGCTCCCCATTTGTTTCCTAATTTGGCTCTGCTGGTGCGGCTCGAAGAAGTCGATGATGCGGTTGATCGTCTCGACCGCGTCGACCGTGTGCAGCGTCGAGAACACCAAATGCCCGGTCTCGGCCGAGGCGAGGGCGGTGCGGACAGTCTCGGTGTCGCGCATTTCGCCGATGAGAATGACGTCCGGATCCTGGCGCAGCGCGCCGCGCAACGCATTGGCGAACGACAAGGTATCGTGGCCGATCTCCCGTTGCGTGACGATGCTGCTTTTGTCCTCATGGATGAACTCGAGGGGGTCCTCGACGGTGATGATGTGCTCCGGGCGCGTCACGTTTATCTCGTTTATCAACGCGGCCAACGTGGTGGATTTACCGCTGCCCGTCGGCCCAGTGACCAAGACCAGGCCCGTCTTTCCCGTCACGATCTTCGACATCACCGGGGGCAATTGCAGTTCCTCGATGGTCTTTATCCTCAGCGGAATCAACCGCAACACGATGCGGGTATCGCCGTCTTCCTTGCACGCATTGACCCGGAAACGCGCGACGTCCTTCACGATGTACGACGTGTCGAGTTCCATGACCTTGTCGAATTTCGCCAAATCCGCCGGGGACACGATGGAGGCCAGCAAGGCCTTGGCGTCCGCCTCGCTCAGCGCCGGCCCGTCGATGCGCTCGAGGCGGCCGTCGACACGGTAGATCGGAGGATTCCCCGTCTTGATGTGAATGTCCGACGCCCTTTTCTCGAGCGCGCCTGACATCAATTCCAGCATGGTCTTCATGAAAAATCTCCGGTACGCGTGTCAACGTGCGAATGGAAGGATACTACAATGTGGGGGCCGATAACGCAACGCACGCAGGGGCCCGAAATTTCGACCCGGCACCGTCGATTCGTTCGGGCGCGCGTGATATAGTGACCTAGTGGAACTTGACTTACTAGGCGATTTGACCTTGGCCGGTTCGCGGGGCGGACTGCGGGATTTTTTGCCGTTCGCCTTCGATCAATAAGGAGTTTCCCCATGTCCGATGCAACACATCGGGACCGGATCCAACAGCTCATTCCCAAGAACCCCCTGGCGTTTCGATTGGCGGTCGCAATTAAGAAGACGCGCATGAAGGCGGGGTTTGCGTTGGGCGCGGCGTGTGTTTTGGCCACGATATCCATGCGCGATGCGCCGCTTGGCCTTGGCGAAATTTCCCCCCAGTCGCTCGCGGGACTGGCGTTGGTTTGTGCGGGCGTGGCGTTTCGTATCGCCGCCCTGGGAAGCATCAAGAAAAACGAAGTCCTCGCCACGATGGGCGTCTATTCCCTTTGCCGGCATCCGTTGTATCTTGGGACCATGCTCCTTGCCTTCGGATTGTGCCTATTGATGGACAATGCATGGTATTTCGTCATCGCCGCGATCTATTTTGCCGTCTTCTACTCCGTCACCATGGTGTGGGAGGAACGCTTGCTCCGGCTCCGGTTTGGCGAGGTCCATCAAGACTACTGCGCCACAACCCCAGCGCTAATGCCCATCGGTCGGCGCACACCCGGAACGTTCGAGTGGAGTCACGCGGCCAAGCAGGGCGCGTGGGGCCTTGTCGCCGCCGTCGCGGCGACCTTGGCCCTGATCGAGGCGCTGGCGGTGGCCTTCACCTGATTCTGCGAATCGCGCGATCGTCCCCCAACCCAAACGCGGTGGATGCGCTTGTGAGGGCCCTGGGCGCGGGAAAAAGCATCGCATCGAAATCGATTCAGGCTAGAATCACGGCGAAACTCGAGCGACAAACCCAATAGGAACCAACTCACATGGATGTCCATCGGCACGATCTCGTGGTCATTGGCGGGGGACCCGGCGGCTACGTGGCCGCGATCCGCGCCGCCCAATTGGGATTCGACACCGCCTGCGTCGAACAGGACAAATCCCTCGGCGGCACCTGCGTCCGGATAGGGTGCATCCCGAGCAAGGCCCTGCTCGAATCGAGCGAACGATTCCACGAGGCACACCACGCCTTCGCCAGCCACGGCATTGGGGTGGGCGAATTGTCGCTCGATCTCGAACGCATGATGGAGCGCAAGGCCGGCATCGTCCGGCAGCTCACCGGCGGTATTGACGGCCTGTTCAAGAAGCACAAGATTGCGCGATACCTCGGAACGGGACGGCTCGATGGCCCCGGCAGGGTCGTCGTGGAGGGCGACACGCCCGCCGCGCTCGAGGCCCGCCATATCGTCATCGCCACGGGCAGCGTCTCCGCACCGCTCAAGGGTGTCGAGCTCGACGGCGACCGGATCGGCACAAGCACCGAGGCCCTCTCCTACCCCGAGGTCCCGCGCCATCTCGTCGTCATCGGCGCGGGCGTCATCGGACTAGAATTGGGCTCCGTGTGGCTGCGGCTTGGAGCGAAGGTCACCGTCCTCGAGTACCTCGATCACATTCTCCCCGGCATGGACCTCGAGATCGGGCGCGAGGCCGATAAACTCTTCCGCAAGCAAGGCTTCGAATTCCGTCTCGGCGCCCGCGTTACTTCGGCCCGGCGGACCGCCGCCGAATCGTGCGTTGTCGAGGCCGACGGCATCGAGCCCATCGCCTGCGACCGCGTCCTGCTCGCCGTGGGACGCCGGCCCAACACCCAGGGGCTCGGACTCGATAGCGTCGGTATCGTCCCCGACAAGGCGGGCCGTGTCCCCGTCGGCGAAAACTTCGCCACGGCGCGCGAAGGCGTCTACGCCATCGGCGACGTCATCCGCGGGCCAATGCTCGCGCACAAGGCAGAGGATGAGGGCGTCGCGTGTGTCGAGTACCTCGCCACCGGTCATGGACACGTCAACTACGACGCCATCCCGGCGGTCGTCTACACCCAGCCCGAGATCGCATCCGTGGGCAAGACCGAGGAAGAGTTGCAGGCAGCGGGCACGCCCTACCGCAAGGGCGCTTTCCCCTTCATGGCGAACGGCCGCGCCAAGGCCCTGGGCCAGACGGCCGGCAAGGTCAAAATTCTCGCGCACGCCCAGACCGACCGCGTGCTCGGCGTCCACATCATCGGCCCCCGCGCCGGGGACCTCATCGCCGAGGCTGCCGCCGCCATCGAGTTTGGCGCCTCGAGCGAGGACATCGCCCGCACCTGCCATGCCCACCCCACCCTCGCCGAGGCCGTGAAGGAAGCCGCCCTCGCGGTCGACGGGCGCCCGCTTAATCTTTGACCCCAGCCGCGTGTGCAACATCGCCCAAGGGTGTTGTACCATTGCGCGTCGAAACCCGAATTACCTCCATGGAGACATCGTCATGTCCGAAAAACCGCCACAAAACCCAAGACGCAACTCCGCCCGCGCCTTTACCCGCCGCGAGTTCATCCGCACCGCCGCGGGCGTCACCGCCGGGGCCAGCCTCGCCACGGCATCCGCGCGGCCCGGCGTGTTGAAGAACATCTTCCCCGCGAGCGTGCTGGGCGCGAACGAACGCCTGTTGACAGGCCACATCGGCGTCGGCGGGATGGGCAAGCGCAACCTTCAGTTTTGCATGCTGCGCGACGACATCCAGCCGATCGCCGTGTGCGACCTGCTCGAGCTGCACCGCGAACAAGCGGCGGACATGACGACCGAGAAATACGACCGGGCCAAGACGCACACCTACTTCGAGGAAGTCATCGAGAACAAGGACATCGACGCGGTCGTCATCGTGACGCCGGACCACTGGCACACGATTCCGAGCATCATGGCCTGCGACGCGGGCAAGGACGTCTGGTGCGAGAAGCCGCTGACGACGACCATCGCCGAGGGCGCGCCCTTGATCGACGCCGTCCGCCGCAACAAGCGCGTCCTGCAATGCGGCAACTTCCAGCGTAGCGGCCCGCATTTCCAGGAAGTGCGCGACATGGTGAGCAGCGGATACATCGGTCAGGTCGCCCGCGTCGAGACCTGGATTCACGACTCGACGCCCGTCGAGGGGTTGGGAAATGGGGACGAACCCATGCCCGAAGGCCTCGATTGGGACCGCTACATCGGCTGGACGAAAAAGGTCCCCTACAACAAGAACCGCTTCCTCTATAACTTCCGCTGGTTCCTCGACTACTCCGGCGGCAAGATGACCGACTGGGGCGCGCACCTGATCGACATCGTGTTGTGGTCGATGGGCGAGGAAAACAAACCGAAATCCGTCACCGCGATGGGCGGCAACTACGTGATCAAGGACAACCGCACCACGCCCGACACCCTCGAGGTGCTCTACGATTTCGGGAACTACATTCTCAGCTTCTCGAACCGGGTGTACAACGGACACGTCGCGCGCAACCGTTACGGCATCATGTTCTACGGGACCAAGGGCACGCTCTACTGCGACCGCATGGGCTACGAAGTCGTCCCCATCGCGGACGCCTGCGAGGCGAAGAAAGTCACCGACATCGCCGAGGGCGACATGAACACCGCCCACTGGCAGAACTTCGTGGACTGCGTGAAGTCGCGCAAAGACCCGATCAGTTTCGTCGAGTCCGCGTTCAATACCGCGATGGTCTGCCACATGGGCACCACGGCCTACGTCTCCGGCGGCAAGCTCGACTGGGACGCCGACGCCGTCAAGTTCGCCGGTCACGACAAAGACGCCGTCAACAAGGCCAACGACTGGGCCTACCGCGAATACGAGAATGGCTGGTCGCTAAAGTCTCCGCATTTCAAGGGCTGGAAAAAGGCATAAGGCAACGGTAGCAAGGTAGACACCGGGTACGCGAAACGGAGCTTGCCATGACACGCGAAATGAACGACATGGTGACGGCGGTCGTCGACCGGATAGTCGATGCCGCGCATCCGCTTCGAATCGTGCTGTTCGGCTCCCAAGCGCGCGCCGACGCAACTCCCAGTTCCGATGTGGACCTTCTCGTTATTGAGGCGGAACCCTTCGGCGAAGGACGAAGCCGATTCAAGGAGATCGCCCGACTCCGGGGTTCGAAGGACCACATCGTAAACACCGCCCCCGCGAGGGAAGTGTCGTGTATGCCGGAACTTGAGACTGCCCGGCGGTTTGGGTGAAACACGGCTGGTTGGACCCTTGCCCTCTGCCTTTTTGAAATGCGCCTGCGCTTCGCAAGCGACGCGGCAATTGTCATCCACCCCAACACCAGGAACAATGCCATCGGAACAACATTCATCGGCAACGGCCCGTCGCCGTTGCCGAGAAGGACACCTCGCCGGCCTCCGGGTCCGCACAAGTGCTCCTTAATTAAATTACAAGGCTGTCTCAAAAGGGTTGACAACTTCCGTATCAAGACAAGTGATTTTGTCTAGTAAGGATGAGGTGGGTTATAGTTCCTTTTTCTCCCGATAAATTCATGCAAAACTGGTCGCGCTCAATCTCGCCTCGGTTTCAGTCGTATAGCCGAAGGCCTCAGCCTGATGAACTGCGGGCGATCGGCATGGCCCCCATCATCGCGGCGCCCCAGATTCATTACAAGCAGGGCATCGTGCTCGACGACCGGCACATGACCGGGCGGATGTGGCTCGATAAACTGGATCGCGCGATTTTCCACCTGGCGGCGGAGTTCCGCGTGGAAGACATCGTCCGATGCTCCGCCGCGCCGCGCCGCGCGGCACCTTCGTGGGTCCTCGCCGAGATGCGTCCCACGCGCATTCCACATCACCTGCGCGAGGCCTACGAACGGCTTCAGGCCCCGTGACCGGGCGCAGCAGCCCCGACGCGGCGGCCGGCGAGTCCGCCGCCGAGTCATTCGAACGCAGGGTGGCACTCCTGCACGGGTTCGTTCTCGGCGCGATCCTCGTCGCAAGCCTCGGCATTCGCCTGTACCACGTCACCTCGCCGCCCACGAGCCACCTTGCGTGGCGCGAGACCCAGACCCTGATGATCGCGCGGAATTTTTGGCGCGACGGGATGAACCTGTTTCTCCCGGCAGTGGATTGGCGCTCCACCACGGGCAACGTGGCCGACGGCACCATCGGCGGCACCGAGCTCAATGTCATACCCTTCCTGACGGCGATCCTCTATCAGGTCTTCGGCACCGGGGCTTGGGTCGGTCGAGTGGCGCCCATATTCTTTTCCGTCTTGGGCCTTTATTGGTTTCACCGGCTGGCGGCGCGATTTTACGGCCAAGCCGCCGCGCACGCGGCGACCACGATCCTCGCCGTTTCGCCGTACTACCTCTATTGCGGACGCACGCAACTCCCGGAGCCCTTCGCGTTCTCGATGGCATTTGGGGGCCTCCTCTATTTCGACCGCTGGCTCGAGTCGCAACGCCGCGGCAACTACGCGTTGGCCATCGCCTGTTGTCTATTCGCTATATTGGGCAAACCCCAAATCGCGGTAATCGCCTTCCCTATGGCGTGGCTTTTGTTCCATCGAATGGGTTTCCGTTTTCTGAAGCGTGCGGACGTTTGGGCCTTCGCAGCGGCCGTGGCCGTCCCGAATGCCGCATACATTGCGTATTCCTACGGTGTCCTTCTTCCTCGCACCGGTCTCTCGTTCGCCCAGCCGGGACTGATCAATTTCGACGTCCTATCGTATGCAAGCTTCTACCGGAAGATCGGCGCAAGCGTGTGGAACGTCGTACTCACGCCCCCGGTCGCCGTGCTCGCGCTGTTGGGACTGCTTAGGCCTTCGTCCGGCATGCGCGGCTGGATGCCGCACGCATGGGCCATCGGTTCCGTGTCGCTCTTCGCGTTGATGCCCGGCGGCACCAATGCCAACGAATACTACCTGCTCGCCCT
>CANKTP010000113.1 GCA_947486375.1 Candidatus Hydrogenedentota bacterium | reverse complement strand
TTGTAATCGTCGCTAGCGTGTCCTTCTCCTCGCCGGTGGCCGCCGACACCTTCTCCTGGTCAAGCGGGGTGTATTTTCCGAAGACGCTGTTGCGCTCCGTGCCGACATACTTGGCGTGGAGTTCGGGGTTCTTTTCGTCCAGCGCGCTGGCGATCGAGGTGTCCTGCACATACCCGAGGAACACCGAACCGACAATGCCCACGCTGAGCATGCCCACGCCGGCAATCGTGTTCAACGTCATTGCGCCGCCCTTTGGGAAACGCTCAGCCACGACGCCGAGCATCGTCGGCCAGAAGAAGGCCTTGCCGAAGCCATAGAGCGTCGCGGCAAGCAAAATGCCCATGCCCGCCGATATTGAAAGCATCGTGAGGCCGACGGCGGCGATGGCCGCGCTCGCGGTCAGAAGACCCAGCGGCGAAAGCGCATGAACAATCGGCCCCGCGAAGAACCGCAGGAGCATCATGACAAGCGAGGTGTATACCAGGAGCCACCCGGCCTGCATGCCGAGCTTGTTCATTTCGCCCTCCATCAACGGCGTGATCCAGCTGTCGGTCCCCAACTCGGTGGTGGCGAGCGGGATCATGACCAGCAACAGGAAGATGAACAAGGGGCGTCCGAGCGAACGCACGTAAAACCCGAAAACCGCCGTCACCACGACGATGATGCCGATGTTGAGATAGGGAATGTTCCCGAATTCGAGGGCGCCGTACTGGGCGAAATTGAACGTCTGCCCGAGCTGGAAGGTCATCAGTGCGACGATGATGAATGCGCCGACGATCCCAACTTCCTTGAGCATCGAGTTATAGGAGACGCCCGCCTCGACGCGCTCGTGAACCGGGAACTTCCGGCCGATCATCATCACGCCGTAGGCGATCGTCGGGATAAAGACCAGGCCGACCTTTAACTGCCAACTGGCCTCGGGCAAGAGGATCAAGACGATGAGGCCGCCGACCACCATGCCGCCCGGCCATCCCGCGTGCAGCCGATTGAGCCACGCGGTCTTGTCCTTCGTGAACATCGTCGCGACGACGGGGTTGATGACCGCCTCGACCGCGCCGTTGCCCAGCGTCATGATGAACGTCGCGGCGTAGAGCATCCCGTAGCCCTTGGCGGTGATGGTCATGATCCCGGCGAGCATGTGGCAGACAAACGCGAAGGCCATCACGCGCCCGTAGCCCAGCTTGTCGATCACGAGGCTGAAGAGCACGATGCTGATGGCGAAGGGCCAAAGGCCGACGCCGAGGATTTCGCCCTTCTGGGTTTCCGATAAATTGAACTCGGTCCCCAGCTCGTTGATGATCAAGGTTCGCAGGATGAATGCGAACGCCGTCGCGATCAGCGCCATGAAACAGGCGGCGAACAATAATTTGTCCTCGCCCGAGGTGCCCTGGGTGGTCTTCTGGGTGGTCATGGGTGTTCCTCCGTTGTCGCTCCGCGCAGCCAGTGTGCCCGAACAATGTAGCCTACCCGCCCCACGCGCGGGCTACCGCCTGGGGGTCGATCGGCAGGAGGAGCGCCGTCACGGCGAAGCGCGGCCCCTGCCCGGAAACCGCGCAAATTCCCCTCCCACAAGGACGCCCGATGGTACTGCGTTTCGGGGCCGAGTTCAAGACGGCAACGCCCCTCGGAACCCAGGCCCCATTCAACGTCAAACGCGCATTTCGTCTTTAACCGTGGAGCCGCCCGGAATCTCGACCCCGGGGAAGAAATGAACATCGGATCGAAGTAATCCCCAGAACGAGCCCTTGGGTCCTCCTCGCGCCCGGCGGGCCTTCAGGGCATGGGGCAGATACAGGAGGCCCGAGGCGGATGCGCGGATATGCGCCCACGCGCAGGAAAACGCGCCGTCCAAGACTGCCCGCCCAATCGCGCGGCACTCCGCGTGGACATAGTGCCCGAGTATCCTCGTTGCATGTGTTGCGGGATAGTTTCGCAGGATGACCCGAAGGCGGTTGCGCGTATTAAGGTAATACTTGCGGCGGGCCCACTTCCCTTCACCCATCGTCGCGCTGAACTTATGGCGGATAACCGCTGCCGGACAAGTCTGGATCGTGTATCCCGCGCTCCAGATTCGCAGGCACAGGTCGAGGTCGTCCAAGTAAATCTCGAAGTCGGATGGCAGGAGGCCGGTCTCGCGCAGGACTCCCGCGCGCAGGAACATGGCCGCGCCGCAGACCCCGGCCACGGACCGCACCTCGTTCCATTCAGGCCCGTCCTTTTGGCCCAGTCCCCGGTCCCAGGCGGCCCCGGTCAAGGCGGCGTCGAGGCCGACGGAATTGAGCAGCTGCGGATGATCGTAGAGGAGAATCTTGGGTGCCAATGCGCCGATGCGTGCGTCGGCCTCCGCCGCCGCGACCAAATGCGCAATGGCGTCAGGTCCGGTTGCCGTGTCGTTGTTTAACAGAAAGATGTAGTCCGCGCCGGCGCGAAGGGCATATTCGATCCCTGCGTTGTTCCCGCCGGACCACCCGGCATTCTTCTCGATACGCAGGATTTCGATGCGCTTCTCGTAGCCGAACTCGCGCTTCATGTAATCGACCGAATCGTCAATACTCCCGTTGTCGACTAGAAGAAACTTCGCGTTCGGATGGGAACTCGCCAGCAGGGAGTCGAAACATTCCCGGAGATGGGCACGCCCGTTCCAATTGATGACGAGCACATACACGAGGGGCGCCGTCACGGGAGTCTCGTTGGAATTTCGGCGGCCCGGTCGAAACCGGGCCGAGGCCGGAGCGGGTCAAACTGCAAGGACAATGGTGTCCACGAAAGGCGAGGAACGTAGATGGGGTGTTTGCGGGCCATAGTCTGCATCCTGTTGCCGCCCCTGGCGGTTGCCGACAAGGGCTGTGGCGCGGTGCTAGTCGTCACCTTCTTGTGGTGCTTGGGCATAGTGCCGGGCATCATTGGGGCGCTCGTCGTCTGCTACCAGGAAGAACGATTGTATCGCTAAAGGTGTACCGGCCCTCGGGTGACGCGGCTCTCGGTGGCGCGGCGGCGTTCGTCCATCATGCGGCCCGCGATTTTCCGGACCTGGTTGCGGAGCCAGCGGTCGGTCTCGCTGCCGTCGCGGTAGTCGGCCGGCCCGAACATGTGGACGCGCTGCGTCTCGTGGAGCGAGAGGACCTGGCTGTAGTGGTCCTCGGAATCGGGATCATAGACAGCGAAGGCGAGCCCGCCGTGTTGGCGCACCACGGAGAACGAGGGAATATCGCTCGGGCCGTCGGCGATGTAGATCATGTTTTTGAAGGGGACGCGGCGTTCCGCCTCCGGAATGACGTCATTGACCGAAATCGACCCCTCGGCGTTGACGCCCTTGTTGATCTCGAAGAGGGCGCGGGTCTTGGTGGTGTTGTCGAGAAATCCGGCGATCTGGCTGATAGGGCCTGAGTCCGGGACCGCCGAGTAGTCCGCCCCGGGACGCGCGGGCTCCTCGATGAACACCGAGGCCCAAACGTCCTTGATGTACGGCGCGATGGCGGAGCCGCGGATCATGGCGTCGAGACCGGTGCTGACGACGTAGTGTTCGAGGCGGAGGTCTCCGTCGGCGAAAGGCCCCTCGTCGATGATGGACTGGAGGCGCGCGAAGAATTCGGGAATCCCGGGGAAGAAGGGGATTCGGGCGCCGAGTTCCTTCAGCTTGGCGTTCGTGAGGCCAGGGAATCGACCGTGCTTGACGTAGGCCAGCAGATGCCCGAGGTAGCAGGTGTCTTCCTGGATTTTGATGCCGGCGCGCCGGTAATACGCGGGGAGTGCGCGGACTTCGTCCCAGAAGGCCCGCTCGTCTTGTCCATAGGCCTCGAAGATCGGCCGCTGCATGTAATGGGGTGAGAGCGTCTTGTCGAAGTCCCAAATGAGGGCGATGACGTTTTGGAGAAACAGTCCCTTGTCGGCCATGTAGTATTTCTCCAGGAAAATTAGGGACAGTCACCTATTATTCCATATAACTAGTACTAATTATTAATCGGACACGGCCGGGGCGCCGCAGTAAATTTCGTTTTGCAGGAACGGACGGAATAATAGGTGACTGTCCCTAATTTTCCTGGAGTCGCTTGCCTTCTTTTCCGCCAAGCAAGGCATGGGCCTCGGCCAACACGGCGGGAATTTTGGCCGCGTTGGGCGACTGCTCCAGGCACCCGTCGAACCTGACGCCCGCGAGCTTGTCGGCCTTGTTGCCCGGGAACCAATGCCCGCCGTTGCCGAGCATGTTGTAGCGCATCTTGCCGTACTCGACCATGTCGAGGGCCACGGCGAGGTTGCGCAGGCGGAGTATCCAGGGGATG
This sequence comes from Candidatus Hydrogenedentota bacterium, assembly GCA_947486375.1. Taxonomy (GTDB): domain Bacteria; phylum Hydrogenedentota; class Hydrogenedentia; order Hydrogenedentales; genus CANKTP01. The sequence goes on along the minus strand of CANKTP010000113.1, from coordinate 9,211 downwards.
TTAATCTCGCCGGGGGTATCGTCCCATTCGGGGGAGCCGGCCTGCCATGTGCGTGCCCACTCGATGCCGAAGGATTTCTCGAGCTCGGCCTCGATGCGCTTCATGATGGGGGCGATGAGTTCCTTCGCCCTCGGGAGGAGCTTCACCGTTTCCATGTGGATGTCGAAGTCTTCGGGCCGCGCGGCGCCGCAGCTGAGGGTATGCACCTCGGGGCGGTCGAGGCAAAATAGGCCGTTGAACACCATCGGGTGCAGGGGCGCGGTGAGTTCCTTGAGCTTCTCGCTGGGACGGTATAACAGCCCGCCCTTGTCGTTGGGGCTGATGATGAAGACGCCCATGTCGCGCCGGTGCGCCTCGGCGATGGCCGGCCAGTTGTCCTGGAACACGTAGTACCAGTGGATGTTGACGTGGTCGAAGACGCCGGTGTTGATCGCCGCGAGGATGTCCTTGGTCGAGCCGTGGGTCGAGAACCCGATGTCGCGGATGCGGCCCGACTTTTTCCAGGCGAGGGCGGTGTCGAGACACTTTAGGGCCTGTTCGAGCAGCTCGGGCGTGTTGATTCCGTGGAACGAAAAAATGTCGATGTAGTCCAGTTGGAGCAGGCCCATCGACTCCTCGAAGGTGGCCTTGAACTTCTCGACGTCGGCCATTGGGGAGACCTTGGTCTGGACGAGCAGGTCCTTCCGCGGGAGTTGCGGGAGGATTTTGCCGAGCTGATACTCGCTCGTGCCGTATCCCCGGGCAGTCTCGATATGCGTGATGCCTAACTCGACCGCGCGGCGGATGCATGCCTCGAGGTTCTTCTGGCTCTCCTCCGAGACCGGGTCGCCCGTCTTCCACGACTGCTGGTAACGCATTCCCCCGCAGCTGATGACGGGAACTTGAAACTCGGTCTTGCCGAACCGGCGATACTCCATTGTTCCTCCGATACTTCCGGTCAGGGTTTCGACTCGACGGGGGCGGCAGCGCAATATGACCACAGGGCGAGCACAGCAAGTCCTCCGAAGACGGCCAAGATAGTGCCACAATGCCGGGGAAGGGACAAATCAAGACCGCCGCAGGCCCGGAAACGCGAGATATTCGTATTCAGGGCGTGACGTGTTGGCATCTGGGCGGCGGGGCCGATATCCGTGGCATGGCGAATGTGCGATTACCTGAGGTCCCGGGCGTGCCGACCGATCCCGGGACTGGACTACACCGTGCAAGCGGGCTTGGATTCCCGTTTGGCGTGCTTCGCGACGTTGCGTTCCGCGAGGCGGCGCATCGCCCGGTTCATGAAGGGAGCGGCGACGGTCCCGTCACCCGCGGGATTGGCCACCGGCGACGGCGCAACGGCATGGCCGTTCGGCGCGGGGGCAACCGGCATCGGCCGTTGGTGGGCCGGCAAGGACGGGTCATTCGCCGCGCGGGGCGGCCGAGGGCCGACGCCGCGGCCTGCGGACGATCCGCCCTCGGCGAGATGGAGCCGGGCAAGTTCGCGCATGATCTTCGCGTAGCGTCCCCGCGCGCGAATGGCGGCGTTGACCGCGGGATGCAATGCGCCCTGGGGATCGTCTCCCCTTTTCACGAACAGGCCGCGTTCGCCCAGATGGGCCTCGAAACGCGCCGCCAGGAAACGTTGGAGAAAGAGCTCCTCGATCAGGGTAATCTCGAAGGCGGGAACCGGGCCGTCGCCGTAGAATCCGGCCAGGGCGTCGACCGTCTCGGCGCAGAGAATTGCGTCAGCCGAGGCGGCCTCGATGCGGAAGGTGGCGATGAATCGGGCGAGGAGGTGTGCGAGGGATTTCATGGGGGTTTCTCCTTGGGTTGGGATCGATGTCCTCTACTAATACGTACGCGGCGTTGCGCGGCGGGCGGCGCGAATGGGGCTTTGGGGGTACAATAAAAGGATCGGGATCGAACGGTATCCATACGAAGTGTTTGAGGCCAAACACGACTGTGTTGTGGCCTCAATTGGCGGAGTCAGCACTGGTTCATGGAGGCGGGCTTGAGGCGGCGGGAAACGGGCGTGGCCCTATTCGACAACCGCCCGGGGGATATCGAAGGGGACGTCGAAAAGGCCCAGCTTCCCCTTCACGGGAAATGGCTCGATGGGCCTCGGGTTCGCCAAGACCCACGCATAGCGCGCGCGGCGATTGGCGGCCTCGGGTTCGTAATTTGGGGCTTGCTGGCAATCGACGATATCGACCACGGCCAGGGCCATGCCCGCAGGCTCGATGCGCGGATACTGCGTGGAAACGATCAGTATCGGACCCCGGTATGCGGTGCGCCACGACCTCGTCTCGACCGTCTTTTCGCCCGAGGCGATCAGGTTGGCCCCAGGGTTGCTTGATCGACAAGGCCTTCATGGGCGATGTACCCCGGCGTCCCTCAACACATCCGCCCGATCAGAAATCGAGGTAATAGCGGTCGCCGGTCGACATGATCTCGATGGCGACCCCGTGGGACTCGACTTTGATCAGCTTTGCCGTTGTGTTCAGGATGGGATCGCCCTCGTAGGTCGGGATCATGTTTATGACCGCCTGGCCATAGGGGTTCGACGGGCTGATGGGCTTGACCATGTTCACCCGCAGCTTATCCAGGCCGTAACGCATCTTGATGCCGGGCGAGAGTATTGGCAGCTCCTTGATCGACTGGGGCACGGCGGCGCGTACGGGGGGCTCCGTCGAGGGCTGGCCCTCGGCCTCGTCTCGGGGCGGCGCGACATGGCGAGGAATTGGGGGAGTGCTCGATTCCTCAGCTTGGGGCTTCACCGCCTTGGCTAGATCGGGCCAGTCGGGCAAGGCCTCCGTCTTGACTTCGGACTCTTCCACGGCGGGGATTTTCGCGACCTGAACCGCCGGGGGAAGCGGAACCGGGGGCGTATCGGTCGTGCTTGCCTTCGCCTCGGTCTCGACCGCCGGCTCGGGCACGGGCTCCGGCGCGGGCGCGGGCGCGGGTTCCTTCTTGGTGGGTTCGGTTTCCGTTGCGGCTGTCTTGGGCTGTTGATCGGAGTCCTTGACGACCGGGACGGGATCGGATACCGGTGGGGTTATCGCGGGCGGGGCCTTCGCGGTCTCCACGGGCGCTGAGGCGGGTTTGTCGGGTGTCTTGGCGGGGGGGCGATCGACATTGGCGCGAGAAACCGCCGGGGGGATCACCGCCGGGGCAGGCGGAAGCGTGGGGGCCGGGGCCGCTGGCTGAACAGCCGGGGAAACGGCGGCGGTCTTCACGGCGGCGGGTCTCTTCGCCAGGGCCGGGTCGCGCAGCAAGACGGCCGAAAGCCCGACGGAGAGCAGGACCAAGACAAGGGAAAAAATCGCGACCGCAGCGATGGCCGTCGTCGGGCTCATTCGAATCGTCAGGCGCTCGTGCATCGTCCGATGGCTGATCAGCTCTTGCTCGGCGGTGACCGGGGTAAGGGCGACATCCTGGCTGGCCTGCGCCTTCTCCAGTTCCAACTTCTTGAGGGCGTCGAGAATCGAACTCATGGAAGCCGCGCCCCGTTTGTATCGGCGACGGGCAATTCGCTTACCTTCACGGCCCCGGAAGCGGAGTCGGCCGCAGGGATTGGCGCCGGGGAGACGGGGTCCGCCGAGGCGCCGCCCAACAACGCGGCAAGCCTATCGGGCGGGATCGGCGCGCCGGTCAACAATGGCATGCCCTTTTCGCCGCGCCAACTCGAGATCACCATTCGAGTCTGGGGTCCGGCCACGCCGTCGACATGGAGCCCTGCGGCCTGCTGAATGCGTTCGACGGCGGCGCGCGTCGGGGCGTCGAATTGGCCTTGGACGTGCCCGTCGAGGATGCCCAAGGAGGCAAGCCCCGTTTGGAATTCCTCGACGGCGGGGCCATTCGCGGAGGCTCCAAGCGGGCGAATCCCCGGGGACGGTTCGAGCCAAAGAACGGCGGCGGAACCAGCATAGGCCTCCTCGAACTGGGCGACTGGGTAGGGAGTGGGGCCGGCGTCGAGCGCAAGCGAGACGGTGTCGCCTTGAGAGCCGACCAATGCGCCCCAGGCGAGCGTGCCCCCGGCTTTGAGGCGAACCAGCGCGGGGAGATTTATCGCGAACAGCTGTTGCGGCGTGGATTCGAGCATCTCGATGGCCATGCCATTGGCCGCGGCGAAGCGTTCCAGCGCGGCCGGCGAGTCGTCGCGCGGGGTCTCGGTCAAGGCCGCCATGTTCCAGACGCGGAGGATCGATGAGGCTGCATTTGCGCGCGCGGCCCCGGGATTCAGGGTGGCAAGCGCCGCAGCCAGATCGTTCGCGGGCGCGGCCGGCGGGACGGCCGGCGGGTCCGGCGCGGCCGCCTCGACCGTCGGAACCGAGGCCAGCATCGAGGCGGAGGGCTCGGCGCTATTCCCTGGCGTGCCCGAGGTTGGGGTTCCGGATGAGTCCGGGGGCTGCGCCCCCGCCTGGCGAAGTTCGTTGGCCCACATTGCGACTTGGTCCGCGATGGTTCCGGCCCGATCGAGCAGGCCGCCCGAGGAAGCGGTCAATCCAAACACGCCGATTATCGCCAACGCTGCGGCGGCGGCCATGACCCTGCGAAGGGTGACGCGGCGCGGCGAGGCCGGCGCGATGTCCCTGGCCTTTTCGCCTTGAATCTCGCGCGCCGCCTGCCGCACGATGCCCCTCGATATGGTGTGGGTCTCTTTCGTGTACCCGATCAGGAGGCAGCGGTCGCAAAGCGCGTTGATCACGCGCGGCGTTCCGTTCGATATGCGGTACAACAACCCGAAACCTGTTCGCGTAAAGCGAATCTTCCCCTTACCCCCCGCGACGCGCAACCTGAACGCGATATATTGGAGGGCCTCCTCGCGCCCGAGCTCGCGGAGGTGATACCGGGCGGTGATGCGCTGGTTGAGCTGGCGGAGTTCCTTCATCTCGAGCATCTGCGCGAGCTCGGGCTGCCCGATGAGCACAATCTGGAGCAGCTTCTGCGTCTCGGTCTCGAGGTTCGACAACAGGCGAATTTGCTCGAGCACCCGCGGGTCGAGGTTTTGCGCCTCGTCGATCACCAGCACGCAATTCTTTCCCTCGGAAGCGCGCTCGAGGAGAAAGTCGTTTAATTCGTCGATGAGGTCCTTCACCGACTGGGCCCGCGTCTCGATGCCGAAGTCCTCGTTGATCTTCCGAAGTAGTTCCTCGGGCGACAAATAGGGATTGAAAATAAAGGCGATCTCGGTGCCGGGATCCAATTCGCCCAGCAATTTCCGGCAGATGGTGGTCTTCCCGGTGCCGATTTCGCCCGAGATCATGACGAAACCGCTTCGATTCCGGATGCCATAGACGAGGTGGGCCAGAGCCTCGTTGTGTTTGTCGCTCAGGAAGACAAACCGGGGATCTGGAGTGAGATTGAAGGGTTTTTCGGTCAGACCGTAATAGGATTCGTACATGACGACACCGGGGCCTCGCGCGCCCACGCCCAACCCACAACCGGGCCCGCATGCCCGGAAGGTAAATTATTGACAATCAGGATATCATTGGACCCCAGTGGAGTCAACCCCGGGATTGCCGAACGCGCGCGGAACCCGGTCGACGCCACGAGAGAAACCCGCCGCCGTGCGTTCGGGCTGGGCCGGATTTTCGACCTATCGGGCGGTGTTGTATGAACCGCCTCCATTCTCTATCATGCCTCATGCGTCGCCGGTATTTGGGCGGACGAACGGGCAAGCGGACGATGAAAGGGAAGACCATGAAATCCAATCCAGCCAAGAAAAGGTCCTCGGGCGTAAGCCGCAGGGACTTCCTTCGGCGAACGGCCGCAGTTGCCGCGGGGGCCTATGTGGGCCCGATGATCGTCCCGGCCTCTGCGCTGGGGCTGGGGCAGACCGTGGCGCCGAGCAACCGGATCGTGATGGGGTGCATCGGGGTCGGGAGTCAGGGAACAGGAAACCTCGAGGGGTTCCTGGAGAAAAAGGATTTCCAGTTCGTCTCGGTGTGCGACGTTGACCGGGGCCACCGCGAGAACGCGATGTCCATCATCAACGGCACTTATGGGAACAAGGACTGCAAGGGCTATAACGACTTCCGGGAGATGCTCGAGCGCACGGACCTTGACGGCGTCTCGATCGCCGTGCCCGATCACTGGCATTCGATCCCGGCGATCGCCGCGGCGAACAAGAAGCTGGACATCTACGCCGAGAAACCCCTGTCGCTGACCATCGTCGAGGGGCGCGCGATGGTGGAGGCCGTCCACCGGAACGGGGTCGTATGGCAGACCGGGAGCTGGCAGCGCTCGCGCGACAATTTCCTCCACGCATGCGAGTTGGTCCGCAGCGGGCGGATCGGCCGGGTCCATACGGTGAAGGTGGGCCTGCCGACGGGCAGCCCCATCGAAATGCAGCCGGTGATGCCCATCCCGGAAGGATTCGATTACAATTTCTGGCTCGGACCCGCGCCCGAGGCGCCTTACACGGAAAAACGCTGCCACTGGAATTTCCGGTGGATTCTCGACTACTCCGGCGGACAACTGACCGACTGGGCGGCGCACCATTGCGACATCGCCAACTGGGGCATGGGGACCGAGGCGTCCGGCCCGGTCGAGGTGGAGGGCGCGGGCGTGTTCCCGCGCGACGGACTCTGGAACGCGGCAACCGACTATGAGTTCAACGCGACATTTCCGAAGGGGGTTTCGCCGGTTTCGCCGGACGGGTTCGTGATGAACGTCTCGAACAAGAACGAGATGGGCGCGCGCTTCGAGGGCGAGGACGGATGGATCTACGTGACCCGCGGCGACCAATCGTCGGGCCCCGGCGACCTCATCGCCTCGGAAATTGGGGAGAAAGACGTCCGCCTTTACCGGAGCGATGACCACGCGCAGAACTTCATCGACTGCGTGCGATCGCGCAAGGAGACCGTCGCGCCGATCGCCGCGGCACACCACGCGATCGTCATCGCGCACTTGGGGAACATCGCCATGCAACTGGGCCGCAAGGTGCGGTGGGACCCCGAGAAGGAAGAATTCACCGACGATCCGCAGGCAAGCCGCATGCTGGCGCGCGCCATGCGCGGCGACTGGCACATCTAACCCAATTACCCAATCCTTATCCGGGGAGTCACCCCGAGGAGAACCTCATGAAGCAATTCACCTCCCTGGCGCTGGCGATCGCCCTCGCCGGTTGCGCCCACGTCGCGACCAAGCCTGTCGCCACCGAACCTACAGCCCCCGAACTCAAGGCCATCGCCACCTACGTCCATGGACAGGGCCGCGAACCCCTGACGGTCGTGGAGGACATGGTCCGCGAGGCGGCCAAGGGTGCCGACGCCGGGGCAGGCCTGTCAGTCGAGCTAAGCACCCTGCTTACCGGCAATGCGAACTTCGACTGCAAGCAATTCGTCTGCCGCATGCTCGCCAAGATAGGCACCGAGGCCAACGTGCCGTCGATCTCCCCGCTCCTCTACGACGAGGCCACCGCCGACATCGCGCGCTTCGCCCTGCAGCCCATCCCGGGCGACGCCGTGGACAAGGCCCTCATCAAGGCCTTGCGGAGCGGTCCCGCGGAAGCCAGGGTGGGCATCGTCAATAGCCTCGGCATGCGCGGCAGCCGCGCCGCCAAGAGCGACCTCGCGAAGCTCGCGGGCAGCGTGGACCCGAAGGTGGCGGAAGCGGCCAGGGCGGCGTTGGCGAAGATTGGGTGACCATTGGCGGGTTCGACTTTGACGTAGGGTTCGCCGCGCGAGGTGGCGGCGACGGGGGCCGTTGGGTTTGTGGAGTTGACCACGAATAGACTTTTGTCACGGGCCGTTAGGACATCATTTAATGGCGAAATTCAACATCTATAGCGTCAAATGTACGCATGTGATCCATTGATTCCCGCCTGGTTTGAGGCGATTCGAGTCCCGGAAACGTGCGCATCGAGGCGTCGGCGATGAACTCCAATCGGGCTTCCCAGGCTTCCCCGCTCGTTCATTTTATTAGACGGCATCCGCGTGCCGCGGGCTTCATATTCCTCGGGTTCCTTTTCGGGTTATTTCTAGGCGGCGTCGAGACGCTCTTCTACTTCCTTCCGAAGGGGACCCGGTCGCGGGTCGAGCGGATCAACGAGGAGACCCGCGGAATTTACCGCTCGATCCACCGTGTCAATGGCAAGACCATCTTCGACGTGGTGCGGCACTTCGACAAAAAGGGCAATCGTATTGTCCCGGGCATGGAGGACGGAAAGGGGAATCCCGTGCTCATTGTGGAGGGATGTTCTTTCACCCTGGGGTGGGGCGTCGAAGATGGCCAGACGCTCCCGGCGGCGGCTGGGCGGCATCTTCCTGGGTGGTTGGTCATCAACGAGGGATTCGGGGGTTGGGGACCCAGCAATATATTGCATAAGGTCCGGGCACAAGACTATGCGGGTGAGCTCGGGGGCCGGCAGGTTTATATGGTGTACGTATTCATCCCGGCCCATGTCCAGAGAGCCGTCGGGACGTTCCGTTACGTGACGGCCCCTTGGACCGAGGAGTTTCCCTATTTTTGCCTCGACTCGGAAGGGAACTTCGTGGAATACCCCACGTACGAGGCCGCGCATCCGTGGCGGTCGCGCGTGTATGGGGCGCTCTCCCATGAAACGGTCCTCAAATACTTTAATGTCGATTTTCCGCCTGCGTTCTCGGCCTCCCATTACGACTACACGGCGCGCATGATTGGAGCGATCCGCGACGAGTTTGGCAAGTCGTTCGATCCGGGGGACTTTTCCGTGATACTGTATCCCGATCTCAATCCGGCCAAGGAGGCGCGGCGGATCGTGGATGGATTGACCAAACGCGGGATTCGGGTACTGGACTATACGGATGTCTTGCCGAAGAAGGACGCCGAATATTTCTTCGTGGAAGACTTTCACCCGACGCCCAAGACACACGAGATCGTCGGGGAACGCCTGGCCGGGGACTTATTGGCCATTGAATCCGCAAGGCATTGATGGCCGTTAGGGCGAGCATATTCGTCTTGCTGGGCGTGTGGAATTGGGGGGCCGGGGAAAGAGGGATTCCAATGAACTATGTTCGCCGTGTCGGCGCTTCGCGCGTCACGCCTATCTGTTGACAGAATGCCGGGTATTCGTGTAGGTTTAGCCCAACTTCCGCAGTTAAATTGGCTCATCCGGTTATTGCGATCTTGCCATGTTAAATCATCCGACGAGTTGAAAGCGGGTTTCGTGTAAGGCGTATATCTTGAGCTTGAAGAATTCGGTGTCTCTGAATCCGTATGCCTTTCGTTGTAGCACGCGGATTTTGGTGTT
>CANKTP010000112.1 GCA_947486375.1 Candidatus Hydrogenedentota bacterium | reverse complement strand
CCCGCTCGACGGGAAGGAGACGGCAGTCTTTGTGCCGCCCGTTACCGTGACCTCCGACAAATCGAAGCCGGTGACACTCTCGTTGAACGTCACCGTGAACGGGATGGGCGATACGTTGCTGGTCGATCCGTTTGCGGAGTTCCCGGACGAAATCGCGACTTCGGGCGCGGTATTATCGAAGGTCCTGGTGAGCGTGCTGGATGCTTGGTTCCCGTTGGTGGCGCCGTCGCTCGCCGCGCCGGCCGGCACGCTGATGCCGATCGTCCCTGTCGCCAGGGGGGTCACCGTAAAAGAGTAATTCTTGGCGTCGGTCGCGACAAAATTCTGCACGGTGCCGCCGACGCCCGAAACCGCCACGTCGCTCGCGGCGAAACCGGTGACGTTTTCGTTGAACACGGCAGTGACCGTAATCGGCGCCGCGTTGAAGAGGTTGGGGGCCGTCGAGCCGAGGGCCACGGTGGGCGCTGTCGGGTCGTAACTGCGGGAAAAATTCGCCGATGCGGTATTGGGGTTGCCCGATCCATCGGTCGCCAGGCCGGCCGCGACGCTCACCGTGACGACGATGCTCGAGCCGGCGCCCGCGGGCGTCACGTCGAAATTATAGACCTTGCCGCCGCTGACCGGGACGAAATTGGAAACCGTGGGAGTTGCCCCGTTGGACAAGACCGCAGTGACGTCCGATAAGTCGAAGTCCGCGACGGCCTCGTTAAAGGTCACGACGAACGGCACGGGCGAATTCTTGGTCGGGCTGACCACGGTCGACGACACGGCCACCGTGGGCCCGACGCTGTCAAACGTGCGGGTGAGCGTGGCGGCGACAAGATTTCCGTTCGCGGCGGCGTCTTGGGCGACACCGGCGGCGACGTTGACCGTGACGGATCCCTGCGCCGTGGGCGCCACGCCGAAGGTGTAGACGGAACCGCTGCCCGCGAAGGTTTGCACCGAACCGTTCGTCACGACAACGTCGGTCGCGACGAAGCCGGTGACGCTCTCGCCGAACGTGACCGTGACGGGAATCGGGGAAACGTTGTTTGCCGTCGCCTGGGAGACCGTGATCGTCGCCGTGGGCGAGCTCGAGTCGAATAGGCGCGCGACCTCGACCGCCGCAGTATTGGTGTTCCCCGCGCCGTCCTGGGCCCCGCCGGCCGCGGCATTTACCTTGACCACCCCGTCGGCGGCAGGCGTCACATTGATGGTGTAGCTCGAGCCCGAGCCCGTCACGCTCGCGACGGAGCCGTTGACGATCGCCACATCCGCGGCATCGAAGCCGGTAACGCTCTCCCCGAAAACGGCGGTGAAGGCCATGGGGGAGGTCTTGGTCACCGCGCCGTTGACCGGCCCGAGGGTCAATGCCGGGCGGGTCCCGTCGAAGGTGCGTTGCAAGGTCACGGCATCGGCGTTCGCATTTCCGAAGGCATCGGAAATACTTCCCGCCGCGATGGTCGCGGACACGACGCCGTCGCCGGCCGGCGTCAATGTCGCCGTGTAGCTGAGACCCGGCGTCACCGTGCTGAACGTATAGTTCACGACATTCGCCACGACGATGTTGCCCGCCGCGAATGTCGGGACGGGTTCGTTAAACGTGATCGCGATGGGTATCGGGGCGTTCGTGGTCTGCAACGACGCCGAGGTGATGGTGGCAATCGGCCCGACGGAGTCGAAGGTCCACGTCAAGGCGTTCGAGGCGCCGTTGGGAAGAAACGGATCCAAGACGCCGGTCGCCGCTCCCGACGGGATGCTGACGCTGAAGGCGCCGTTGACGGTGGGCGTTACGTCGAAGCTGTAGGTCGCCCCGCTGCCCGCGAAATTACTCACCGTCGCCCCGTTGGTGGCCACGATGTCCGACGTTTGGAAGCCGGTGACCGATTCGGAAAATACCGCGTCCACGTCGATGTGCCCGGCGCCGATCGTCGCGCCGGGGGCCGGCACGGACGAAAGCGCGACGGTGGGGACCGAGGTGTTGAAGGTCCTCAGGTATTGGGTGGCGGCGGTGCTGGTGTTGCCGGCGGCGTCCACGGCCGCCCCCGCCGCGATGTCCGCCGTGACCGTCATCTGGGTCGCCCCGGCAGGAAGAATCAAGTCGAACTGGTAAGTCGACCCATTCACGACCGTAAGGGTGCCTTTGCTTACGCCGGCGGGCAACGCGGTGATGTCCGATGTGTCGAAACCCGTCACGGACTCGGTAAACGCGACGGTCACCGTGATCGTCGAGGCGACCGTGGACGTGCCCGAATCCGGACCCATCGCGACGGCGGGCCGAACGTCGTCGAAGGTGCGCGTCAACGTGTTCGAGACCAGGTTGCCGTTGCTGCCGCCATCTTGGGCGACGCCCGCCGCAATCGAGGCCGATACGGCGAGGGGGCCCTGGTTGGCGGTGACCGCCAAATTGAACGAATAGGTGGCCCCCGAACCGGTGAATCCGCTCACGGTGGCGTTTGTGGCCGTAATGTCGCCGGAGGTAAACCCGGTCACGGTCTCGCTGAAAAGGACCGTGACGGGGATTGGGCTAACCTTGGTCGTGGATGGCGCGACGGTACTCAACGTGACCGTCGGCGGCACGGACACGCCGCTAAACGCCGCGAAGTTGGCCGCGGGATCGACGGCATCGCCATTTGCGCTGGTCGGTCCCGAGGCCGAGACGATGGCCTTATAGGACGTCCCCTGCGTCATCTCTTTGTCGACGGCCACGTCCACGCTGGTCGCGCTGACGATCGTCACCGACGAGGCGACAAACGACGCGGGGCTACCGTTGGCCAGATTGAATAGGTAATTTGTCGGGGCCGTCAGCGCGGGGTTGGTGTTCAACATCGCCATGTCGAACACTACCCGGACGGTCGTCCCATTGGTCGCGGTGGCGCTGGTCACCTTCGGTTTGGCAGGGGCCCCCGCGACGGCAAGTTTGCCCCAGTAGGTGCCCCACTGGTTCCCGACGGCGGTCGCGGCCATCTGGATGCTCCAGAAAGTGGTGTCGTCGACGGGATCGATCATCGTCGCGGTGTAGTCGCCCCATCGCGAGCCGCCCGTGTAGGGGCCGGCGCCCGCCTTCAGGAGCACCACGGGATCCATGACGCCCAATGGATCGGACTCGAGCCGGTGCGCGTAATACGCGCTCAACGGCTGGGTGGCATTGGATCCTGCCATCCCAATCATGACCTCGCCCGCAGAATTTGCGGCGACGGAGCCATACCAGTAAAAACGCCCGCTGCCGTCGCCTCCCGGGGTCGGCCCGCCGTCAATGACATTGGTTTGGCGTGTCGTGTACGGCGTGGCCGCGTTCGGCCCGTTAATTTCCCACCATTGGGTGGACACTCGAGTGGCCGCCGCCGAGGGCAACCCCACGTTGTGGACAGCCCATATGGTCCCCTTTCGCTGGATGGCGTTCATGAGTCGGTCACTGCCCGTGTCCGATGTGACCGTGGTTCCCAACTGGGACGCCGCAGGCCAGGTCGTACCCTTCCACGGCGGCGACTCCGGGCGTGTCGTCGAAAGGGTCAAAACCCAATTGGCCGGAATATTCGCCGCGCCCGTGGGGACATCGACATGGAAAACTTGCAGGAGTCCCTTGCCGGAGGAGTTGGATAGAAATCGGCTGACAAGATGTTGGCGGGTCACGTTGAAACCGGCGCCAGGCGCGTCGTACGTCAGCACCGCGGCAAGACACGACGATCCGGATTTCTCGAAGGTAAAGGTCGTGATGGCGCCGCCATCCAGCGCGCTGGCCTTGTCGGAGACCCAAATGAGCGAACGCTTAAACGTGTCCGTGCCGGGCGTCGTCGTATGGTCGAACATATTCACGCTGAAGGTGATTTTGTCTTCCGTCATCCCGATGTACGGGTAATCGGCCCATTGATCGTCCGTGGCGGTCGCATCGAACCGCCACATGTGCCATGCATCCAGCGGATTGCTAGTGCTGCTCACGGCCAGCAACATGCTCGAGCCCGCCGACCGGCGATTCGAGCAAATGGTCATGTAGAACCGCCCAGACCGGGGATCGTAAATCACCTTCGGGTCGAAGGGGCTGGATATCCCCGTGCCCAAGGGCGCCCAAAACGTCGTCAAGGTCACGTTCGACAACACCACGCCGTCCTTGGACTGGATTCGGACCCGATCATTCAGGGCCACCAACAGATGGTTGGGTCCCGCAGCGCCATGGGGATCCGGGGGTTGGATGGTGCCCCCCTCGGCGGCCGGAAACACGGTCAGGGCGCTTACCGCCTTCAGCTGCGGCGAACCGGTTGGGGGTGCTCCCGCGAGAACAAAGGAATCCTGCGTCGCGCCGGCCACGGTCTCGGCCGGGGCGCCCTCGAAGACCGAGGTCCCAAGTTCGGAATCCGGCGCATCGGGCGCGGAAGACTCGGCGACGGGGCCGCTTTCCGGCTGGTCCGATTTTACGGATTCTTCGGTCGAGGCAAGCCCCAAGGCCTCTGCAATCTCGTCTTCCGGCCAGGGGTAGGCATTCTCCGGAACCGGTATGAATTCCGGCTCGGCGGGAACATACGGGATCCCTGCGGCTTCCCGGGCCGCGTCGATGGCTTCCATTTCGGCGATGGTCGCCGTGGCGCTGGCAACGGGCGTCACTTGGAAACCGGCCACTCCCCTGTACTGTTCGTCGAAATAAGCGCGGATCTCCGAGAGCCGCGCCTGTTTGCGCCCCGCCTCGGCGGAGGCGTCAACGGGCGGATCAACGACGCGCGCCACGGGGTCAACAGTCTCCGTGCGCGCTTCGGGCTCGATGGGCAAGTCGGATGGGATGGGTGCGGTCGGAGGCGACGAAGCTGCGCCGGCGATATCGAAGACACGCGAATTCGATTCGGGAATCGATTTTGAAAGCGTCTCGGAATCGGGACTCCGCAGACCCCAGTACAACGCCATGCCGATGCAGGCGGCAAAGAGGAATGCGCTCGTAATTCCGAGTCCCCGGCCAAAAGTGTTGCGATTCTGAATAGATTTTGCCACGGCCTAAGTTACCTCACGGTTAAACTTGGATACCCCGTATCCTCGGCGAACGCATTTTCGACCATAGAGCGTAAATAGTCAAGCAAAATGCGCGGATATTCATTGCATTATAGCCGCCGAGCGCGACGGAATCGAGGTCCAGACACGGCGGCCAACACCAATTTTGGGAAAGAACTCCCAAATATTTTATGTAATGATAGCAACAATCATACCGCAGGATGCATAGATAGGAAGCGTAGCGGATGTTGCGGTGAGTTTCCTAGCCGTCCAGACGATAAAAATGCATGGCCGGTGCTCCATGTGCGAAGTGCGCCGCAGAGCGTTACGACCACGCCCCTGGCGCTGGACTGAGTGGAAATAGCCGTGAGGTATATTCTTGTCATGGCGTGCCGCCTTGGGCATTTTTTTCCTGTTTGTCCCCAGTTGGCTTCCTAAATACCCCGATCCGCAATGAAAGAACTCGATAATCTCCTACGGCGCGGAACTAGGAAATGGTATCGCCTTGTCCGTCAAAATCGCCATTTTTCGAGTAATTTGATTGGATTTCCGAATATGCCGTTGACCAAGGCCCCATCTGTTCGCCGAATGAAACCAATCGGGATTGTACCCATGATGGGTGCCACATTTGATTGTGCATGGCAATTTCGAAGAATTGTCGCACGTAAGAGTTAATATATTTTGACAATAATATGCCAATTGAACGTTACTAAGCACGAGGTTAAAATCAAAAACAGCATGATATTATCGATTAATTCAATTAACATTATCGTAAAAATAGTATGCGAGGCAATCAAAGACCGATTCCGCCCTGATGGTACGAAACCTGCTAAATTTCTTTCGTAGTCAACCTCCGTTTGCGGCATTGCTGTCGGCTTCGGGGAATGAGTGCCCTTTGTGAATGAACGCTTCGACGGTGTCTGCCGTCGGCCGAGGAAGTAAGGCAAGTCAAACCAAGGGAACATATGGAAGAAGTTAGTCGATGAAAAAATTATTGGGAATGGGCATGGGATTGGCGCTCGCCGCGCTGGCGGCGATGCCGGCGACGGCATTGACCTCGGTCACGGACCCTTGGGACTCCGGGTCGCCGAGTGATCCGTTGAATCTCTATGAGGTTTACAACGCCATCTATGGGACGAACTTCACCAGCACCGACGGGATTACCGGCGGTGACGAAATCTCGGGCGGCATGGACTCGCTCCGGGTGGAACCGGATCAACTGTTCGACTACACCGAGGACGGCTCGGCCGCATTCATGGCGCGGTACGCGGCCTTCGACCAGACCTTCGGCTACTACACGGACGATGAAGACGGTCTCAACTATACCCCGCTATTCACAAGCATTTTGCCCTCGGGCGCCCAGATCATCACGGAAAGCACCGACAACGTCGTCGTAATCGACACCACCCTCCTGGCTGGCGAAAATGTTGGCTTCTTCGACTATGCGTTCCGCGAGAGCGATCCGGAAAACGGATGGACGTGGCACTCGGAAGTGGTTCGCAACAACGACGAAGAGGACCACATGGTGGCCTTCTACGCGTTGGTCTACAATGAAGAGACGGAAGAGTGGGACATCGACGAAAGCCGGATGATCATTGCGTTCGAGGACTTGAACGGCCTCGGCGACGCCGACTACAACGACCTCGTCGTGGAAGTCACCTTGAACGGCGACGTCAATACGCACGACCCCGTTTCGGAACCGGAGACGGTCGGCCTGCTGTTGCTCGGCCTTGCGGGTACGGCCATTCGCCGCCGCTTCACGGCATAATTTCTACCGCACAGAGTTTGGCGCGGAGGCGCTTGGGTCAATCCCAAGCGCCTTCGTTCGTTTTTGAAGGGAAGTGTTTGCCCCGATGTACGGTTGGGGTGCGGCGGGACGAGATTCGCGATCGCGTCTCGCCTGGGTAACCCAATCGGGGTATTCGGAAATGAATGCACCCGGAACGGGCCATCCTTGGGAATCGAAGCCGCGCCCGTTCCCGCCGAACCACGATAGATTTGGGCTCCGTTCGCCACACTGGCTCGATTCGTAATCTGTCTAATTATTTATTCGGCACAAATGGATATTATTAGTCCAAACATGACCTATTATTTTTATTAACAACCACGTTTTGTCATCAAATCGGGACTCGTCACTCGAATCTATCCTGCATTTCCTGCGTTGCCGCACGGAGCGACTTCATCTCAACGCCGCATTCGTTCGGATCTGCCATACCCGAAATTCCCGATCAGGGGTCCGGATCGAATTGATTATAACTAAATCACATCATTTGACTTAGGCATCGCATCCCAGACGGCTCCCGCTTCCATCGTTGCAAGGGTGGCAAGCTGAAGTAGCAGCGGTGGGTACCAATGAATGGGGTGCCGAGACACCGAATCGAGGTATATGTAGGCGAATCTAGGCAATTGGCATGTAACCTGCTATATATCCGGCGTGGATGTTGGCGCTCTGGGAACTGCAAGCGGCTATGGCAGGCAACCGGTGCCACAAACAAAAGTTAAATGACGCTGGGCGGCTTGAGTCGCCAGTCTGGAAGTAAAGGTGACCTATGGTAGTCACAGAAGGAGGTAGTACGAAATGAAGAAAATGCTGAGTAAGGGCGTGGCGCTTATCGCGCTGACGGCGATGCCGGCGATGGCGTTGACCTCGGTCACGGACCCCTGGAACCCCGGTTCGCCGAACGATGCGTTGAATCTCTATGAGATTTACAACGCCATCTACGGGACGAACTTCACCAGCACCGATGGGATTACGGGTGGCGACGAAATCTCGGGCGGCATGGACTCGCTCCGGGTGGAACCGGATCAACTGTTCGACTACAGCGAGGACGGCTCGGCCGAATTCGTGGCGCGGTACGCGGCCTTCAACCAGACCTTCGGCTACTATACGGATGACGAAGACGGCCTCAACTATAACGTGATGTTTACGAGCGTTTTGCCCTCGGGCGCGCAAATCATCACCCAGAACACCGACAACGTCGTGGTAATCGACACCACCCTCTTGGCTGGCGAAAACGTTGGTTTCTTCGACTATGCGTTCCGCGAGAGCGATCCGGAAAACGGATGGATATGGCACTCGGAAGTCGCTCGCAACAACGACGAGGAGGACCACATGGTGGCCTTCTATGCCCTGGTCTACAATGAAGAGACCGAAGAGTGGAACGTCGACGAAAGCCGGATGCTCGTGGCCTTCGAGGACTTGAACCACCTTGGCGACGCCGACTACAACGACCTCGTGGTGGAAGTGACCTTTAATGGCGACGTCACCACGCACGACCCGGTCGCGGAACCCGCGACAGCCGGTCTCCTGTTGCTCGGCCTTGCGGGCGCTGCCCTTCGCCGCCGCTTCGTGGCATAGTCCAGTCGCCTCAAATCAATGGTCTTACCGGCGGAGGCGCTTGGGGTTTCCCCCAAGCGCCTCCGCTTTTTGCCACACCGCCGGTTCGACGTATTCGGAGCGTCGCCAGGAGGATTTCGGCGATTCGGGGTTTCAAAAAAAAGGGTGCGTAGGCGTTAATCATTGTTCACGACAGACCACCCAATAGTTATCGTTCCAGCCAGATCCGAACCGTAGGGCGGTAACCCCCATCGTCCTCACGGCGGCATGGAGACGCCAAGACCCATCGCGAGAGTCCCGGCTATCGCAAGAATCCCCTTGGTTTATGCCGTTCGGCTCAACGTAGAATGGCGCTTCCGTTAGAAATCGCTGCGATTCTTCTATTGCAACGGCACAAGATGTGCTACAATCTGGGTGAATGTGTTCCAAGCAAATGGCCGTCGGGAAGTACGGTGTTCCCGATACGGCACGGAGTCCGACAGAATGAGTACTCGAATGCTAGGCGCGGCGATCATCGCAGGACTCGCGCTCATGTCTGCTCGCGCCTCCGCGACGACGCTGGTCAGCGATCCCTGGGATGCGGGGAGCGCGGCGGATCCGCTGAATCTCTACGAGATCTACAATGAAATGTATGGCACCGAGTACACCAGCACCAATGGCGCTGGGGCGGTTGGCGGGCCTGGGGGGTTGGACGGTCTCCAGATTGATACCAGCGGCGTATTCGATCTTCTTGGGGACACCGACGGCGTAGCGGTGTTCGTCGCCCGGTATGCGTCCCGGACTCAGCGTTTTGGCTACTATACGAACCCGGGTGACGGGTCGGATAGCCTCGCGGGCGATCCGGGTGTCGGGGGCGGGGGCGTAAGTGGGGATTATCACCACCTCTTCGACGTGACGGGTTCAAGCAGCCAGCTGCTGACCCCAGTCGACGGAAGCCCCGCATTCATCCCGGTCTCGGACGGCCCCATCGGGTTCTACGACAACACGCCTGCGGGCGGTGGCCAGACTTGGTATACGCAAGCGGGCCGTAACTCCGATGGCGAGCAGCACATGGTGGCCTACTGGGCCGTATACTTTGACGAAGAGACCCAAGAATGGGTCCAGTCGGACACGACGTTTATTATCGCCTTCGAGGACCTCACCAACTTGGGCGACTCCGATTACAATGACCTTGTCATCGAGATTACGATTTCAGGGGGGGTGACCCCAACGACCCTGTGGCGGAGCCGACCACCCTCGCGCTCGTCGGGGTTGGCCTGACGGGTCTGGCGGTTCGCCGGCGGACTCGAGCCAAGGCATAAGCGCTGCATGCCCGCAGAACCGGGCCACGCTTGGAAGGGAACGGGGATCGTACGTGTGATGCCCTCCCCCGGCGAACCGGATCGCACTGGGTAAGTCGGCTCGCTTCGTGGCAACTGCGGGTCGTTTCCTCGAGCCTGAATCTTGACTTGGTATGAGAATGTTCACTATACTTAAGTCACCATCGTGGCGGATCCTCTGGAACTTGATTGGCCCTTCTTTCATCTCGATCACGGTAAGATTTGACAAGGAAGCGGTCAAGGGTGGGTAATAATATGTTTCGAGTGATCACCTTGAGGATGGGAATCACGTTTTTGTCACGCTGAGGAGTGCTGATCGTGCCAGAGCCCGCGACACTCGAACATGGGATCACGGGAATGACGAGTGGGCCCCTTCACGAGACCTTGGTGGGCCAGAGCAAGTTTATCCGGGACACGGACGAACTCATCAGCCTCTTGGCCGACTCGAACCTCACCGTGCTCATCACGGGGGAAACGGGAACGGGCAAGGACATCGTGGCGCGGCTGCTACACCGGCGCTCCCACCGGAGTTCGTTCCCCTTCGTGAAGGTCAATTGTCCCGCCCTTCCCCACGACCTGCTCGAGAGCGAGCTGTTCGGCTACGAGAAGGGCGCGTTCACGGGCGCGCGCACGGCCAAGCCGGGACGATTCGAACTCGCCGACAAGGGGACCATCTTCCTGGACGAGATTGCGGAAATTCCCGAGAGCATCCAAGTCAAACTTCTCCAAGTCCTGGATGGCGAACCGTTCATGCGGATCGGGGGACAAAAGCCCGTCCAAGTGAGCACCCGCATCGTGGCGGCGACGAACATTCCCATTGACGTAGCCGTGCGAGAGGGGCGGCTTCGAAAGGACGTCAGCTTTCGGCTGAACGAGTTCGTTGTCCACATGATACCGCTTCGAGAGCGACCGGAAGACATCCCGCTCCTGATCGAGTACTTCAATTTTCATTTTTGCGGGCGTCTCGAGAAAGAACATCGCCCGGTCCCGGCGGCCCTCATGGAGGCAGTGCAACGCCAGCCGTTGCGGGGAAACATTCGCGAGCTCGCGGCGCGCGTGAAGGAGTATGTCGCGACGGGTTCGGACGAGTCCCTGACCGAGGACAAGTCCACCAAGGGCGCGCGCCCGTCGCCGTGCGCCTTGCAGGCCGCGCGCCCCGGCGCCCCGCCCCAGTCGAAAGCGGTGCCCGAGACGACGTTCATGTCGCTGAAGGAAGCGGCGCGGCAGGCAATCCGCCAGGCGGAAATGGCGCTGATTGAAGAGGCCCTGAAACACACCTTGTGGAACCGCCGGAAAGCGGCGAAGCTGCTGCGGGTAAGCTACAGTTCGTTATTGCGGCGAATCGATGCGTACGAAATCGGGAAATCCTAGCGGAAAAGGGAGAACGTGACGACCATGTCCATGAACTTACGCAGTGTACCGGCCCTACTGGTTGCGTTGGCGTTCGCCGTGCCGCTCGGGGGGTGCGCCTCGAAGTCGACTGCGGCAGGCGAAGCCTCCGCGGCGGCAAGCGAGGCAGGGGCTTCCGCAGGGAAGGACTCCGCCGTCGAGGAGGCCGTGACGTTGAGCACCGCGGAATTGCAAGGGGGCGCTTCGGCCGAGACTTCGATCGCGGACAAGGAAGGAATGCTCCCGCTCGAGGAATTTCAGCCCGTGAATCCGTTGGACGCCGCGTACCACCTTGGACCCGGGGACATGCTTCAATTCCGGATGTACGACGAGCCGACGCTGGACAGTCCGATCACGGTGCGCTACGACGGCTTCATCTCGCTGCCGTTCGTCGAGGACCTCAACGTGATGAACCTCACCCGTATCGAGGCGGTCGAAATGGTCAAGGAGGCTTACAAGGAACGCTTCGTGGAGCCGGACTTGGACCTTGCCATTTCGGATGTGCGCAGCAAATCGTACTACGTCATGGGCTCGGTGACGCGCCCGTCCGAGTTCCCGTACATCAAGCCGATTACCTTGCTGGACGCCATTAACACCGCGGGGGGCATGCGGGTGAACACGCGGAGCGGCGATTCGTTCGTCGGCAGCCAGGGACAATTGGTCAAGGCCCTGATTATCCGCGTGACGGCCAACGGCCGGCGGGTCAAGGAATTCGATTTGCGGAGTCTCGAGTCGAATGGCCCGCACGAGTCGGGAGCCGCGGTATTTCCGGGAGACGTCATCTACGTACCGGAAGGGGTGAACCTGGTGTATATCTTGGGCCAAGTCGCGCGGCCGGCCGTATACGAACTCCAGGACGGGATGACGTTGATACGGCTGCTGACCCAGGCGGGCGGCCCCATCTGGCGCTCGGGCAAGATGGGCAAAGTCATCTTGTTGCGGCAAACCGGGGATGACACGACCGAGGCCCAGCTTGTCAATGTCAAGAGTATCCTGGGCGGCGCGGCGGATCCGTTGCTCGAACCGGGCGACGTGGTGTACATCCCGCGCAAACGAGTGACTCGCATGTCGGACTGGGCACAGCAATTCAACGGGTCCATCTCGCCGGTCTTGAGCCTCTACAACCAGGTTTGGGACACGTTTTACACGGACAATCGCTATCGGCGGCTATACGACAACAACCAACTGAATGACACCGGGCTCGCGGGCGTCCAGCAGCTCATCCAAACCGTTGGTTCGGTCCAACAGATAGTGACTCCCTAGTCATGCAGTTCGAGGTAATGGCGCCATGAGTTCCACCTTCGCGACGGAGCACACCACGTTTTCCCCGGATTCGCCGGGGGGACCGAGTGCGCCCGCGCCGCGGCTCGACATCAAGCGAATGCTTCGGCAGAACCTGCGGTTAATCGCCGGGGTGTTCCTCGGGCTTTCCATCCCTCTTTCCACCGCAGTCTGGTTTCTCACCCCCAAGGCCTACAACGTGTACGCGGAATTGCGGTTCCAAGCCGACCAAGTCCGCATCATGGATGACGTCGTCTCGCGCAACTCGAGTCAATTCAAGCAGTGGCTGGACACCCAGATCGGGTTAATCACCGGGCCGGCCGTGCTGACCAAGGTGCTCAGCAAGCCGGCCATTCGCGCCCTTCCGTTGATCGCCGCCCAGGCGGATCCGTTGCGGTTCATGCAGGAAAACCTCCAGACCGACACCAAGGGCAACAGCGAATTGGTGCGCGTCAGCATCCGCTTGCAAGACAAGCAGGCGGCCAAGCTGATCATCGGGGAGATCATCGACGAATACACGACGTTGGCCAAGGCGTCGGAGGCGGACACCAACGCGGACAAGCGCGGCGCAATCAACGGGATGCTCGACAAGGTGCGGGCCGAACTCGAACACCAGCACAACCGCGTGGACATCGTGCTTAAAAATTTGAATGTCCCATTGTCCGATCCTTCCCAGATCGGCGGCGAAGACGAGATGACCTCCTATCGCGACCAACATGCCTTGGCGAGCACGGAAATGTCCAAGGCCAAGCAGAACAAGGCCTTGCTTGAATCTCGAACGGCCACCTTCGAAGAGGCCAAGGCGCTGTACGCGAAGGACCCGAACACCTCGATTTACGAGGAAGGCATCGAGGAAATGGTCTCGCGGGACCCCGGAATCCAGTATTTGGAGGCCGAGTTGATCCGGCTGCAGACCGAATCGCAAACGAAGCGGGAGTCCCTTCGGGAAGCGCATCCCGACATCAAGGATTTCCAGCGGCGGCTGGACGTGATCCAGGGGAAATTGACCACGGCCAAGTCGGAAATCCGCGGCAAGCGGATTAGCGAGGTCGAGGCGCGGCTTCGCCAGGACATCGACATTGCCGCGAGGACCCTCGCAGAGACAGAGGAGCGCACGGAGAGTTTCAGGAAGACGATCGATGATCATAACCGGGAGCAGATCAAGGCCTCGCCCGAAATCGAGCAGTTCCGCGACGCCACGGCGGAGATCGACAAGCTCAGCACCCAGAAAAAAGATCTCGAGTTGCGCCAGGCGGAACTCGACCTCGAGT
>CANKTP010000111.1 GCA_947486375.1 Candidatus Hydrogenedentota bacterium | reverse complement strand
GGCACAGATGGAAAAGGGCATGATTTCTACGCTGAAGGCCTGCGCCGGGTGCCCTTTTACCCTCGTACCCCAATGCGACCATGGGATCAAGGAAACGAGGAACAACGCCTCGGCAATATTGCGAATGTCCCCCGGATATGCCAGAGTAATCGCGGAATCGTGGCCCAAAAAGCCCGGGCAAGGCGACAGACCCCGGTTGCAAGGAGGATTCATGGCGGACAAGGTTTACGACGCAGTAATCGTCGGCTCGGGCGCCACGGGCGGCTGGGCGGCAAAGGAACTGTGCGAGGCCGGGATGGAAGTGGCCATGCTCGAGGCGGGACCGAAGCTCGATCCCGACAAGGACTTCTCCGAGCATCTCCAGCCGCACGACCTGAAGTATCGCGGCAAGGCGAACCCGAAAGCCGACGAACGAATCCGGCGTCCCGTGGGGAGCCGCTGTTATGCCTGCGAGGAATCGAACACGCAGATGTTCGTGGACGAGGTCGACAATCCGTGGACGACCCCCTCGGACAAGCCATTCTGGTGGGTCCGCGGGCGGCAGGTGGGCGGCAGGACGATCATGTGGGGCCGCCAGTCCTATCGCTTGAGCGACTATGATTTCAAGGCGGCTTCGCACGACGGATACGGCGATGACTGGCCGATATCCTATGCTGACATCGCGCCGTATTACGACACGGTCGAGCAGTTCGTCGGCATTAGTGGCCAGGCCGAGGGGCTTTCGCAGTTGCCGGACGGCAAATTTCTGCCGCCGATGGCGATGAGTTGCGGCGAACACATGGTGAAGAAGGCGGTGGACGGGATGGGGCGGCGCATGACCATCGGGCGGTGCGCGGTCAACACGCGACCGCACCAAGGGCGCGCGGCATGCCACTATTGCGGGCCCTGCCACCGCGGCTGCATGACGCAATCCTACTTCAGCAGCCCCGTGAGTACCTTGCCGATGGCGGAAAAGACGGGAAAGTTCACGCTCGTCACGAACGCGGTGGTGCGTCATGTGACGACGAACGGCGGGGGGCTGGCGGATGGCGTGTTTTACTTCGACCGCGCGACGCGCAGCAGCCGCGAGATCAAGGCCAAGATCGTAATCCTATGCGCGTCGACGCTGGAATCGACCCGCATCATGTTTAACTCGGGGAATGAACGTTTTCCGGGTGGCCTCGCAAACTCGAGCGGCGTAATGGGCCACTACCTCATGGATCACTTTATGTATCCCGGTGCCGAGGGAATATTGGCCGCCCGCAACGGGACCACGCGCGAAATCGCGAATCGTCCGAACGGCATCTACATTCCCCGTTTCCGGAATATCGACTCGAAGGATTCCCGGTTCATCCGCGGATACGGGTACCAAGGGGGAGAGGGCGTCACGGTGTATGAGCACGCGTATAGCACGAAGGGGTTCGGCGCGGCGTTCAAAGAAAAGGTCAAGACCGACACCGAGTCGCGGGTACGCTTGGTCGGGTTCGGCGAAATGCTTGCCAAGCGCGAGAACCATGTGCGCCTCGACGACAAGGTCAAGGACGCATGGGACATCCCGGCGCTTCACATCGACTGCGTCCAAGGGGACAACGAACGCGCCATGGCCAAGGACATGATGGAGAGCTCGAAGGAAATGCTCGAGGCGGCGGGAGCGAAGATCACGTCGACAAATACGGTCTATCCGCCGCCCGGGTTCGCGATCCACGAAGTCGGGACCGCACGCATGGGGAGCGACCCGAAGACCTCGGTCCTGAACAAATGGAACCAGGCGCATGACGTGAAGAACCTGTTCGTCATGGACGGGAGTTGTTTCGTGTCGATTGGGTGCCAGAACCCGACGTTGACGATGATGGCGCTGACCGTCCGCGCCTGCGAATATGCCGTGGCGGAACATAAGCGCGGCAACTTGGCGTGATGCCGACGAAAGGATAATAGGGCATGGGCACGAAGATTTCACGGCGACGGATCCTGGGGCTCGCAGCGGGTGCGGCCACGACCGCCCTGCCCGCATCCCAATGGCTGTTCGCATTGGACGGCAGGGGGCAGATCGTCAGGGCTGCGGCTCAGGATGGGGCGGATTGGACACCAGCGACCCTCACGAAGGCCGAGGCCGAGGCGACGGCGGTGTTGTCGGACATTGTCATCCCGCGGACCACTACGCCGGGAGCGCGCGATGCGCGTTGCCACGAGTGTATCGATTTGCTGTTGTCCATCGAGAGCGACGAGGCGCAGGCGCGATTCAAGGACGGTTTGGCATGGGTAGAGTCACGATGTGAGGCGGCCCACGGCAAGGGCATAGCGACTGCGACGCTGGATCAGGTTACGGAAATTCTCCATTCGATCAGCGACGAACACGACACGCACCCCGACGAATTGAAGCTTGGGGTCGCATTCTTCAAGAACCTCAAGGACCGGACGATATTCGCGTACTACACCTCGCGCGAGGGGCATGTCGAGGAACTGGGACGTGCCGAACACATCGGCATGGAGACGTTTCGGGGATGTCCCCATCGCGGGATCCACGATTGACCGGCCCGTATCTTGGCGTCTTGGCCGAGTCGCCAATTTGCCCCCGATACGTGGTATAGTCGCGTTGATGAATGGAGTGACTGGATGAACCGTGGACTTATCGCCTTGTGGGCCATGCTGGCCGTTTCCGTGTCTGCGGAAAATGCGTATGTCGACGTATCCTACGTGGATTGCGGCCTGAATGGAGACGGTTCGGTTGATCGTCCTTTCTGTACGATTCAGCGGGGAATTGATGCCGTCGCGGCGGTTGGCGAGGG
This sequence comes from Candidatus Hydrogenedentota bacterium, assembly GCA_947486375.1. Taxonomy (GTDB): domain Bacteria; phylum Hydrogenedentota; class Hydrogenedentia; order Hydrogenedentales; genus CANKTP01. Next base: position 11,280 of record CANKTP010000111.1, on the reverse strand, counting down.
CGAGGGCGAAGTCCGTATCGCGCCCGGAACCTATCGCGAGACCCTTCAATTGACCCCCGGCATCCAGCTCAGAGGCGACGAGGACAATCCCCCGGTGGTCTTGTACGAGGGGGGGGGATCGGTGGATGCCGTAATCGTCATGGCCAGCGAAACCGAGCTAAACGCCATTTCGGTGACCTTGGGGCCGAGCGTGGGCGAATCGATAATCCTCGTCGATGTCCCGAACGTGGAAGGCGTCGAGATCGAGGACGCCGTCCTCGACGGCGGCGGAAATCTCGACTCGACCGGCATTCGCATACGCGGGAAACTTAGCTCGAACGGTCGTATCCGTAAGTCCGTCATATCGAATGTCCAGACGGGCATGCTAGTCGAAGATTCCGGTATCCGGATCACGCGTAACTCGTTCGAGGATATCTTGCAAGACGCCATCTACGTCCGGGCCCCCGAAAGCGGCGCTGGCACCCCATTTGCGCAGCCCGATTTCGGGAACAACGCCTCTTCCTCCGGCAGCGGCTTCAACAGCTTCCGCCGCATTGGCGAATTTCCCGACGGCACCGGCGGCACACTGTTCGAAAGCGACTCTTTCTTTATTCGCAACACCACCGGGGTTTTCCTTCTCGCCCAGTTGAACGATTGGGACCTATTTGACGAGCTGGCGATTGTCGACCGGACCGCAATCGCGGAACCGGGCGCGGCGAGCCCAGGGGCGAAAGTCGGCCAAGTCGCCGCGTTGGTGGTGCCGTTCGTAGGGAAGAGCATCATTCCTAACAGCCTGTTCGTGCGGGTTCGAAACGCCCTGACCCAGGCGTTCATCACGGGTGCGGCGCTCGACCTTCATCTTGGCGAAGTGGTGCTTCCAAACGAACCTGTGTTCGACCCCGTCAGCGGCTTCTATGTGTTCGAGAATCTCGCAATCGGCAACTATACAGTCCTCGCAAGTGCCGACGGGTTCTTACAGGGGAGTGGAACCTACACGGTTGGTCCCGCCGACGTCGTGGCCGAGGAGCTGATGCTGCCTCCGGCCGAGGGTGAAGGCGAAGGGGAGGGCGAAGGAGAAGGCGAAGGTGAGGGGGATGGGTGCAATTCCACAGCCGCTTCCGCAAACGATTCGCAGACCCGCCATGCCGCCGACGCGTTGGCCTTATTGATTGCGGGGGCCGTATTGGTTACTTGCCGAGAGAGAATCAGGCCGCGCGATCTTCGCCGCTATTCCCACCGTAATTCGCCGGGGCTTCTGACGGGGTTCGAAAGCCGGCCCTAAGGCAGGAATAGTTCGGCCGCAGCGGCGGTCGCGTAGTTCTCGTTCACCGCGGAGCGCGTCTCCGGCTCGGTCAACGGCTCGCGCAATCGGGCGACGGCGTCATACTGCGGCTGCGCGAGGACCAAGCGAAGCGCGGACGCCACTTCGGCGGCGCTTGATCGGCGGCACAAGGCCATTATCGATCCGCCCATGCCCGCCCCTGTCAAGCTTGCGCCTAATGCGCCCGCGTTCAGCGCCGTGTCGACCAGCATGTCCAAGGCCGGCGTGCTGGCACGGTAGACGCCCGGACACGCCGCGATAGGAATGTGCTCGTCGCGCATGCGGCCCAAGGCTTCGTCCGACACGTCGCAAGAAGCAGGTTTGCCCGTCGGTAGGACAATGCGGTCGCCGTCGTGACCCGTGCTCATCGCGCGTCCCGCCGCCTCGTAGTCGCCGCCGGACACGTAGTCGGCAAACATGCGGGCACGTTCCGATTCGGCGATGCCGTAGATCAAGGGGCCGCGCAGCGAAATTGTCCCTGGGCGTCGAGACGCCGGGAGATCGCCGAAATAATGCGCGTAGGCGAGCTCCAATGTGGGCAGGGGATATCTGCGTTTCAGTTCGTCCACCGTATCCGTGATCGGCACGGATTGAAGGGCCGTGAACATCGTGCGAGGGGGCAGGCCGGCCATGGTGTCAAGGCTCCGAAACGGGGCCGCCTCGTCTGGCGTCATGCCCATCCGCACCAATTCGTGGACAAACACGTCGAGGGCGATCGAGTAGGCGAATCGGTTCCGGATGAATTCGAGGCGTTGTTCCCCGCTAAGATTGCGGCGCGTAAAGGAGTCGACAATCAGTAGCGTCAGGTCCTCGGGCCATGCCAGGCGCCGGGCCGATTCGAGGTCCGGACTTGCCGGGGGAAGCGCCGCCGAGACCAGCGTGTTTCGGCCGCCGAGGACGAGCGCACCGGGGTCGCTCAAGCCGACGCGCGCGCCGCAGAACCACTCGGCCTCCCGCGCGGCCATGATTCTGTCGATGTCCCCGGGAAGCGACAGGCCATTTGTGGCCAGGATGGCGAATTGTGCCGCCACCGAAAGCGCCGCCGAGGAACTGAGGCCCGCGCCGATCGGAATGTCACTGCCGACCGCCGCGTACAGGCCGCCGAGGGGCCGTTCGCGAAATCGATGCTGGATCGAGAGAATCCCGCCCAGCAGATAGTTTCGCCATTCTCCCCCGGCGGGCCTGAGAGCGGCGCGCGTCCCGGGGTCATCGATGAAATCGTTCCATTCGCGTCCGAACGCCGGACGGCGTGTCCATTCTTCGACCTTGAGCACCACGGTGGCATGGCGGCGCTCGAGGTTCGAGAAGCAAAATTCGCGCTGGCTATTTGGGGCGGCCACAATGACGGTCTCGCGATCATGGGTCATCAGGTTAAGATAGCCACCGTGCGTATCGACGTGCATGCCGCGGAGGTTGATCCGGCCAGGGGCGCGAAAAACCCGGACGGACGCATCGCCGTAATTGCCCGCGAAATGCAGGAGCACCCGCTTCAAAAGCGCTTTCCGTTCCTCCAACACGCGGGTGAGCGGGCCGTATACGGCGGCAAGGGCCGAACGGACGGCGGCGTCCGGGGCATCCAACCGGGCAATCCATTGCGCGGCAGAATGGCCGCGCGCCGGGGCGTGTTCGGTCGGGGGGGGCGCGATCAATTGGAATAACTCGTGCGAATGTTGTACTTCGCGCTCAACGCGCGCAGTTCCGCCAGAAGTTCCGGCCGTTCCCCCAAGCGGCAGACCTCGCCGATTAGGAAGTAAATTTTCTGGAAGGCCCAATTGCGCGCAATATTCACGTCCCCGGACTCGGCCTTCGTCAGGTCGGCCTTGAATACGACGTCCTTCTTCTGGTCCGCCGCCGCGCCACGTAGCCGCATCACGAACTCACGCTCCGTCTTGGGGTCGAAGCGACCGAAAATTGAGACGGGACGTGCGCGATAAAAATCAGGCAGCTCTCGCGGAAACACCTCGTCGACGCCGATGTTCCCATAGTCCGCGCCGAGGTCGACGAGTATGGGATCGCTGAGCCGTTCGAAGAACGCGGGTAATCCGGTATTGATATCTTCGAGCCTCTCCGCGACGCGCGACTCGCCCTTGTTCCGGTAGGCCAGGAGATCGAGGAGGTAGCGATTGACCGTGTTGCCGCCGCCGAAGGCGTAGATCGTCGCACGGCGCGTGTTCTGTTCGGTGACCGAGTTGATGATGTCGCGCCCGTCGAGCACGCCGGCTGTCGGGCGACCGTCGCTGAGCATGACCACGACACCGGGGAGGCCCTCGCGTGCCGGCTGGTCGATTACCCGGGTAATGCCGTTGTAGACGTCGGTCTCGCCGCGGGACTCGACATTCCTTAGGAATTCCCGCGCCGCGGCGATGGATTCCGGCGTCGCGCGTTCCGGGGCCTCGCGGAAGAACGTGGGGCTGCCGCGAAAGACCACGATGTTGAATCGATCCTCGGCGCGCAACTGCTGGAGACAATCCTGCACGCCATGCACCGTCAGGTCGAGTTTGCGCTGGGCGATGCTGTTCGAGGCGTCCACGACAAAGGTCACGTCCTTGGGGAGGATGGGAATGGACTTCCCCTCGCGCGGAAGGATGCGAAGCCGAAAGAATCCTTGCGGTTCGCCCGGCGCCACGTAGGTATCGATGACGATGTCCACGAGGTCGTCAAGAAACTCGTAGCCGCTTTCCTTCTGGATTTCGCGCGACAACGGCGCACGCGCCATCTCGGCCTCGATCGGCAGATCGGGCAACCCGATCTGCATGATATCGGGGCTGAGGATACCCTCCTCGATGGCCGGGATTCCGGAATCCATTCCAAGATTGGGGCCGGGATTCAAGGTGGGTAACGGGCTGGGATTGAAGGTCAGCGGGCCCTCGGTTGCGCCTTCCGAGTTCAGGACGGGATACTCGCCCCGCTCGAGAATGCGGACCGGACTGGGCGATACGAGGCGGCGGGCCACCTCGATGTCTTCGCGCGCGCTCTCCTGGGCAATCTCGATCATCTTCGCATCGACGTGATTCGACACCTCCCGATCTTGCGTCAGTTCGTGATCACGTTGGAGAGTATCGGCAGCAACGCGGTTCGAGAGCTCCGGAACTTCCAACGATTCCCGCTCGAGCAAATCGGATGGAATAAGTGCCTCGGTTTCCTCTTGAAGCAAGTCGGCGACGGATCCCGCCGTCGGGGCCTCAGCTGTGGGCATTGGCGGGGGCGGCTCGTAGTCTTTCGGCGGCGCCACCTCGACCAGGTCGACCGCGAAGACCTCGAGCACATCGCGCTCGGACTTGTCCGCCGTGAACAGGAGGATAGACGGGGCGAGCCAGATGAGCAATGCATACACTGCGGTCGCCACGGTCATGCTGGGCGCGAGCATCCATTTCCGTCTCGACATGGTGTCTTTCTATTCCGGTCCCACGCTGCGCACGCCGTCATCCGCCAGTGCGTCCAGACGCTCTTTCGCCTTGACGGCTTGCGGACTATCGGGATGATCCTTCAACAATTCCTGGTAGGTCTTCACGGCTTGGTCCGGCTCCTTGCTTTGTTCGTAGCACCCGCCCGCCCTCAAGAGAGATTCCGGCGTAAGCTCCGGATGCAAGAAGAGGATGGCGACCCTCATGAAGTGCCGGGCGGCCTCCGCGAATTCGCCCTTGGCCTCGTGAATCTCGCCCAGATGGAACCTCGCCTGCGCTGCCGTGTCGCCGCTGTTTGCGTTGGCCGCTTCCTCAAACAATACAATGGCTTTGTCCGGTTGCTTCTGCGCCTCGAGGGCCTTGGCCATCCTGTAGCGCGCATCGATGGCAAGTGTGCTGTCCGGGGCGGCCTTGGCGACGGCCTCGTAGCGTTTGTACGCGGCGGCGGCATCGCCGGATTGTTCGATGGACTCGGCGATCTTGAAAAGGATGCGTTCCTTGTTGGGATAGTTCGGCGACGTCTTCAGGAGCGCGTCGAAGGCATCGGCGGAAAGGGCGAACTCGCCCCGGTCGAACTGATGTTGGCCCACCCACGCATAGGTCTCGGCATTCAAGGCGAGTTCGGGAAAACCGTCGATGACTTGCGAAAACACCTCTGCGGCGCCGTCGAGGTCTTTCGATTCGAACCGCGCGAGGGCGAGGCCTTTCAAGGCACGCCCGCCGAATTGGCCCTTCGGATCCGCCTTGTGCGCCGCCTCGAATAACTCGACGGCCTTGACGGCGTCCTTGCCCTCGCGTAGCCAGTATTCGCCGATGCGCACCTGGGCCTCGGATGCATGCTTGCTGCCAGGGTATTTCTCGAGCAAGACGCGAAACGTCCGCGCACACTCCTCGATACTCTTCAAGTTGTGATAGGCGAGGGCGAGACGATACATCGTATCCTCCTCGACCTCGGGGCCGGGCGATTCCTCCAGTATCTTGACATACTTCTGGACCGCCTTGTTGAAGTCGCCCCCGTGGAAATCCGCGTCGCCCGCGCGAAGGATCGCGTCGCCCGCGAGGGGATTGTCCGGATACTTGACCGCGAACTGCTGGTAAGCCTCGGCCGCCTCGGCGCTTTTGCCAAGCTGTGTCAAGCACTCCGCCGACTTGTAGAGGGCCTCGGGCGCGAATTCGCTTTGCGGGTGCTGCTCGACGACCCGGGCGAACTGCGGCTGCGCGCCCGTGAAGTCGCCCTCGGCCAGGAGGAGATTGCCCAAGAGAAATGCGGCGTCTCCCGCGAGAGGATCCGTGCCCGCTGCGGCGAGAAATGCGGTTGCTTCCGCCTTGGATTGCGCCGCGTTGCCCGTCAGGTAATGGACCCAGGCCATCTTGTATTGGGCGCGGCGGGCGAAATCGGTGTCGGGGTGCTCGGCGCGAATGTTCGCGTAGGCGGTGAGGGCCTCGTCAAACCGGCGTTGCTGCTGTAGGCAGTTCGCGAGCAGGTATTTCACGCCCGGGGCCTCGGGCGATGCGGAAAACTCCTTCAGGAAAGCCTGCGAGGCATCGATCGCCTCGGGGTATTTCGCGGCGTGATAGAGGGACCAAGCGTACCCATATGCGGCACGCCGGGCGTAGTCGCTACCCGGGAAATCGCGGCGAAGTTGCTCGTAGGCCGTGACCGCCTGATCAAACCAGCCAAGCTTGTCGTAGGTCTCGGCCGCGCGGAAACGGCATTCCATGCGCAACGGCTGGTCAGCGGTCTCGATGTTTGCGACCCCGGAGAACTCCGTCGCCGCGTTCTCCAAGTTGTTTTGGGCGAGGTATACAAAGGCCAGTTGGTAGCGTGCGTATGGCACAAGCGAACTCGATCCGGTGGCCTGGAGGATTTCCTTGAACGCCGCCACTGCTGCGTCGTGCCTCGCCCCGTCGAAGTAAAGTTTTCCGAGATAGTAAAGAGTTTCCGTGCGTAGGGCCTCGGGCAGTTCTTCCTTCGCCAGGGGTTCGAGAATTTGCGCGGCGTCGCCAAGACGGCGAAGTTGATACAACGCGACGCCCTTGCGCAACTGGGCACGCTGCCGAACATCGTCGCTCGGCTTCGCCGCAAGCACTTGATCGAAGGCCTTGAGTGCCGCCTCGTGGTTTCCGGCCCCGCTTTCGGATTCGCCGAGACGGTACAGTGCCGTCAGGACCTGGGCACCCTTGGGGTATTGATCCACGTAGCTACGGTATTCCGCCGCAGCCTCGGAATAAAATCCCCGGCTGTACAGGCCATTGGCGAAATCGATCTGGCCCTGTTCGTCGGCAGTGACGGCAAACGCCGCGGCCACGAGGGCCACGGCGCTCAACACGACATGCCGGGAGTGGATTGGCATCAAGGGGCCTCCCTGTTTTCCTCGGGGAGTGCGGCAAAGGAGACATTTTGGATATCGGCGTTCTTACAGGCGTCCAAGATGGCGATGGCGCGGCCGAGATTGGCTCGCGCGTCGCCGCGAATAATCACCGATCCGCCGGGGAAGAAGGTCGCCACGCGGACCAGGATGCCCTGCAACTCTTCGAGGCTCACATCGCGTTCGTTAAGGACGATCTTCCCGTCATCTCGCAGGTTGATAAAGATTTCGCCCTGGGTGCGGTCGCTCGGCGCGGCGCTGCTCGCGGTGGGAAGAGTGATGTCCACTTCGCTCTCGAGGGTCGCATAAACCGACGACACCATGAAGAAAATGAGCGTGAGGAACACAATGTCGATGAGGGGCGCCATCGGAATCTCGTCCGGCTGGTCCTGCTGAAAGGGACTTCCGAATCTCATTCGGCCTGGCTCCTTACGATGAGTTCGACGAATTCGCTCGCCTGGGCCTCGACCCGTGCAATCACCTTCACAGCCTGACCGCGAAGGTAGTAGTACATCAAGAGGGCCGGGATAGCGACGACGAGTCCGCCCGCAGTCGTAATCATCGCCTGCGATACATAGAACGCCATCGTGATTCCCTTGACTTGCGCGCTGTCAAAGGCGATGGTGTTGAACGCGCCGATCATTCCCCAGACCGTACCAAGCAGACCCAGCAGCGGGGCGATGACGCCAATGTTGTTGAGATAGGAAATTTTCTGCCAAAGCGCCGCCGCGCCCCGCTGTCCCTCGCTCTCCATCGCCTCCTGGATGATATACCGCTCGTGTTCGGCCATCTTGAGCCCCGCCAGAATCACCCGGGAGAGAAGCTCATCCCGGCCCTCGCACATTTTGTAGGCCCCCCGGAGATCGCCCGAGCGTATCTGCTCTGCGGCGCGCCGACTGAGTTTCGGTGGCGCCTCGCGGCCCGGGGTGAGGGTAAACAGGAAATAGATCGCCATGACGAGGGCGATAAAACCCAGGGCGAGCGTAATCCATAGGATCGGCCCGCCCTGATGCAGCACCGTCTCGAGGGTCAATTCCTGCTGCGCCGGAGTGGCGGGCGCAAGCAAGCCAGTGACGGGATCGGGCGTGGTCGCTTGGGCGGTTTCCTGCGCGATTGCAGGGGCCACGGTGGCAACCGCTGCCACCAAAAACGAAAGCAGGCGGAAAGTTTGGCGAAAATGGGTCATTCAACCTCTCGAATCGATGGGTGTACTGCCGGAAAAGCGGATATGGGGCAACCGTCTCTAATAATGCCGCTTGGGCGGGAATGGTTGCAAGGGAAAGGATTTCATGCGGACGTACGGCAAACATCCCCCCCACCCCACGGATGCCGGCCGAAGGGGACTGCCTCCGTGTTTCGCCCGGTAGTTTGGGCGAAATGCGGTGGCTGTACCCGCACTGCCTTGGAATAATGTCGGACCCCGTGTACACTGATCCCAATTCGTAATTCGGGATACCCGATCCATCCAAGACAAGCCGGAGGCATGACATGCGAAACCGTTTCCCCATCCTGCGCGTGACCGCCGTGGCGTTCTTTCTGGCCGTGTCGCTGCTTATGTCCGCGACTGCGGAGGAACGCACGCTGTCCAAAGAACGCTTTCTTGACAAGTGCAAGGGCGCGTGGGCCGGACAGATGATCGGCGTGTGTTTCGGTGCGCCTTACGAATTCCAGTCGAATGGGAAACCGATCGCCGAGCCGCTCCAGCCGTGGACGCCGGGGCGCGTCAATGGGGCCATCGACCAGGACGATTTGTACGTCGAAATGACGTTCTTGATGTCGCTGGAGAAGCATGGCCTTGGGATCACGCCCCGGCAGGCGGGCGACGATTTCGGCGCAAGCCAATACGAACTCTGGCACGCGAACAAGCAGGGTCGCAATAACATTCGCAATGGCATTTTTCCGCCGCAATCGGGGCATCCGGACAACAATCCGCACGCGGACGATATCGACTTCCAGATCGAGGCGGACCTGTTCGGCCTCATCGCGCCGGGATTGCCCCACGAGTCGAACCAACTCTGCGACGTGTTTGGTCACATCATGAACTATGGCGACGGCCTGTATGGCGGCATGTTCGTCGCGGGAATATATGCGGCGGCGTATTTCGAGGACGATATCCACAAGGTCCTCGAGGCGGGACTCAAGTGCATTCCGGATGAGTCGACGTATTCGAAATGCATCCGCGATGTCATCGGGCTGCACAAGGAACATCCGAAAGACTGGCTTGCCGCGTGGAACGAACTCGAGAAACGCTGGCAGGACGACAAGGATTGCGGTCCGGGAGACCCGTTCAACATCGACGCCAAGATCAACGGGGCCTACATCGTGATGGGGTTGCTCTACGGCGAGGGCGATTTCGGGAAGACGATCGAGATTTCGACGCGCTGCGGGCAGGACGCCGACTGCAACCCCTCGAGCGCCGCCGGGATCTTGGGATGCATCCTCGGATACAAGGCCTTGGGCGACCAATGGACTGGCGGCATTGCCGCGATGGGACGCACGAATTTTTCCTACACGAGCTACTCCTTCGAGACCCTAATCCCCGCGAGCCAACGGATGATGGAAGCGATCATCCTGCGCGCGGGTGGCAAAGTGGGGGAGAAGGAGTACCGCATCCCAGCGCAGGAGCCCAAGGCCCCCGAAATTCTGGAACAATGGGTGGGACACTGAGCGGCTGACTACTTCCCGGTCAGCGACTCCACCAGCAATTCCTCAAACGCCTCGCGGTCCTTCCATCCCATGGCGCATTCGACGGGACGGCCTGCCTCGTCGGGGACCGTCGCGCCAGCCGGGTTGATCGACAACTTCATCGTCTTCATTTCGCACAGGGCCGTGTCCCACGCAAGATACACCGCAGCCGTGTCGAACAATACGCTGCTGGCGTCCGCCGGGTACTTGTCCCGATTGGACCAATCCCGGTAGTTGTCCATGACCGCACCTGCGTAGGAAGACTTCGACTCCGAGACGCGCTTGTATCGGTCTCCGGACAGGATCAACGTACCGCACACGTCGAGCGGGGCGATACTGATTTTCCATGGTGCCGCGAACACCGCCTTCGCGGCGGCGATATCGCGAAACACGTTCCACTCCGGATCGCGGCCCTGTTTGCCGTTGTATCCTATCTCGACGCTTCCGGCCATCGCCACGATCCGGGCCTTCTTCGCAATCGAGGGGTCAAGCGTGAGCGCCTCGGCGATGTTGGTCTGGGGGCCGATGACGAGCAACGTGACTTCTTCTTTCGACTGTTGGATAAACTCGACCATCGCATGGACACCATCCGGATGCACCACGCCCGGATAGTCCTTGATGCCGTAATCCCCGAGCCATTTCGCCTGGTGAATCTCGCGGTCGCTGGTCTTCTTTCCCGTGCCAATGGGAATGTCCGTGCGGCCCATGCCGAGCAAAAGTTTCGCGACAAGGCGGGTCTTTGTGCCGGTGTCGTCCGAGGCCGTGACGATCATCTTCAGGTCGATCTCGGGCCGGCCCAGGGCCATCGCCAACGCCCATGTGTCATCGATGTCGTCGCCGATGTCCGTGTCGAGGATGACGGGGCCGGCAAAAACGTTGGACGCCGCGACCATAGACAAGAATAACAAGCGGATCTTCACGGATGTCGATCCTTTCAATTGCGTCGAATCGACGCGAACAGCGGGTTCATGAATGACGAATCAATCCGACGTGGACAAGCCGAGCAGGTCCTTGAGATCGATGATCTTGCCAATGTGCAGCCCCTCGTGGAAGCAGTGGAAACTGACCGCCTCCTCGACGGACTCGATGGTGTTCGGTCCAATCGTAAGGGGCGTATATTCCCCGAACCTTCCGGCGGCGTAGTCGCGCTCGAGATCATCCATGATCGAACTGAAGCGCGCGACGACCTCCCGCACACTCGGCGCTGAAGTCCATCGCAATGCATCCGTCCCCTTTCCGAAAAGAGGAAAATAGGCGTCGGGTATCGGGAGCGGAAACCCGCTGAACACATACGTCAAGCGCGAGAACGAACACAGCAGATGCCCGACGTTCCAGAGGATATTGTCGGAGCGTCCCGCCGGAATCGCGAGGTATTGCTCGTCCGTCAGTCCGTCGATCTCGCGCAGCATGTGCCAGCGCGTCGTGCGCAAGGTCTTGAACGGAAGCGGGAGAAGCGTCTGCGGCATGATCAGTGGACCGGCTTGGCCCCGATTTGTTTGCGCAACGACATCACCATGCCGAT
>CANKTP010000110.1 GCA_947486375.1 Candidatus Hydrogenedentota bacterium | reverse complement strand
TCGGTATTGCCCGGCAATGATTCGCCGAAATTTCAGCCCGCCGTGTTTAAGCCTGCCGCGGAAGCGGCGACCACGTACCAGCGGACGGCCCTGGCCGAGTGGCTCACGAACGTGGACGAGGGTGCCGGACGGCTCGCGGCGCGGGTCATCGTCAACCGGCTCTGGATGCACCATTTTGGCGAGGGTATCGTGCGCACGCCGAACGACTTTGGGTCGCAAGGCGATCCGCCGTCCCACCCGGAGCTCCTCGATTGGCTCGCGCGCGATCTGGTCGACAACGGCTGGTCGCTCAAACGCCTGCACAAACTCATCGTCATGAGCGCGGCCTACCGCCAGAGCGCGGTCTTCGACGAGGCGCGGGCGGCAATCGATCCGGCCAACCGCCTCCTCTGGCGCCGCACGCCGCAGCGCCTCGAGGCGGAAAGCATCCGCGACGCGATGCTGGCGGCCACGGGCAAGCTCAACCCCGCCATGTACGGCCCCGGCGTATTCCCCTTCATGCACCCCGACGCCATCGCGACCGGCTCGATCGGAAAGTGGCCAAAGGAAGCGGTCGACGGGCCCGAGTCGTGGCGCCGCAGCGTGTACGTATATGTCCGCCGTTCGGCCGTGCTCCCGATGATCGAGGCCTTTGACCTGCCGCCCACGGTCATCAGTTGCGCGCGGCGCAACACGACGACCACGCCGACCCAGGCGCTCGCGCTGATGAACAGTTCTTTCGTCCAAGACCAGGCGCGCTTCCTCGCGGAGCGGTTGCGGTCCGAATTGGGCGACGATCGGGAAGCATGGGTCCGGCGGGGCTACGATCTCGTGTTGGCCCGAGCGCCGCGCGAGGCCGAGGTGACGGCGGCGACGGCGTTTCTCGAACGCCAAGGCGCGGGATACGGCTCAGTCGAGAAGGCCCTGATCGATTACTGCCAGGTCCTGCTGGGCCTGAACGAATTCGTGTACGTGAACTGACCGTGTCGATTGTTGGAGAAAACAAGATGGGACCCCAACCCAGTGCCGGGTGCGACTTCGGACGAAGCCAAGTCGTCACGACCCGGCGAGATTTCCTGAAGCGCTCCGGCGCCGGCTTCGGGATGCTCGGACTCGCGGGACTGCTCGATCGACAAGGCCTCCTCGGCACGGCCCATGCCGCGACCAGTCCCTTCGCGATGAAGCCCGGCCAATTCGCCGGCCGCGCCAAGTCGGTCATCTTCATGTTTCTCTACGGCGGCCCGAGCGGCTTCGACTTGTTCGACCACAAACCGGAGCTGGACAAGTTCGACGGTAAGACGCTGGATTGGAAGGGCAAACTCGACACGTTTAACCCGAACCCCGGTCCCCTGATGAAATCGCCGTATGCGTTCAAGCAATACGGGCAATGCGGCGCGTGGGTCTCGGAAAAATACACGGCGGTCGCCGAGCACGTGGACGACATCGCGTTCATCAAGTCGTGCTACTGCGAGAGCAACAACCACGCGCCCGCGCTTTTCCAGATGAACACGGGCATCGCGCGCGTCGGGTACCCCAGCATCGGGTCGTGGTTGACCTACGGCCTCGGCACCGAGAACCAGGACCTGCCCGGCTACGTCGTGATGTATGACCCCCGCGGCGGCCCAATCGGGGGGCCCCAGAATTGGAGCTCCGGCTTCCTGCCCAGTTCGTTCCAAGCCACCCCGTTCCGCTCGACGGGCACGCCCATCCTCAACCTCGACCGCCGCGCCGACATGCCGGTCGAGCAACAGCGTGCCCAGCTCGATCTCCTTGCCCAGCTTAACGACGAACACATGCGCATGAACCCCGGCGAGGCCGACCTCGCCGCCCGAATCGAAAGTTTCGAGCTCGCCTACCGCATGCAGATGGAAGCGCCCGAGACGGTCGATCTCTCGACGGAGACCGAGGAGACGAAGCGCCTCTACGGCATGGATCGCGAGGAGACGAAATACTTCGGGACCCAATTGCTCATCGCGCGCAGGCTGGTCGAGCGCGGCGTCCGCTTTGTGCAGGTCTACAGCGGCGGCGGCCACCAACAGGAAAGTTGGGACGCCCATTTCGGACTCAAGGTAAACCACGACATGCACTGCCTCGAGACCGACGTCCCGATGGCGGGGCTGCTCGCCGACCTAAAACGCCGCGGCCTGCTCGACGAGACCCTCGTCGTCTGGGGAGGCGAATTTGGCCGTATGCCCGTCTCCCAAGGGGCCGTCGGGCGCGATCACAATCCCGATGGGTTCCTCATGTGGATGGCGGGCGGCGGCGTGAAGGGCGGCATCTCGTACGGCGAGACCGACGAGGTCGGCTACAAGGCCGAGGTCGATCCCGTCAGCGTCAACGATCTCCACGCGACCATCCTCGATCGCCTCGGCGTCGACCACGAGAAACTCACCTACGTCCACAACGGCCGCAAATTCCGCCTCACCGACGTGGCGGGGAATGTGTTGCAAAAGATACTGGTTTGATCGGGACCCGCAGTGCGGGCTAAATAAATACCCGCACCTTGCTGGATTTGCGAAGGTCCGCCATCCATTTCTCGTAACGTTTCTGCGCCTCGCGCTGCCGGAGCAGCGGCCCAATCTCGACGCGCACTTCGTCGATCGACGCCTGCCCCGCCTCCTCGCGGCCCTCGACCTTCATCACGTGTACTCCGAATTCGGATTCCACAACCGCGCTAACCGTCCCCGCCGGCAGGTCGAACACCGCCGCCTCAATCTCCGGCACCAGGCTGCCGCGCTCTTGCCATCCCGGGACAATGCCGCCGTCCTCCGCGCCCGGAGCCTGCGAGTGCGCCTTGGCCAGCTCGGCAAAATCCGCGCCCGCGTCAAGCTCCTCGCGCAACGATTCAAGACGCGCCTTCGCCGCGGCACGTTCCGTGGCGTTGTCCTTGTCCACGCGCAACATGATCTGCCGCACGCGGATGCGTTCCTTGCGCTGGTACGTGTCCTTGTTGTCCTCGTAGTACTGGACCACTTCCGGCTCCGAGACGGCAATCTCCTGCTCGAACGAGTTCATCTTCCGGCGCGCCATCGTCACCGCCATCAAGCGCTTTTCCAACTGATCGCGATAGTCGCCCAGCGTCTCCCCGTACTGCGCCACGTAGTCGATAAACGCCTGGTCCGACTCCAACTGCAAGTCCTTGCGCGTCGCCTCGAGGTTCTGCTCGACCTGGTCGTCCGTCACCTCGATCCCCGAAAGCTGCGCCTGGCGGATCAATATCTTCGACTCGACCGCCTGCACAAGCGTGTCGTCAAGAAGCTGCTGCGCCGCCCGGTCGAACTCCTCCTGCGACGCCGCCGATTCCTTGAGCTCGCGAATCGCCGGCCCCGCCTCCCGGTACAAATCGCTCAACAAGATCACCTCGGTGTCCACCGTCGCCGCGATTTGGTCGATGACTTGGCCCGTGGAAACGGGCGCGAGTGCCACCGCAAAACCGAGGGCCAAGGCGAACAACGGGCGAGACGTACGGATAATCATCGAATCACTCTTCCTCTGTAAAGTCCCACGCTAAACAACGGCCACAGCCTAACATACACGCCCCAGCGTGGCCAACATGCGATGCGGCGATGAGCAGCCTCACGCGGAACCCGGCTCGTTGCCGGGTTTCCATTTGATGTTGCATCCCACGCTGGGCCGTTGTTTCGAGGCCATCGTCGAGCCCGAGAGCAGTTGCTCCATCGCCCGCCGGAGATCGGCCCCCGTGACGGGAACGCCGTTGCCCGGGCGGCTGTCGTCGAATTGCCCGCGATAGACCAACCGGCGGTTCGGGTCGAAAAGAAAGAAATCGGGAGTGCAGGCCGCGCGATAGGCCTTGGCGACCGATTGGGACTCGTCGTATAGGTACGGGAAGGCGTAGCCACGTTGGCGCGCTTCCTCCGCCATCTTCGCCGGACCGTCGTCGGGGTAGCGTTCCGCGTCGTTGGCGCTGATGGCGGCGATGGAAAACCCCTTCGCGAGATATTCGGGACCCAGCCGGGCCAACTCGGGCGCCACGAGCTTCACGTAGGGACAATGGTTGCAGATGAACATCACCAATAGTCCTTCGGGCCCGGAAAGATCGCGCAAGGAAACCGCCCGGCCCGCAGTATCCGGCAGCGAAAAATCCGGCGCTTGCGTCCCCAAGGGCAACATCGTCGAGGGCGTTTCGGCCATGATCGTCGTCTCCTATGCGGTTGCTTCGACACCTGCGCAAGCCTAGCCGAGACGCCCCGGACGTTCAAGCGCGGCCCGAAAACTTTCAAGCACCCCGCGCCTTTTGCTAGGATGACCGCCGATGTACACCCGTGGGTGAGGAATTCGACATGAAACGAATCGTGGCGCTTGCGATGGGGGCGCTCTTCTTGGTGGGCTGCCCGGACAACGGTCCGCCGCCGAAGGACAACGGCGTCGTGATGGTGAACCTGACGCATGACTTCAAGGTGGTCGAGGTCGCCATCAGCGAAAGCGGGACCGATGCCGAGCGCGCAAACCTCGCCGAGGACCCCATCGAACCCGGCTTCAGCCAGGGCTTCTGCTGCTACGTGGACGGGGCCTACGACATCATCGCCGTCATCGAAGAAATCGCCGGCGGAGCGCGCCGCTACGAAACCCGTTGGTTCAACGAGACCTTCGAGGGCCCGATGAGCCACATTTTCGAGATTTACCAGCCGGTCCCGGGAAAATTGGCGATAACGGACTCCTCGTGGAACGAATGAGCCAGGCCTCGCCACGGCCGGCATGACGCACGGTTCCCGGGTAGGATAGACTTCCGCGGCATGGACCTCTCGTTGTCAAGGCGCCCCGGCATTCCCGGGCTGGTCGTGAAGGCCGTCGAAAACGCCTCCGAGTTGCGCCAGGCCAACGACCTCATGGCAAAGACGCATAACCCGATCTACTTCGATTCGCTTCGTTGGTTCGAGAACTCGGGCGCGGCCTACCCCGGCTTTCGCCGCGAACACACGCGGATGGCCCTTGCCGGGGACGAAATCGCCGGGGCCCTGCGAATCACCACCGACACCATTCGCATCGGGGAGGCCCGCCTCAAGACGGGCGGAGTGGCGTGGGTGAGCACGGCCCCGCGGTTCCGGCACCAGGGCGTCGCCGGCATGTTGATGCGGGACGCCCTGCGCTACATGCGCGATCACCAGTATCATGTGTCGATGTTGTTCGGCATTCCCGACTTCTACCATCGGTTCGGCTATGTGACCGCGCTGGCCGATTACACGGTCTCCGTCGATGCCGCCGAGGCCGCCGTCGCCGCCCCGGGACCGCCGCGCAAGTTCCGCCGCATCAAGCCGGGAGACATCGCCGCAATACAAAAGATACATGCCGCCAATGATCACGACACCCCATGTTCGCTCTTGCGCGGCGCGGCCCACTTCACGAACAAGTGGGAACGCCTGAAGGACACGGATGTCGTCACCGACGACAAGGGCAAGGTGATTGCATACGCCAAGATCGCCCACGCCGACGATCAACTCCGGGTCGAGGAAATCGGGGTGGCGTCCCTCGCGGATTGCGCCGGGATCATGGCCTTGTGCGCCGCGCGCGCCCGCGAGGAGTGCGCCGGGCGCATTCGCTTTCACGTTCCGCCCATGCATCCCCTCGCGCGCTACTTGCGGCAATACACCTCGCTCCACGAGACGCGCTTCGTGCGCGAACGCGGGGGCATGATGGCCTTCGTCAACCTGGGCGAGGCGCTCGAGCACATGATTCCGGAATGGGAGGGGTGCCTTGGTCCCGGCATCCTGCGCGATGCCCGGATCGAATTGACCCTGATTGCTGACGGCGCCCCATACCGTGTCCGCGCCAACCGCGGCGCGCTCGACATCGCCCAGGCCGCGGGCCGGAACAAGGTCGGAATTACGGCGCGCGAACTCATGCAACTGCTTGCCGGGTACCGGGCGGTGGACGACATTCTCGGACAGAGCCGACGCCTTCTCACCGGCGATGCGCGCGGATTGCTGCACGCGATCTTCCCGAAACGCGATCCCTACGTCTGGTTACTGGACAGATTTTGAGGGAATAACCGCCGCTAACCGCCGGGCGAACAAATATTTGACTTTGACCGCCCGACAGCACAAAATTCGCCCACGGTCCCTCCTTGAGGATCGGATCAACACCGACCATCGGGACATACATGAATCATATTCTAGCGAAGACTGGCAAACAACGGGGGACAAGCTGGGAAATCTCGGAGAAGCCGCTCCTCGTGGGACGCAGCGAAAGCTGCGACGTCCGTCTGGTCGATCCTATCGTGTCGCGATGGCATTGCGAGCTGAAGTTCCGCGACGACCAAATCCACCTGCGGGACCTCGATAGCAGCAACGCGACGTTCGTAAACGGACAGCGGATAGACAGCGTGACCGTGAAGCCCGGCGACGAGATCGCCGTCGGGGGCGTCGTGTTTGTCGTCACCGATGCCTCCGGCGTGCCGCCCGTGGGCGACGACGATGACGAGACGCTGATCACCGTCTCCTTGGCCGACGCCTCGTACGTCAATGACAACCCGAACGACCCCCTTTTCGACACGCTCCCGCGAAGCGTCCGCGAGTATCGCGAGTTGTTCGTCCTCGCCCGCCTGTTCAGCCGCGCCTCCAGTGTCCGCGAGTTGACCCGCATCTTCCAAGACTGGCTTCACGCCAAGTTCGATCCCGACGAGTTCTGGCTGGCTTGGTATTACGCCGGCGCCGAGGAATTCATCTATTATCCGACGGAGAACGGTGCCCAAGGCGAGGATGCGCCCGTCGAGGCCATGCGCCGCTCGATTTCAAGCGACTCCGGTCTCATCGCCCCTCGTTCGGTCAAGAAACGGCGGGCCCAGTATATGGCTGCGGCCATGGTCGCGCCCTTGGCCGTGGGCGGCGACCCGATGGGCGCCATCGCCATCCAGTCCGACGCGGGCATGCGTACTTACGCCAGTGGCGACTTGGAGCTTTTCGTCGGGGCCGCGCATGCGTTCGCCCCCTACCTGCGCGCCCTCGAACATGTCGAACAGCTACGCCGGGACTACAATTACGCCCGCAAGGAAGCCGGTATCGCCGAGCGCTTTATCGGCGAGGCCCCCGCAGTCCAGTACGTGCGCGAGCTGGCCGTCAAGGCGGCCGCCACGGACTTGAATGTGCTGCTGGTGGGCGAAACCGGGACCGGGAAAGATGTCATCGCCCGGATGGTACACGACCTGGGCGCCCGCGCCATACACCCCTACGTAATTGTCAGTTGCGCCTCCATTCCGCGCGAGCTTTTCGATATCGAGATGTTCGGCCACGAGAAGGGCGCCTTCCCCGGCGCTACCGAGCAAAAGTCGGGCTGGCTCGAGGAGGCGCACGGCGGCACATTGTTGCTCGACGAGGTGGGCGACCTTTCTCCCGAGAGCCAGGCGCGCATCCTGGGTGCCATCGAGACGGGCACGTTTCATCGGGTCGGTGGTTCGCGCGAGATTCGCGTCGATGTCCGTATCATTTCCACCACCAACAAGACGCTTGATACCGAGGCGGGCATCGAGGGCTTCCGCAAGGATCTGTTCCACCGCCTAAACGGGTTCGAGATTCGACTGCCCCCGTTGCGCGAACATGCGGAGGATATTCGACTGCTGGTGAATCACTTCCTCGAGCGCGATGCCAAGGGCATGCAAGGGCTTCCCGCGATTGCCGTCGCGCCCGACGCGATGCGGCGCCTGGTGAAGTGGCACTGGCCGGGGAACGTCCGCGAACTTGCGGCCTGTGTCGCCCGGGCAGTTGCCTTCGCGAAGGAGGGGACGATCCAAGCCAGCGACGTGCTCATATCCCCGGGCTTTACCCGTCCCCCGGACGGCGAACTGGGGCTCCCGAGGCTCGATCAGGTCGAGAAAGAACACATCACCCGGATGATCCGGCACGCCGGCGGCAACATCAGCGCCACGGCGCGCGCGCTTGGAATTTCCAGGGCAACCCTTTACAGCAAGTTAAAGCTGTACGCGATCGAGAACAAGGACAGCCCCGGGCCGCTTAGTTTGGGTTGAGTGCGCTCTCATTCTCCTGGCGCGAGAATTTCCCGGTAGATAACGCGCACGGCATGGGCTTGGACCTCAAGCGCGTAGTCGCGCCGCGCCTTTTCGCCGGCGGCTGTTCCCATCGCGCGGGTGCGGAGGCGGTCAGCGACCAATGCCCCAAGCGCGTCGACGAGACTGTCGGCGGATCCCTCGAACACCACACCGGACACCCCGTCCTCGACGATCTCGGGCAACATGCCGCGCCGGGCCACGACAGCGGGACGCGCCATCGCCATCGCCTCGCGCACCGCGCGGCAGGTGCCGTCGCTGCCGGGGACTAGGAACACGTTTACGTCGAAGGCCTTGAGCATGCCGACGTAGTCGTCGCCGCCAACGTAGCCTGAAAAATGGACGTGCAACCCCAGGCCGTAATCGCGCACCGGTTCCGCGCCGACCTGGTCCTGGTTGGTGCCGCGGCCGACTACGAGGATATGGATCTCCGGGTGCGCGGCGACGAGCTGTTGCGCGGCGCGCCAGAGGTCCTCGTAGTGCCGGTGGGTCTGCATGCGCGCGACAATGCCCACGACGAAGGCATCGGGCGGAATGCCGAGACGGCGCCGTCCGTCGGGTACTTCGCGGGTGGGATCGAAGCGCTCGGTGTCCACGGCACCGGGTACGACACGCATGCGCTCGCGGGGGAACCCGTATTGCGCGGCGTCGTGTTCGAGCGCGAGTTGCGAGGGTTCGATCAGGAAACGGGTCGCGGCGAGGAACGGACCGTGCCGCTTGGGCTTGCGAAGGCCGTCCCCCTGGTAGCTGGTGCGTACGATGGGAATGCCGGCCTTGCGGCACGGACCGATGGCGATGCGGTGATCGTTGTCGAGGTGGCAATGGACGATGTCGTAACGTCCCTTGCGCAACAGGCGGGGCAACCGCCAGCGATCGATGAAGTTCGCGAGGGGGTGGTCGTTCTTTTCGAGGATGAGATCGAGGATCGGTTCGATGCCGCGTTCCCGGGCGGTCGCAACGATTTTATTGATCGCGAGGTCCGGGCCGGGGCCGCAGGCAAAATCCAGATCGACCCCCTGCGCCCGTAACGCCACGCAGAGGTTGAGCGCGGGCTCCGCCGGCCCGGTCCACTTCCGGTTGGCGAAAAGGTGCAGGACCCTCATGCCGCCGAGTGGGCGGAATCGGGCACCTCGTCGAATTTGACCGAGACCAATTGCGAGACGCCGCGTTCCTGCTGGGTGACGCCGTAGAGCGCGCCGGCGCGGGCCATCGTCTGTTTGTTGTGCGTGATGACGATGAACTGGGTGTCGGTGGCGAACTCGTCGAGCATGTTGAGGAAGCGCCCGATGTTGGCGTCGTCGAGCGGCGCATCGACCTCGTCGAGCACGCAGAAGGGGCTCGGTTTCGCCTTGAAGATGCTGAAGAGCAGCGCGATCGCGGTCATGGCCTGTTCGCCGCCCGAGAGCAACGAGATCAACTGCGGCTTTTTGCCCGGGGGGCGTGCCTCGATCTCGATGCCGCACTCGAGGGGATCGGCCTCGTCGAGCAGGTAGATTCGGGCGTGGCCGCCGTTGAACAGCCGGCGGAAGTATTGCCGGAAATTCTCGGCCACGGTGTTGAAGGTCTCGAGGAACATGTCCTGGATGGTGACGTCGATCCGCTTGATCACGTTGAGCAGGGCCTCCTTCGCCTTCCCCAGGTCCTCTCCCTGCGACACAAGGAAGTCGTTGCGTTCACAGAGGGCCTGGTACTCCTCGATGGCCATGAGGTTGACCGTGCCCATGCGCTCAATCTTCCCGCGGATTTCCTTCACGAGACGTTCGCGCGTGGCGTCGTCGTGTTCGTCGCTGCCGGCTTGTTCTTCGGTCAATTGGGACAAGGCGACGTTATATTCGGTGAGGATGCGTTCTTGGAAAAACCCGAGCTGGTCCTCGTCGTGGCGAAGATCGATCTCAAGCTTGTGGACGCTCGCCTGCGATTCGCGCGACCGATCGCGCAGGACCTTGAGTTCCTTCTCGAGGTTCTCCGATTCGTCGAGCAGGGCCTGACGGCGATTTTCCGCCTCGACGACCGTCTTGCGGGCTTCTTCCTTCGTCTCGGAGAGGGCCTTCGCGCGCTCGATCTGGTCCTTGGCGCTTTCGCTGAGAATGTGTTCCTGGCCGGCGAGTTCCTCGATGGCCTTGTCGCGGCGTTCGGTTTCGGACAATGCGTTCTGCAAGTCGCGCGCCTGGCGGATTTGGTCGCGGTCAATCTGTTCGAGGGCCTGGGTCACCGAGGCGAGGTTGAGGCGCATGTCGCCGAGCGCCTGGGCGACGAGGGCCTGCGTGTTGCGCGCCTGCGCGGCCGTGTCCTGGGCGTTGGCCATGGCGGCTTGGAGTTGCTCGTCTTCGGTCTCCATCGTGACGGCGCGTTCGTTCGCGGCGCGGCGCTCGGCCTCGAAGGTTTCGCGACGCGCATAGAGGTCCTCGCGCTCGCGATTGAGCGACTCGGAACCCTGCGACAGTGACTTGAGCTCCGTGCTGAGCCGCGCGATCTCGACGCCCAGTTCATTGACGACCTTGCGCAGCGCGTTCTGCTCGGCCGAGAGCGTCCCGGCCTGGGCCTTGAAGGCCTCGATGGCTTGCTGGGCCTGCGCGGCCAAACTTGTCACGCGGCGAATCTCGTTGTCCGTCTTGTCGAGCCGTTCCTCGAGATCGCCGATCTCGGCGCTTCGGCCAATCAAGCCGCCTTGATCGTGGTGCGTGCGCCCGCCCGTCACGGCACCGGCGGAGGAGACGACCTCGCCATCGAGCGTGACCAATCGCGGGCAGCGGCCGCCGCTTCGCGCGATGCGGATCGCATCGTCGATGGTCTCGACGACGGCGGTGTTGTGAAACACGTATTGCATCGCACGATCAACGGAGCCGTCGTACTGCACGAAATCGAGCATGGATCCGATGACGCCGCGTTGGCCCTGTATCCGCTCGATATCGTCGCGGTCGTTCGGGCGAATCGTGTCCAACGGCAGGAAGGTGACGCGGCCCGCCTTGTGTTCTTTCAAGAAGGCGATCGCGGCCTTGGCGTCCTCGGCCCGTTCCACGACGATATTGTTGACGTTGCCGCCCAACGCGGCCTCGACGGCGCGCTCGAATTTCTTCTCGGTCGAAACCAGGTCGCCGACGGGGCCGATGATGCCCTCGGCGGGGCCGACGTTCTTTTGTTTCGCGAGCATGATCGCGCGGACGCCTGTCGCGAAGCCCTCGTAGGAGTCGCGCAGTTCGCGCAACGAAGTCAGCCGCGCATTGACGCTGCTGCGCGTCTCGCGCAGGTGCTGCCACTTCTCGTTCAGGGCATTCATCTCGGCGCTGCGCGCGGCGAGATCTTCCTGGACCTTGCGCAGATTGTCCTCGACCGCGCCCAAGGCGCCCTGCTTCTCGGTCTCGATCTTCTGGCGTTCCTCGAGGAACGCGATGACTTCCTCGGCGCGGCGGTTCTCGACCGACTGGCGTTCAAAGATCAATTCGAGCTGGCCGTCAACATTGCTGATATTTACGGCCAACGTCTCGATGGTGGTTTGTGCCTTCGCGCGCAGGCCCATCGTCTCGACGAGCCGCTTGCGCGCGAGTTCGAGTTGTTCCTCTGCGGCGGTCACCGCCAGCGCGGCGGCATCGTGCTCGGCCTGTTTCGCCGCGAGCGCCGCCTGGGCCTCGTCGAGTTCCAAGCGCATCGCCTGGGCCTGTTCCGTCGTGTCGGTCCGCTGCGCCTCGATGGCCGCGGCCTGTTCCTTGAACGTCTCGCGTTCCTCGGCGGCGCGGCGTTGCTGCTCGCGGCAGAAGTCGACCTGTTGGCGGATCAGCGCGATCTGGCGCTCGATCTTTTCCATCTCCGTGTCGAGTTCGTGGACCCCCTCGCGGCGGGCGTGGAGCACGCGATCGATCTCGAGCCGCGCGAGGCTGAGTTCCTCGTAGCGGGCCTCGAGCACGGAGGTGCGCGCGCTGTCCTGCTCGAACGAGGCCTGCGCCGCCGCGAATTTTAGTTTCAGCTCGGCGATGCGCGCGCTGAGGAACACATGGCGCAGCCACGCGGCGCGAATCTCCAGCCCGCGCAGTTCGTCCTTCAGCTCGCGGTACCGGATCGCCGCGTTGACCTGCCGCTTGAGCGATCGCGATTGGCGCTGGATTTCCGCGATGATGTCGCCCAGCCGGAGGAGATTTTGTTCCGCCTGTTCGAGCTTGCGCAGGGCGACGCGCTTGCGCGACTTGTACTTGATGATGCCTGCGGCTTCCTCGAACAAATACCGGCGATCCTCGGGCTTCGAGCTGAGGACCATGCTGATCATGCCCTGGCCGATCATCGAGTACGCATTCGTCCCGATGCCCGTGTCCATGAACAGTTCCTGGACATCCTTGAGGCGGCAGAGCGACTGGTTGATCAGGTATTCGCTCTCGCCGGAACGATACACGCGGCGCGTAATCTGCACCTCGGAGAAATCGACGGGCAGCCGCGAGTCGCTGTTGTCGAAGGTCATCGTGACCTCCGCCATGCCCGTCGCGGCGCGTTCTTCGCTGCCGTTGAAGATCACGTCCTGCATGTGCGCGCCGCGCAGGGATTTCGCGCGTTGCTCGCCGAGCGCCCAACGAATCGCGTCGAGAATATTGCTCTTGCCGCAGCCGTTCGGCCCGACGATGGACGTCATCCCCGGTTCCATGTCCACGACCGTGCGGTCCGCAAAGGATTTGAAGCCCGTCATTTCGATTTGTTTGAAGTACATGGCGCTCGCTTGGGTTATGGTTTGGCCCCGCCCAAGCGGAGCCGGAATCGTTCTACTACTAGCCTTGCCGGAAAATCCGCTCGATGGACTTGGCCCGGCCGGTCTTGTCGTCCGTCTCGATCACCACCGCGTTCAGACACGGACGGCCCTCGGCGGGTTCAAACTCGGACGGCAGTCCCGTCAGGAACTTCTTGATGATCAATTCCTTCTGCACTCCGATGACCCCGTCATGCGGCCCGGTCATCCCCACGTCGGTGATGTACGCCGTCCCGCCGGGGAGCACCCGTTCGTCCGCCGTCTGCACATGGGTATGGGTGCCTACAACAGCGGAACATAGCCCGTCGAGATACCAGCCCATGGCCACCTTTTCCGACGTGGCCTCCGCGTGCATGTCGACCAAGATTGCGTCGGTGCGGCCCTTCAACTTTCCGATTTCCCGTTTCGCAGCCTCGAAGGGACAATCGAACGCGTCCATGTACACGCGGCCAATCAGGTTAATCACGCCCAACCGGCGGCCGTCGATCAACTCGACGACCGTCGAGCCCTTGCCGGGAACGCCCTGCGGATAATTCGCGGGACGCACCACCTGCTCGAACTCGCCGATGACCGGGACAAACTGTTTCTTGCGCCACGTGTGATTGCCGAGGGTTATCGCCTGAATGTCCTGTTTCAGCAGCTCGCGGACGATTTCAGGCGTAATCCCCAATCCACCGGCGGCATTCTCACCATTGACCACGGTAATGTCAATAGAAAATTCGGCCCGTATTTTTGGCAAAAGCGCCGGAATCAAGTTGCGCCCGGGACGGCCAAAAATGTCTCCGACAAATAAGATGCGCATGGGGGTGAGTGAGGCTCCGGGGGTACATTCGATCGCAGGCCACCAGCCGGGTGGTAGGCCGACGGGGTGTAATCTACCTGTTTGCTGACGGCCGCGCCACATGAGGGCCACATGCAGGCCGGGTCTTGGGCGAGCGTCAGGAAGAGAGGAATGGACGATATGGACGGACGCTCCGCGCGTTCACGGGGTTGGGGGCCCGCTTTTCAGGCACCCATCCCATGCCACGACCTATTGCCAATGGGGAGCATACGTACGCGCATTCGCGCCTCGTCAAACACAACAACACACCCCCGCTCCAAGGATTCCATAATCGCGGGGAGATTGACGAGAAGCAGGGCAAGTTGTTGTGATGGACGCCGTTCCGCGCCGCGGCGAAACAGGATTACGGATGGTTTCGTTTCTCCCCTGAGCGCGAGTAAGGTCCCGAAATCGGTGTCGGCAGATAAAAGCACCCGCCCGTCGCTTGCTGCCCGCGCAAAGATGACCTCATCCTTGGCGGCAGACTGACCCATCTCGCGGACATGGACGGCATCGTGGCCACTCGCCCGGAGACCCTCCGCGATCACTGGCGAGAGCGCGTTGTCGACGAGAAACTTCAAGGCAATGCGAGCGGAAGTTCTCGTTCCCGGACGGCCTCGGCCGCGTAGTGGAGCGCCTCACGAATGTCTTCCTCAACGAGGTCCGGATAGGCCGCTACAATCTCGGCATCGTTCATCCGATCCGCCACCATGGCGACAATGGTGGCCACGGGGATACGCAGCCCGCGGATACATGGCACGCCGTCCATTTGTCCGGCATTCACCGTGATCCTCGTGTAATTCATTTGGCGTTCTCCACAGGTCGTTTCCGGCCGGGCGTCGATGACTGTGCCGATCTGAACACCGGCCCGGCCCCACACCGCGCAATGCGGGACATATTGAACCACACCGCGATTCTACCATTTCATGGGAACGGCAGTTTCCCTTCGCGAATTCGGCACGCAGCCCTCCACCCCGGGTTCGCCGCACCGACGCGCGATCCGGTATGCTTG
>CANKTP010000109.1 GCA_947486375.1 Candidatus Hydrogenedentota bacterium | reverse complement strand
TACATCCCCAAGCCAATCCGCGCCGAGGAACTGTCGCACGCGATCGCCACGAACATGGGTGCGGGCAGGCGATAACCGCCCAGCAGTTGCGGGGACTGCCTTCACGCCTTCGTTGTCCGCGTGCCGCGAGTGGGGTAGAGTATTGGATGACGCTATCCGGAGGCCACCCCATGCTCGATCGAATTACCTTTGACCCCACGACGATGGGTGGACGGGCCTGTATCCGGGGCATGCGAATGACCGTCTCACAGATCGTGAACCTCGTGGCAAACGAAATGTCATTCCAAGAGATTCTGGACGAGTATCCGTTTCTGGAAGCGGACGACATTCGGGAAGCGCTGCACTATGCCGCCTACCTCAGCCGTGAGGAGGTGTTGTCCGCCGGCGACGTTCGCAGGTGAAGTTTCGTGCGGATATGGGGGTCTCCCGCACATCAATCCGGCCACTGCGTTCGATGGGACACGATGCCGTCCATCTCACCGAACTGGGTTTGGACCGGCTTCCTGACGACGCGATTCCAAATCTCGCGCGGGAACAGGGGCGAATCGTTCTCACCTTCGATTTGGATTTTGGCGATCTTCTCGCCGCGGGCGTTCACGAAACGCCAAGTGTGGTTATCTTCAGGTTGAGTAACGCAACTCCGGCCTTTGTGACGCCTCGCATATCCGAACTGATCGAAGCGTGGCACGACGAACTACAGGGCGGGGCCATAGCCATCGTCGAGGACACTCGATACCGTATCAGGCGCTTGCCGATCGCTTGACATGGACGAGGGGGTTACTTCCCAAGCGCCTCGAAAAACCCCTCGATCCGTTTCGCGTTCGCGCCGAAGTCGCCTTGGCCATCGCGCGACTTGGAGCGCATGTCGACGACACACCCCTCATTCGCCTTGGTGATGCGGATGACGAAGTCGTCGCGGAACTTGAACATCCCCGAGACGGCAACCCCCTCAATCGCGCTTTCGTTGTCCGTGTGCCGCGTGTGGGTGATGGTCCACCCGGGCTGAATCTTCGCGAGGTCGTTGACCTTGCCGAACACGGTCAGCAGGTCTTGCGTGAACGCCTTCGGCGCCAGCGTCGGGTAGGCCCGCCTAATCGCCTCCGCGTTGCCCTTGGGAAAGGCCATGTCGCGGCCCGCGTTTTCCGGAAGCGTCTTCGCATGCACGAACTCGGGCGGATAATTTAACTCGGTCGAGATGTCGTTGATCGGCGGAAATTGCCGCGCCTTGTAGAGCGAATTCGCCAGGAACGCCGCCGGGACAATCCCGAGGGCCGCCGCGACCAACGCAATCGTCGGCCCCTTCATCGCCACCACGCCAATCCCCGCCAGCACCACGATCACGCCCGTGAAACACCCGAGCACCATGACCAGGAACCCCGCCATCGGCGGCACCAGCTCGATATACGCCAGCGTGGGCCCGAGGCCGAAGAGGACGAGCGACGCGATTCCAAGGAACAGGTAGAAGGTCTTCAGCATGACGGGGGTCTCCGGGGGGTTGGCCGCCACATCTTATCACCCTTCTCCGCGCAACGCCCGCGCTAGTTTATAGGAACACTACGCGGCGAACGCGCCGATACATCCCCCTTCCAAGGGGGACATAGTTCGCGAAGGCTTTGCACGAGAGGCGCGCAACGCGCGCTGCAGTTTATAGGGACCTTTCACTGTCAACGGAGATTCACCGATGCCCTCCTGGTTTGAACGCCTGCGCACCCGAATGACGCGCCGACCCGCTCGCCCGGCCACCCCCGCCGCGCCGTTCGCCGCCGTCGGCCCGGTGTCCATCGCGAGCGACACGCACCTCCTCGGCGCGGCCCTCGGCGGCTTCGTCCCGCTGCCGAACGAGACGCCGTTCGCGATGCTCCCCGTCTACCGCTTCCTGCGCGACGCGATCCCCGACATCTCGGACGGCGTCTGGACCTGGAAACGCCTCTGCCAGACCGGCTTCGACATCGAGCTCGAGGAGGCCTCGAGCGAGGTCGCCGAACGCCGCGCGCGCCGCCTGCTCGACGAGCTCAACCGCCGCGTGAACTCCGGCGATCGCGGCATGGACGGCCTGCTCGACGTGTTCTACGGCTCGCTGTTCACCTTCGGCGCGGCCGCGCTCGAGATCGTCCTCACGCCGAACCGCGACGCGATCCACGACGTCATCCCCGTCGACGTCTGGACGGTCCGGTTCCGCCGCGAGGAGGGCCGGCTCCAGGCCTACCAACTCCACGACGGCGAGGAAATCGCGCTGCCGATGGACCGCTTCATCTACGTCGGCATGGACCGCGACGGCACGAACCCCTATGGCCGCTCGATGCTGCGCTCGATCCCGATGGTCGTGAAAATCCAGCAGCGGCTCATCGAGGACATGGCCAAGGCCGTCCACAACGCCGGCTGGCCGCGGCTCCACGTGACCTACGCGCCCGGCGAACGCCCGCGCACGGAAACACCCGAGCAATGGCGCGATCGCACCGCGCAGGTCTTCGACACCCTCAAGGAAAACCTCGGCGGACTCGTCCCCGACCAGAACCTCGTGACCTACGACAACGTGAAGGTCGAGTTGGTCCAGGGGGCGCACCAGTCGACGCTCTTCTACGACAACCTCAAGGCCATCGAGGAGCAGGTCATCACGGGCATGCACCTCATGCCGATCCTCGTCGGGCGCAACTACGGCACGACCGAGACCTACGGCACGGCGCAGTTCGAGATCATCAACCGCCAGGTCGACGCCGTCAACCGCAGCGTGCAGCGCATCCTCGAGCGGCTCTACAACGCCGAGCTCGCGATGATGTGGGGCGCCGCCCGCG
Source organism: Candidatus Hydrogenedentota bacterium (assembly GCA_947486375.1). Classification (GTDB taxonomy): domain Bacteria; phylum Hydrogenedentota; class Hydrogenedentia; order Hydrogenedentales; genus CANKTP01. Next base: position 12,595 of record CANKTP010000109.1, on the reverse strand, counting down.
CTCGCGTCCGAATGCGCCACAACCGCACCGTCGACGTCCTGCGCGAGGCCACCGCGCGAAAGCACGAAATCGACAACGCCCTGCGCCTGCGCGAGGCCGGCCTCTGGGACACACCCCGCGCGGCCCACGCCCTCGGCATCGGTCCCCCGGCATGACGCCCGCCCTCGCCTAGTCATCGCCCCCATCGCAACCCACGGAGAATCCCCTCATGGAACTCGGAGCATTTGTTTTTGCGCATCCCGGCGCCCTCGTCGCCACGCGGAGCGGCCCGGAGCTCGACCTCGACGACCGCGTCAACCAGTTCGCCCTGCGGCCCCTCGCCCGCGAGGAGTTCGCCACCTTCACGCTCGACCTCTGCCACAACCAGGTCGACCGCCACTTCAGCCGTTTCCCCGAGGACGAGCTCGAGAAGATCAACGGCATGGTCCCCGGGCGTCCCCTGATGGAGCGCCACGACCTGCGCGGCTCATTGCCGCGGGGAACGTTCTTTCGCTCGGAGCTCCACCGCGACGGCGAGCGTCTCTCGGTGCGGCCCGACGTCTACGTGCTGCGCACGCGCGACAACGAGGACTTCATCCTCAACATCGAGGGCGGCGTCTACCGCGAGACCTCGATCGGTTTCGCGTTCCAGACCCCCGAATGCTCGATCTGCGCCAGCGACCTCCGCGTGTGCAACCACGTCCCCGGGAAATCCTACGGAGATGCGATCTGCCACTACGTGTTGCGCGGCGTCATCGACGTGATCGAGGGCTCGGTCGTGCCGTCGGGTTCGCAAGGCACCGGGTTCGTCGCGGCGACGCGGGCGTTGCCGCTCGGGACAGCACTCGATACGGCGCGGGCGGAGTTTCACCGGCCGGTCGAGATTGCGGCGCGCGTGAGGCATTGGCAGCGGGAGTAGGGGGTTGGGCGGGGGGGCGATGGGCCAAGTGGACACAGTGGACTGAGTGGACACAGTGGACGCGGCGAGAGAGAGAAAACGAATGTTGCGGCAAAGACCGAAGTACAACGCTTGGAGAAAGTCGATGTTTCACGAACCCCGCAAGGGCATCCTCTATTGGCTGACTGTTGCCGCGTTGTCGGCGCTGATCGCGTGCGTGGCTGTCGAATCCTGGGGGCAAACGCCATGACTCCCGTCTGCGATCCGTGCCCGCAGGAGCGCGTCCATGCGCTCCAGTACCAAACGCTCTGCGACAGTCTCGACGAAGTGAAAGGCCGCGTTGCCCGCCTCGAGGCCACGCTCGCCCGAGGCGTACTCCTCCTCGTCGCCAACCTCGCCGGGATGCTGCTCACCCTGGCGCGCGAATTTCTCGATCGCGCGTAACGAAGTCCCCCTTTGAAGGGGGATCAAGGGGGATGTAGACCCCGTACGAAACCGAACTTTTCATCGACGTATCGACTAACGCCAACACCAAGTTTCTGCGTCCGTCCGCCGTGCCGGGTCCTCCTCCTTCCCGGTCTCCTCGCGGCGGGCGGGCGCAACCCCGAAAGGAAACCCGCATGTTCTGGAAACTCAGTTTCGATTCGCACGACGGCGCCGCCGCGCCCAAGGCCGAGGGCCGCTTCGTCCTGCACCGCCATCGCGACGCGCTCGGCGATCACCTCGATCTCCGCCTCGAATCCGGCGAGCACTTGCTCGGCTGGCGGATCGACGCCACCGCGCCCGACGGCGAAACCTGGGCCTCCGAGAAAGGCCCGCATCCCCTCGAGTGGCTCGAGCGCGACGCCGACGCCCGCCGTGTCGACGCCGGGACCTACGCCTGGCGCACGCGAGACGATCATGGCGGCGAGCTCGTCCTCGTGGGCGAAGCAACCACCCGCCGCGTCCGCATCGTCCGCGACGAATCGCTCTCGCCCGCCACGGCCCGCGCGTTGATCGATGCCCTCGCCGAATGCGGTGCCGCGCCCGCCGACGCCCCCGCGTTGATCGCCGACGGCATCACCGCGCGGACCCGCGCCACGGAACGCCTGCTCGGCCTGGGCCGCGAGCTCGACGGCGACGGGTTCGATCCCGGCGCCTTGCGCCGCGCCTTGCGCGGGATGTCGCTCGACGAAATCCACACCCAGCTCCACGGCTTCGAGCGCCGCTTCGACCGCCTGCACCCGCCGCTTCCCGTCAGCCGCCCCGAGCGCCTCCCCGGCGAAGACAATCAAATGCGCGCCGGCGCGGCGATGGCGATCCTCCGCGCGTAACCACTAACCCCTTTCCCTTTTTCTTCTTTGCGATCTTTGCGTTCTTTGAGGCCAATCAATCCTTTCTTGATCCCAGCTTTCCCCAGAAACCCCCAACCCGGACGGCCCAGCCGTCCGCACATCCCAGGAGATTTCCCATGGCATATGGAGACGTAGGCGGCATCGTGACCGAACTCATCATCACCTGCCGCACCCCCGCATCCGGCGCTGTCGCCATCGCAAAAGGCGACGCGCTCAAACTCACCGGCGCGTACACCGTGATCAACGCGACCAGCGCCGAGGACCCGATCATCGGTCAGGCGATGGCCGGCACCGACGCCAACAACACCGCGATCCCCGTCAAGGTCCGCGGCGTGTGCATCTTCGCCTACACCGGGACCGCGCCGACGGTCAACGGCGCCCAAGGCATCGTCGCCTCCGCCACCGCGGGTTCCGTCAAGGCCCCCGCATCCGGCAACGGCCACGGCGTGAACCTCAAAGTCGATACTGCCGCATCCAAGGTTCACGTCCTGTTGTAAAGGGTCAGCATCGGCCCAATGAGTCCCATACGTCCCATTGGTCCCATAAGTCCCATACCTCCCACCCAACCCCCAAGGAAACCCCATCCATGCCATACCGTGACGACATGGTCCGCGAACGCATCGCCTTCCTCTCGCAGGACGCAACGCGCCTTCGCGGCCTCAAGGGCCAAGGGCTCTACGAGACCCTCAACGGCCTCGGCCTCAACCACCAGCAATTCTTCCGCGCGCTCGACACCAACGCCGCCGACTACTGCGCCCAGGAGTTCGGCGTCGACCTCAGCCGCATCACCGTCGACCGTTTCTTCCAGTCCGACCCGAACGCCAAGTGGCTCTTCCCCGATGTCGTGCGCGAGGCCGTCCTCACCGGCCTCCAGCGCAAACCCGCGTATCCGGAGCTGATTGCGCGCGACGAGGCCGTCCCCGGCGCCAGCTACGTCATGCCCTTCGTGACGGAGTCCGCGGAGAACGAGGAGTTGCGCGGCGTCGCCGAGGGCGCGGCGATTCCCGAGTCGCAGATCACCCACGGCGAGCGCATGATCCGAATCGACAAGAAAGGCCGCGGCATCGTCGCGTCCTACGAGGTCATCCGGCGCATGTCCGTCGATCTGTTGCGCGTCCACCTGATGCGCATCGGCGAACGGCTCGGTCGCAATCTCGATGCCCGCCTCGCCACGGTCCTTGTCGACGGCGACGGCGCGCCCGGCACCGCGGCGGTCACCATCAACACCGCCACTTCGGGCGCATGGGTCTACGCCGACGTGGTCAAGGGCTTCACCACGCTCGCGATGGAACACTACTTCCGGCCCACGCACATGCTCGCCGACTCGGCGCTGCTGCGCACCCTCCTGGGCATGTCCGAGTTCAAGGACCCGGCCCTCTTCGACTTCGCCCGCACCGGTGCGCTGCCCACGCCGCTCGGCGCGAAGCTGGTCCCCCTCGCCGATCAGCCGGCGAACAAACTCACCCTCCTCGACGCCGGCTACGCCGTCCAAAAGCTCACCGAGCAGGACGTCCTGGTCGAAAGCGACAAGCTGATCAACCAGCAATGGGACCGCACCTACATCACGGCCGTCACCGATTTCGCCGTGCTGTACGAAAAGGCCCGCGTCGTCGTCCGCAGCGACTGGTAGTCCTCCCCCACCAGCCGCATCGCCCCGGGGCGGGGACCCCCGCCAGTCCCCGCCCCGCACAAGAAAGTCCCCCTTTGAAGGGGGATCAAGGGGGATGTAGACCCATGCTTCAAACTGTCCATCGTCCGTGCCAGTCCACTTCGTCCACTGAGTCCACTAACCCCTTCCCACTCTTCAAACCCTTCTCTCCCCCCGGAGCCACCCCATGCCCGCCTTCGCAACCGAGACCGACCTCCGCGAACTCTTCCGCCTCGCCGACACCACCCTCGTGCCCGCCGCGCTCATCGAACGCGGCATCGACGCCGCCCACGCCGATCTCCTGCGGCTTCTCGATCCCATCCACGACGTCGATCCGCCCGCCGCCGATCTCGTGCATGGCGAGGCCCTCCTCGCGGGCGCGCAGGTCTTCCGCGCGATCGCCGCGGGCGAGGCCTTCGCCACCAAGCGCATCGTCATCGGCGGACAGCGCATCGACGACAGCAACCGTTTCGAGATCCTTCATGCCACCGCACGCGACGCCGACGACCGTGCCTGGGCAACGCTCGCGCCGTACCTGGTCCCCGAACCCGCGCGCGCCGCGCTCGACGTTTCCGCCACGAAGCCCGTCCTCGGGGAGGAATAATCGTGCCCATCCTGCTCGACACCATTACATTCGACGACGCCCACACCAGCGCCAATGAGGTCTGGGCCGAGGTCGGCGGCCGCGACGAACGCATCGTCACCCTCTCCGGGATCGTCGCGGGACTCTCGACTGCCACAGCCATCGAGGCGCGGCTCGACGCGATCCTCGACGCCGCCTCGCGCGAGGACTACTCCGCCGCGCTCTCGCTCCGTCCCGGACGTCGCCTCTGGGTGCGCCGCAACGCCTTCAAGCGAGACCTCGCACCCGACGCCCTCGCCGCCGCCTTCACGCTCGAGCTCGCCGCGCGGGATCCTTTCGAGGAGGCCATCGACGCCGTCTCGACGCCGTGGTCCATCCACGCCTCCGGCGACACCCTCGCGCTCGCCTCCGCCGGAACCGTCGACGCCCTCCCGCGCATCGAGTTGACAGCGGGCGGCACCCTCGTCGACCCTGCCATCTCCGACGGCACGCGCACCATCGCATACCCCGGCATCGTCGCGAGCGGCCAAACCCTCGTCTTCGACGCCGCCACGCGCACCGCCACCATCGACGGCGTCGACATCACGCCCTACTGCACCGGCCTCTTCCCGCGCATCGCCCCCGAGGGCACCACCCTAACCTACAGCGGCGCCCCCGAAAGCACCCACGCCATCGCCGCCCTCGTCATCCACCGCGCGCGGTGGTGGTAGCCCTCCACAATCCCATCTCATAAGTCCTATAGGTCCCATACGTCCCATAACCCAACCCCATCGACCATGACCTACACCATCCAAATCCTCGACCCCTCCAACCGCCGCATCGCGTCCTTCGCCGAAGTCCCCCTCTTCAGCGCGACGCGCCGCACCGCCGATCAAGCCGACCTCCTCGAGGGCATTCTCCCCTCGACCATCGCCACGCTCGGCATCGGCTACCGCGTCCGCATCGAGGTCGACGGCGCGCTCTTCGCCGAAGCCCCCGTCGTGAGCCTGCGTCCCCAATGGAGCGACACGCGCAAACTCATCCTCGACCAGTTCGTCCGCTTCCACGAGGTGATCGAGGTCGAGGCCGAGCGCGCCGCGCGCGAGGGCAACACATCGATCACCCGCGTCTACATCAACCGCGCGATCGATCACATCGTCCGCGACGCGATCAACGCCGCGCCCGGTCCGGTCCATTACGCCGTCGATCACGCCGCCGCGCCCGACGGCGCGATCCGCGAATTCGCCAAGTTCGACGCGCGCCGCACCGCCGCCAACGAACTCGAAATCGGCGGCATCGCCGTTGGGCAATGGGTCGGCGCGGCCCGCATCGACATCTCCGCCGCATATGCAAAGGACGGCGACACCATCGCGGGACTCGTCGTCGACGGGATCGCGTGGCCCGACTTGCGCCTCATGCTGGTCGATGCCGAGGAGACCGCGCGCAACAGCCACGCGATCGCGCGTCACCCCGAAGTCGCCGCGTGGACCAACGCGCAATACGAATCGAGCCCCTACAAGCGCGCGGGCGACCTCGCCAAACAATTTCTCCAGGATTTCCTCGACACCAACGGCATCGCCCACATCGAGCTCAATCCGCACCGCGACGCCTCCGGCGCCTTCGACGATCGCATCGACGCCTACGGCCGCTACCTCGGGCTTGTCTTCGGCGGCGGACATTGCGCCAACGCCGCCCTCGTCGAGACCGGCCATGCCGAGGTCTACCTCTACGATGAAGGCCGCCACCACGTCCCCGAACTCGCCCTCAAGGATTTCTTCTCCTACACCGGGCCCAATTCGGATTCCATCGAATCGACCCCGGAAACGTTGTCATTCTTCGACGTTCGCGGCGGTGTCTACGAAGTCCTCACCGCCCTCGCCTGCGCATCGGGAAGCGTGTGGTCCATCTCGCCGGACTCCGCCGTCACGTTTCGCCGCGCCGAAACAATCGACCGCGTCGTCTTCCACGACCCCACGCAACACGCGCTCGCCCTCGGCGAAGAGGCCCGCTCCCTCGCCAACATTCTCCACGTCGACGGCAACCCCTTCACCACGCCCTTCTCGAAGACCTACAGCAACGGCGACAGCATCGATCATTTTGGCCCGCACGCGCGCACCTTCGAGTACTTCTCCATCTCCCGCGAGGACGACGCCGACCGGATCGCCGGGGGACTCCTCGACGACCTCGCGTGGCCCACGCCCCTCGGCGAGATTGTGTTCCTCCACGGCGACGCGCGTGTCCGCGTGGGCGATCTCATCGAGTTCCGCGACGGCCCCGTCCGCCGTCTCGACGCCGCAATCCCCGGGGCCTGGGGCGGACGATTTGGCGACAAGCTCGTCGCCCGCGTCAGCGAGGTCACGCACTTGTTTCGCGGACGCCGCGTCCAGACCACCGCGCGCCTCACGTCCCCGCTGCGCTCCGTCGCCGATCCGCCCGGCTTCATCGTCCGAAGCCAGCCCGCAGCCACCACCCTATTCCAATTCCGCCTCGACGAACCCCTCGTCGGCCTCGACCTCGGCGTCCACCTCGACTGAGGACTGATTAGGCACTATCAAAAGCAAGTCCCCTTTCAAAGGATTGTCTAGGTGCCATCAAAAGCAAGTCCCCCTTTGAAGGGGGATCAAGGGGGATGTTGAACCGCTGTTCAGTCCCAATTCATAACGGAGATTCACCATGGCCATCAAAGGTAACGCCTACATCAAGACCACCTGGGCCTTCGAAGAACGCCCCGTCGCCTCCTCCAAGCTCAACACTTGGGACGACCGCGTCGAGGCCGCCCTCGAGCTCATCCACTTCCTCCTCGCCCATGCCTGGGGCGGCGGCGACGGCGTCGTCCGCCACGCATCGACCAACGATCTCCGCGTCGACGCCCACGCGCCCGCCGATCTCTCCGTCACCGTCAACCCCGGCTACGCCTTCATCGCAAAGACCCCCTACAAACTCGCCGCAGCCACCCCAACCGCCACCGTGACTCCACCCTCATCGCAACCCCGCATCGATCTCGTCCAAGCCCGCCTCGCCACCTGGGACATCTCGATCAAACAAGGCACCCCAGCCGCGAGCCCCACCGCGCCCACACCCGACACCGACGCCATCCCCCTCGCCCATCTCTACCTCCGCCCAGCCATGACCTCCATAAAATCCACCGACGACGCCACCAACGGCTACATCATCGACGCAAGAACTTTCCTCTGATGCATTTCACGACGCATCGCCTGACTCAAGTCCCCCTTTGAAGGGGGATCAAGGGGGATGTTCACGCGGTCAAGAAACATAGACCCTCCACCAAATTCTCTCTGCGCTCTTTGCGTTCTCTGCGGTTAAAAATTTCCCCCAACCCACTGGAGTTCCCCCCCATGTCCCTCATTGCCCTTCTCCACTCCGAATCCGCCCTCGCCCTCGTCGGCGCGCTCGCCGGCACCGTCTGGACCGCCTTCCGTTCCGCCGACGGACTCCGCCGAGTCCGCGACCGCCGTTACAACGCCGCCCTCAGCGCCCTCGAGGCCGGCGTCGAGCAGACCTACCGCGAATACGTCCACGCGATCAAGGAAGCTCGCGCCGACGGCAGGCTCACCGGTGCCGAGCGCGTCCTCGCCCGCGAACGCGCCCGCCGCGCCGCCATCGCCTTCGGTCGCACCCAAGGCGTCGACGTCCTCGCCCAAATCGGCGACGAATTCATCGACCTCTGGATTTCCCGCCTTGTCCGCGAAGCCAAATCCACCCCGCGAACCAAATAATCCCCTTCTTCCCCCTTGCCCTCCGAAGCTTCAGCGAAGGAGGGTCCTACCTCCCATTCGTCCCATACCTCCCATAATTCCCATCGCCCCTAACCCCCACTGGAGTTTCCCCCCATGAAACGCCCCCTCCTCCTCCTCACTCTCCTCCTCGCCATCCCCCTCGCCCTCGTCGCCGCCACCGGGGCCGCGCCCCGCTACCTCGAGGAACTCCGCATCGGCGGCGGTCTCGACGACCCCGCCGACGGCGGCGCCGACTTCGAGAAAGACGGCGACATCGCCACCGATGGCAACCTCACCCTTCGCGGTGATGCCTCCATCGGCCTCAACGAAGCCGTCGACCACTCCCTTTCCATTCTCGCCGGGGCGTCGAACGACACCTACGTCAACCTCAACGACGCGGACGCCACCCACGGCGGCGCACTCTCCTACGATGGCAGCGCAAACAAGCTGTATCTCGGCACCCGCAACGGCGCCGCCACCGTCACCAACGCCCTCGAGATCGCCGCCGGCTCGCCCAACCTCACCCTCCCCGGCGACCTCACCCTGCGCGGCGGCAACTTCGATTTCGAGTCCGACGGCGGCATCGCCGACTTCGCCTTCTGGTCTTGGCGCGACAGCGCCCCGCGCGGACGGTTCATCGCGCTCTCGGCCAAGGGTTCCAAGGCAAGCCCCGCCACGCTCGTCTCTGGCTCGAGCGTCTTCCGCATCGACGCCCGCGGCTACGACGGCGCCGCCTACCAATCCGCCGCCTGGCTCGAGGCCTTCGTCGACGGCGCGATCACCCAAGGCAGCTCCTTCCCCGGACGCTGGACCTTCCTCACCACGCCCTCCGGATCCGTCACCCCCGCCGAGGCCATGATCATCGACGGCGCAAAAAACCTCACCGTCAAGGGAGACGCCACCGCCGAGGGCGGCGACCTCATCGCGGGAACCGATTCCGGCACCCGCGGCGTCGTCACCGCATGGGACGGATCCGGCGGCAGCGCCCCCGGCGCCCTCAAGCTCGCCTCGCCCAACGGCACCGTCTGGTACCTCTTCGTCGAGGACGACGGCACCGTCCGCATCCACAACTCCCTCCCCACAGCGAACACCAGCGGCACCATGGTCGGGACGCAGTTCTGATCGCTATTTCGACCGAATCCGACCCATCTATCTGGCCCCGCGCCCACCCGCCCCCGCCTGGCTCTCGAGTATAGTTAAGGTTCCCCTCCGGCTCGGGCACGAACTATAGGCCCGCCCACCCATTACCTGCGCGATTTCACTGATCGGCAAGCGCCCGCAACTCGGCAATCTCGCGTCGCAATGCATGCAGCTCGTCGAGAATCAATTCGGTATGCGCTTTGCCCTCGTCCATGAGATCCTCGGTAACCTGCGACTGCATCGCGTTGACGACTACGGCGATAAACAGATTCAATACCATGAACGTGGCAATTAGAAGGTAGGCCACGAAAAATATCCACGCATACGGGGAGTGCACCATCACGCCCCGCGCGATATCGGGCCATCCCTCAACCGTCATTACTTGGAACAGGGTGAAAAGCGAGAGGCCCAGGTTGCCAAAAAACTCGGGGGCGATTTCGCCGAACAGTTTCGTGGCGAGCACCGAAGACACATAGAGGACCAGCCCCATCAAGCCAATGATTGACGCCATCCCAGGCAATGCGGCGAGAAGGGCGTTTACTACCCTTCGCATCGACGGCACCAGCGAAACAATCCGGAGCACCCGCAATATGCGCATGGTGCGCAAGACGCTTAGGCCGCCGCTCGCGGGAAGCAAGGAGACTCCAACCACCACGAAATCGAATACACGCCACGGATCGTTAAAGAAACGGCTGCGGTGGACGAATGCGCGCGCGAGCAACTCGACGACAAAAATTCCAAGCGCCATCCGATCGATCGCATGGAGCAATTCGCCGAAACGCTCGAGGGCCCCGGACGAAGTCTCGATCCCGAGCGTAACGGCGTTCACCACGATCAGCGCGGTAATTGCCCTCTCGAACCGCACGCTCTCGACAAATGCGCGCACGCGCTCACGAGGGCCAAGCGAGAGTCCTGAAGTGGAGGTACTCATCGCACCCCACACATTTTCAAGGGGAAGAAGCCCAGCTGCCAAGAACCGAAAGACACCCTAACACGGACTCCGAAAACGTCTTTTGTCAATTCGTCAACTCGTTTCTTCCGAGACATCCCATTTGGATTCGCCTAAAATCACCGCGAGCTCATCATCGCTCATTTTACTCGCCATTGCAGATTCCATCATTCCGGATTTTGATTTCTCGGTTCGCCTGCGGCATAAATTCGCATCAATCCCCTTGCGTCCCATATGTCCTATAAGTCCTATAGCCCCCCTTACACCCCCCACCCCTCCCGATAACTCCCCCGCACCAATGCATCCGCCTCGGCAAAATTCGTGACCTTCAAATTCGCCGCGTCCCACGCCAGCGGTTTACCCGTACGAATCGCAATATTGCCGAGCAGTACCGCCTCCGTCAGCGGCCCTGCCACGTCGAAGTTCATCCCTGCCGGCGCGCCGCCCTTGCAGGCCGCGATCCACTCCTGCCAATGGCCGATCGAGCGCGGCAACGTCTCCGCCGGCCGCACGACTTTCCTCGCGTGTTCCGCCGGCAAGATCACCGGTTCGAAATCCCGGCCCTCGCCGTGGTGGATGGTCCCCAACTCGCCGACATAGAGCGTCCCATTTTTTGGGAAGGAGTCGGCATCGAGCATCCCCTCCGGACGCGGCGGCTTGAGACCGCCGTCATACCACGACAGCTTCAGCTCCGGCATGTCGCCCCGCGCGGGGAAATGCCAGCGCACAAGCGACCCTGCCGGATAGGTTTCCTTGAACACCCGCGTCGAGGCAGACTCGATACGATCCGGCGCGCCCAGCTTCATCGAGCGAAAAACCGAGTCCAGCCGGTGACACGCCATGTCTCCAAGCGCCCCCGTCCCGAAGTCATACCACCCACGCCATTTGAAAGGAAGATACGCCGGGTGGTACGGGCGATCCGGCGAAGGCCCAAGCCAGGCCTGCCAATCGAGAGTCTCCGGGATCGGCGGCGTCTCCGTGGGCCGCTCGATCGCCTGCGGCCAAACGGGACGGTCGCTCCACGAGTGGACCTCCCGCACCGGCCCGATCGCGCCGGACCAGATCAGTTCGCACAACGAACGCACCCCATCGGCGGCCTGCCCGAAATTGCCCATCTGCGTCGCCACGCCCGCCTTGCGCGCGGCCTCGGCAAGCACCCGCGCTTCCTGCACCGTGTGCGTCAACGGCTTTTCGCAATAGACGTGCTTCCCGTGACGAATCGCCGCGAGCGAGGCGAAGACATGCGAATGGTCCGGCGTCGCGACGATGACTGCATCGATACCGGTCTCGGTCGCGAGCATATCCTCGTAGTGCGTGTACCGTTTGGCGTCGGGAAACGCGGCAAAGGCCGGCGCGGCCTTGGCCCAATCGACATCGCACAACGCCACGATGTGGTGGCCCAGCGAGGCGGCGGATCGGGCATCGCCGAAACCCTGATCCCCGGGGCCAATCACGGCGATGTGGAGCTTCTCGTTCGCCGAGGGGACACGGGCGGCCACGGCGGCCGTCTGAATCGATGCAGGCGGCACCGCTGCAGGCTCAGTACCCGTCGTAGCGCACCCCGCCATCGCCGCCGCGCTGCCCATTAAAAAGGTTCGTCGTCTCATCGCAAGTCCTCGTCCATTAAGTCCATCCACCCACCGCCTCAACCCCCTCCGTTAACGTAAATCTTGATATTGTGCGTCGCCCGCCCAAACGCCGCGATATCCGGCCGACCGTCGCCGTCGAGATCGCCTATCGCGGCATCCTCCGTCGCCATGCCGCCGTCGTCGATCACATGTTTCGTCCAGGCACTTCCATCGGCGGCAGCGTCATACACGTTCAACCCCGGTCGTTGATTCGGCCCTGCCTTGTCCCGAAACCCGATCATGAGTTCGTCCTCGCCGTCGCCGTCGAAGTCGGCCCAACCCACCGCGTGTCCGCCCGCCAGCGCGTCGTCGATCACGGTGCGCTCCCACGTTTCGCCCCTTTGCGTGTACACCACCGCCTGCGTGCCGTGCCAGGGCTCGATGGTGGCCATCCGCGGCACGGGCGCGAAGGTGGCTCGAATCTCTCCCGCGCCGCTGTTCGGCAAGGGCTGCGGATTGCCCGCCACGAGTGGCGTCGCGTTCCACTTGCCTTGCGCGTCGCGGCTCAACTTCGTCACGCCCTCGAACGACGCGAACAACAGGTCGTCCCGCGTTTCGCCTTGCGGCCGCATGGGAATTACGTTATGAACGACGTGCAGCGCCGTCGTAATCGGCTCCTCGACCCACCCGCGCGTGAACTTCCCGATCGGCGGCCGCAGCACATACAACCGCGCTCCGGTCTCCTGGAAGTTGGGCTCCTTCGAGCCGATGCCCTTGAGC
>CANKTP010000108.1 GCA_947486375.1 Candidatus Hydrogenedentota bacterium | reverse complement strand
GCACGATGTACGGCGCGACTCCCGGCACGGCCTCCCTCGCCAACAATTGCTTGCTCGCGCGGCGGCTCGTCGAGAAGGGCGTGCGCTTCGTCCACATCTTTGATTGGGGCTGGGACACCCACGGCACCGGACCCGGCGACGACATCATCACCCAGTTGCCCAAGAAGTGCCTCAAGGCCGACCGCCCCATGTCCGCCCTCGTGAGCGATCTCGATCAGCGCGGCCTGCTCGACGAAACCCTCGTTATCTGGGGCGGCGAATTCGGCCGCACCGCCATGAACGAAGAACGCAACGGATCGAAATTCCTCGGTCGCGATCATCATCCCCACTGCTTCTCGATCTGGGCGGCCGGTGGCGGCATCAAGCGCGGCGGCCTAGTCGGCGCCACCGACGAATTGGGTTACGGCATCACCCAGTCCCCCATCCACGTCCACGACCTCCAGGCCACCCTCCTCAACCAACTCGGCATCGACCACAAGCGCCTCACCTACCGCTTCCAAGGGCGGGATTACCGGCTGACGGATGTTCACGGGAATGTCGCGCGGGAGTTGTTGGGGTGACGATGCTATGCGTTACTTCCGGGGGCAGCATTTTCGGCCCGGGTGCATTTTCGATGTAAATCTGCAGTCTGCCGGGTGCATACGATGGTATGGTAAAATTTTGGAGTATCGGAAAGGCGAGGTTTGGATCGATGGGCAGGCATGTCACGATGAAGTTGGATGGCGAAGATATCTCGCTATCGTCGCTGGCGAGCGCCTTGGTGAAAACCGAGGCATTGTTGGCGGAGCTTGACCACATGGTTTCCGGGCGTAAGACCGTTACTTGGCGAGCCAGTCGACTTTTGTCGGGGAGCGCCATATTCGATGCGAGTCCGATCCCCGTTGATGACGATGCGCCTGACAACGTGGATGCAATCCTTTCCAATCTCGAACAAGGCCTGGTTGCGTTGGAATCGGGGCCGGAACGGCCAGAGAACTATTCGGACGAGGCCTTGGGGTGTTTTCGCGATCTCGCGGATATCTCTGGAAACGGGGCTGGGAACTTGACGTGCATCATCGCGTACGAACGGCGAATTTCGGAATGCTTTCCGGTGACCCGGCGGATCAGCGTCAATGTTACCGAGTTGCTTGGCAAGACGAAGAAGTCGATCGGCTCGGTCGAGGGAATTGTACAGATGATCACGGGGTTTCGGGATTATTTTACTATCGTGGACAGGACCCTTAATCGAAATATCCAGTGCTATTGCGACAAGGCCACGTTGAACGAGATAGCGGAGCTTTGGGACAAACGGATCCTTGTGAGCGGGGAAATCACGGAGGACAAGGCGGGGCGGCCAAAGTCGATCAAAGTGAAACGGTACCGGCGGCTGCGGGACAGATCGGAACTCCCGCAGGTGGAGGATATAGCAGGACTTTATAAGGATCTGTATGCCGAACAGGCCCCTTAAAGTCTATTGGGATTCCTGTTGTTTCCTTGCCATTCTGAATGGAGAAACAGAGGAGGATGCGTGCAAGGAAACCATCCATCAGGCCAAATCAGGCGAGATTGAATTGTATGTGTCGCCCCTGACAATGGCCGAAACTGTCCGGCCTCGATTGTCCCCGAAACCAACCCCGAAGGAAGTCCGCGACAGAGTGGTTGATTTCTTCGAGAATGACTATATCAAGGTGGTCAATATCGAACGTGAAGTGGCCCGCAGATCTTTGGACTTTTGCTGGGATCACAATCTCCATGCCCGCGACGCCTTGCATGTTGCCTTGGCGCTTGAATGCGAATGTGAGATTTTCGAGACCTTGGACAAGACCCTCTTGGCGCTACGGATTGACGGGATTATCATTCAAAAACCTGCCCGGAAGGGCCAGATGGAAATTGCCCCTAATTCTTGAGCAATCTTTCCTTACTTCGCCAACCCCTCCACAAACCTCACAAACGCCTCCCCATCCCGCCACGGACGTCCATGCCCGAAGCACACCAAATCCGGCTTTAGCTTCGCCAATTTCCGCGCCGAATCCCGGTTCAACGCCGGGTCGACGGTAAATAACTTCGGCGGTTCGTGCAGGCCCGTCACCCCCGTAAGCAAATTCATCCCGTTCAACACGTCGCCCAAGATCAGCAATCGATCCGATTCCCGCCAGTAGGCCACCTGACCCGGGGAATGCCCCGGCGCGTCGATGATGGTGAATCCCGCGACCGTGTCCCCCTCGCGCAACACCCGCGCCACGGGATGTCCCGCGCCTGTCCAGAGCATGTTCTGCAAGCGCGTGTTCCAATTGTCCGGAAGCACCGAGGTCAGGTCGCCCGTCTCCATCGCGAGCTTGTCTTTTTCGCCGCACCATAACGGAATGTTCAAGGCCTCGCAGACCGCCTTGCTCGCGCCCTGGTGATCCGGGTGCGCGTGCGTCAGCGCGTGCGCGGTGACCGTCCGTCCCTTGAGCTCGCGCAGGACGCGGTTCTTCGCCAGCCGCGTCCCAGCGTCGAGCAACACGTCCCCGATCAGGTACACGTTGATCGCGTTCGGCGGAAACCCGTCCAGCAGATGGACATCCTCGGCAATCTTCTTCATGCGGCATCTTCCCAGTCCAACCCCGCGCCCAATCCCGCCCGCGTTGCATCCCACGCAACAAATTTACCTGATCTATAGGAGACCACGCACGTTTCCGCTCTCTCCGGCGACATATTCCACGCGGGCACCGCGCGTCGGCAAGTCCCCCTTTGAAGGGGGATCAAGGGGGATGTTGGACTACGACAGTGAACTCGGCGATTAGCCAATCGCCCCACCAAGGCATCGAATTTCGCCCCGAAAGGACCCCCATGAAACTCAGCACACAAGGCCGCAACCACCTCATCCAATTCGAAGGCATTCGCCTCCGCGCTTACGCCGATGCTGCCGGAAAACTGACCATCGGCATCGGGCACCTGCTCACCGCCCCGGAACGTACATCCGGCCAAGTGCGCATCGGCGGCGAGTCCATCCCGTGGAAACACGGCATCACCCTCGACGAAGCCCATGTCCTACTCGCCCAAGACCTTGCTCGAACTGAAGCCGCCGTCTCGGAGCGCGTCCAAGCTCCCCTCGCCCAGCACCAATTCGACGCCCTCGTGTGTTTCGCATTTAACGCAGGTCAGGCTGCGTTCGCGCGGAGTACGTTGTTGCGCCTGCTCAACGAAGGCGATTACACAGCCGTGCCCGGGCAACTCCGCCGTTGGGTGCGCGCGGGTGGGTTGGTGTTGCCGGGCCTTCAACGCCGGCGCGAGTCTGAAATCGCGATCTGGGAGGGCGGCATGGGGCGCTAGGCGCGAGATCCGCGACGCGGACTTGCGCCCAATTGCGTAGTTTGGAGTTTAAGTCTGGTGAGGGGGAATGCATCGTGTTCCTCGCTTGTTCTTAGCCTTGCTGTTGTCGATACCCCGTTGCACGACGTTCACCCACTCAATGTACTAAGGACGATCCAATGCCGCCGAAGAAACGCACCAACTCACTAATCTCGAAACTGTCCATGACCTCTCTCCTCGCCGCCACGGTTGCGTTGGCTGCCGGGTGTCCGGCGCCGCCGGAGACGGTCGCATCCGTCGATGTCGAACGCTATCTCGGGCGCTGGTATCAGGTGGCGGGGTATCCTTTCGGACCCTCCTCGGGCCAAGTCGCGATTACGGCGGACTATTCGCTACGCGAAGACGGCGACATTCGGGTGTTCAACCGCGGACTTCAAGGCGGGCTCGATGGGCCCGAGGACACCATCGAGGGAATTGCCCGCGTGGTGGACGCCGAGACCAACGCGAAACTCAGCGTGACGTTCCCCGAGGTCCTCGGCGGACTGTTCGCTGGCGAATACTGGATTATCGATCTGGACTCGGAGGAGTATTCCTATGCCGTCGTCACGGATTCCCTGCGGTTTACCCTTTTCATCCTGTCGCGCACACCGCAGATGGATGACGCAGTCTACGACGGCATTGTCGAGCGCCTTGTAGCCCAGGGATTCAACGCGTCGCGGATCGTTCGTATCGCTCAACCGGGCGATCCGGCCAAGTAACCTTGGCCCCTGCAATAATGGCCCAGTTCACGTCGCTATGGTTCAGGCGGGCGTTGTCCATTGGCGGAGTCGTTGCAGCTTTCCTCGCGCTAACGGCGACGTTCCCGTTGACCGCGACCCTCGCCATGGCCCACGGAGCCGTCACCCGGACAAAGTGGACCGCAGTCCGGACGCTCGCGTTCGCCGAATGCCTGCTCCTTCTTGAACTGATCGGCGTCCTGTTGAGCTTTCTCGTCTGGATTGAACACGCCATTTTTTCTGGATCGACCCGCGAGCGGTTTCTCCATCGAAACTACCGTCTCCAAAACTGGTGGGGATCCACGCTGGCCGGGGCGGGTATAGTCCTCTTCGATCTCCGCTTCCAGATCGACGGCGCTGCACCGGATTCGCGCCGCCCCTTTGCGCTCTTCATCCGCCACGTGAGCTTCATGGACACCGTGCTCCCCGTCTTGCTCGTATCCTCCCGCTCTGGAACGCGCCTTCGTTATGTGCTCAAGCGGGAACTACTTTGGGACCCCTGCCTCGATATCGTGGGTAACCGGCTCCCCAACCTGTTTGTCGCCCGGGAAAATGCCGACCGCGAAGCCCAATTGGAGGCCATACGGCGTCTGGCCTCGGGCATGTGCGCCGGAGACGGGGTGCTCATTTTTCCCGAGGGCACGCGCTTCACTCCGGAAAAACGCGACCGCCTCCTGGCCAAGCTCAAACGGATGGACGAACGCGAGTACGCCTCGGCCTCCCGGTTCCGTTCCGTGTTGCCGCCGCGGCTCGGGGGGAGCCTTGCCATCCTCGACGCGGCGCCCGGGGCCGACGCGGTCTTCATGGCGCATTCAGGACTCGAAAGCGCGGTGAATCTCAAGGGACTGTTCTCGGGCGCCCTCGTCGGGTCAATTGTCCGCGTTAAATTCTGGACTGTCCCCAGGGAGGAAATACCATCCGCCGCCGATGACCGCCGCAATTGGTTTCTCGGCCAATGGGGCATACTCGACGACCTCGTGACCCAATGGAAGGAAACGTCAAGTGCCTGATCTAGCCATTGTCTTGATAATCAACGCCGCGGCAATCGCCGCCTTCGTCTTCCTCCAATGGGTCGCCAGCGTGCGCCTGGCCGATGCAAGCATCGTCGACCGTTTCTGGGGAACCGGATTCGTTCTTGTGGCAATCGTCAGCCTGGTTCTATCAGGGGAACCCAGTGACCGATCATGGTTGCTCCTCGCCTTGGTGACAATATGGGGGCTACGTTTGTCGATCTACCTCAGCTGGCGCAACTGGGGGACTGGCGAAGACTACCGGTACCAAGCCATGCGCAAACGGTTCGGCCCCGGGTTCAAATGGTCCAGCCTGTTCATCGTCTTCGGGTTCCAAGGCTTCCTGACGTGGTTCATCTCGTTGCCTCTCCAGATCGCGCTTGCCACGGACACGGGCGGTCCCATTACGTGGCTCGACGGGCTCGGCGCCGGCGTATGGCTTGTCGGCATCCTCTTTGAATCGATTGGAGACGGGCAATTGGCCCGCTTCAAGGCCCGCCCGGAAAACAAGGGCGTGGTCATGGATCGCGGCCTTTGGCGGTACACACGCCACCCGAATTATTTCGGCGATGCGCTCCTGTGGTGGGGCATGTTCCTCGTCGCCAGCGGAGTCCCGGAAGTGGCATACACCGTCGCAAGCCCGGCCGCGATGACCTTCTTGTTGATGCGCGTTTCCGGCGTCCCGCTTCTCGAGCGGCGGCTCCGCAAGACACGCCCCGGCTACGCCCGCTACATCGGGGCCACCAGCGCGTTTATCCCGTGGCCGCCGAAAAACCCGGGCCGCGGGCCTGCATGAGCGGGGCGCCTATTTCTTCTTGAATCCCGCGATCGTCTTCGCGATCCGGGCGCGCGAGGCCGGCGTCCACCATTCGCGGATGGTCTCGCCGTAACCGTCGCTCACGGGCATCGTGATCGCCTTCAGCAACGGCGCGCGCAAGAAGGCTTTGGTGCCGCGCCACGCCGCCGGCGAAAACTCGACCCACGATTCCACCTTGCGCGTGGCCCACGCCACGACTTCCTCGCGAGGCGCGAGATCGTGGACGAGCCCGAATTCCTTTGCCGCGTGCGGCGCCATCAGAATCCCGCTCAAGAACATCTCGGAGGCCTTGCGCGGCCCCACGACGAAAGTGGCCAGGTCGATCACCGGACGCGGCACGATAAGCCCGACGGGCACCTCATTCAACCCGATGCGGAAATCGCCCTCGGCCATGACGCGGTAGTCGCAACACATCGCGATCACGCAGCCGCCCGCCGGCGCGTGGCCATTGATGGCGGCCGCCAGCGGCTTGGGAAAGGCGCACAAGGCCTTCAGCATCCCGTGAAACGCCTCCCAGAATCGATCCATGCCGTCCTGGTTGTAGCCGTAAAGTTCGACCACGTCGAGACCCGCGCTGAAGATGTTCCCCTCAGCCGTGATCACCGCGCCGTCGATGTAATCCGCCTTCGCCAGCGAGTCCATCGCCTCCGTAAGTTCATAGGCGAAGGCCGTGTTGATCGCATGGGCCTTGGGCCGGTTCAACTCGACATGGGCCAGGCGATCCTTGAAACTCAGCTTGATCAATTCCACGGACAGTTCTCTCCCTTGGTTCAGGTTTCCACGGCAAGCGCCGCGAGGATTTCCTTGTCGATCGCCCGGTGCAACCGTTCGTTGTCGTCCCGGCGCGTGTTTACTTCAATGAGGCAATGGCCATTCTCCGCCGACGCCCGCGCGTAGGCCTCCTTGAACCCGTCCCGCGAATCCGCGTGGACATACTCGAGGCCAAACGCCGGCGCAATCCGCTCGAAGTTCATCCCATGCGGCGTCCCGAAAAACCGCTCGAAATGTTTCGGGTGGTCCGCGATGGGGAGAAAGGAAAAGATGCCCCCGCCATCGTTGTTCACCGTGACCAGCGTGAACGGGACGTTCAGCGAGTCGACCAACGCAAGCGAATTCAGATCGTGCAATACCGACAAATCGCCCAGCAACGCCGTCGTCCGCCGCCGCAGGCCCGCCGCGAAGCCCGCCGCCGTCGCGAGGGTCCCGTCGATACCGCTCGCCCCTCGGTTCGCCGTGGCGATAATGTCGTTGCCGTCCGTCGCGCCGAACATGTCCGCGTCCCGGATGGGCATGCTGTTCCCGAGAAACAAGACACTCCCCTCCGGGGCCAGCCGGGTTACGTCCCGCGCCACGGAAACCTCGCTCAGCGCGGGCGTCCGATCGAGAAACCCATCGATGCAGGCGTCGATCTTGCGCGACGATTCGGCCAGCGACGCCGCCCAATCCTCGTCCACGCCCAAGCCGGGTGCCGATTCGACCAACCGCGCGAACGCCGCGATGCCCATCATGAGCCGGTGCGAGATGCGGTGCGCGGGGTCGTGCCGGAAGGGATGCGGCGAGACGCGCACATAATTTCGCGAGGGCGTCGCCTCGATGAACTGCAACAGCGCCTTCGACGTGACCGCCCCGCCCACATGGACAAGCACCTGCGCGGTGCTGAAGTCGTACTCGTGCCGCGAACGAAGCAGCTGCGGAAAATAGGCGAGCCCCGGAAACTCCTGCGGTCCCAGCCGCAATCCCGAAGCCACGTCGGGCAAGACCGGCCAGTGAAGCGCCTTCGCCAACGCCCGCGCCGCGAGGACATCCGCACGCGACGTCAACTGCCCCACGATCAACAGCCCGTGCCGGGTCTGCCCGAGCAGGCTCACCAAGCCGGGGACGTCCTTGTCAGCCACCGACGTCTCGCCCGGCGACCACGCGGTGTAAGGCCCGTCGAACCACGAGGCCAAGGGCCGCGTATAGGTCTGGGCATCGAAGGGCACGGCGGCCGGCGCCAGCGGCTCGCGATACGGGCAATTCAGGTGGACCGGTCCCGCCGGGGCCGCCATCGCGCGATGCACCGCCTGGTCCACCGCCGTGAGCACGACCGCCGGGGGCACCTGCATATCGGGACACGGAAGCGAATGATACCAGCGCACTTGGTCGCCGAAGAATTTGACCTGGTCGATGGCTTGGTTCGCCCCGGTGTCGATGAGTTCCGGGGGGCGATCCGCCGACACCACGATCAGCGGGACCTGCGCCTGCGAAGCCTCGACCACGGCGGGCATCGCGTTGGCCAGCGCCGTTCCCGAGGTGCAGATGAACACCACCGGGCGACCCGTCGACTTCGCGTGGCCCAGCGCGTAATAGGCCGCGCCGCGTTCGTCGAAATGCACGAAACTACGTAGCGGCCCGCCCGTCGCCACCGCCATTGCCAGAGGCGAAGACCGCGATCCCGGCGACACGACAAACGTGTCCACCCCGCTGCGGATGAATTCCTCCACCATCAACGAGGCCCACAGATAATTCAGGTTTGGCGCATCGTTCAGCACGATGCCTTCCTCGCATCCAGCCCAGGGCCCTCGCCGGAGAGGGCGGCCCCGTCCATATCGTCCATCGAGTCCATATCGTCCATGCTCAAGTCTTTCGCGCGCTCGCGCGCGTCCCATTGTTCCCGTCGCCCCGAATATGGCATCATTCAAAGCTCAGCCCCAATTATGTTAACATATGAACGATTTGGCCGGGGTCGAATCCGGGCGGATTCGAATCGTGGGTAGGCGGCTGCGAAGTCTCGCCGGACTTCGGTCCTCGAATTGGGACCTCCGGCAATACCAATGACTCAAGGGTAAACACCGAATGGCTCAATTTTTGTTGGATCGAGGAATCGCCCTGTCGATCGGGGCGGGCGGCGTTTCCGTCGCGGTCGCCATTTGGATGGCGATGTCCGTCGCGCGCGTGGACGCCGGCAACGAGCGAATGCGCGAGATAGCGCTTGCCATCCAGGAAGGGGCCAAGGCCTACCTTCGGCGCCAGACCATCACCATCGCCGTGATCGCAGTCTTCATTACGCTACTACTTCTCTATTTCAAGGATACGTGGACTTCGGTTGGTTTCGTCGCCGGGGCCGTGTGCTCGATGGCCGCGGGCTATATCGGCATGCGGGTCGCCGTCGTGGCCAACGTGAGAACGACCCAAAGCGCCCGCAAGGGCGCCAAGGCCGCCTTGCGCGTCGCCTTTAACGGCGGTGCCGTCACGGGTCTCCTCGTGATTGGCCTCGCCCTCCTCGCCGTCGGCGGGTTCTATCTGGTTGCCCGGTCGGCGGTGGACGAGGCAACGGCCGTCAATGCCCTCATCGGACTTGCCCTGGGAAGCAGCCTCATCAGCGTGTTCGCGCGCTTGGGCGGCGGCATCTATACCAAGGCAGCCGACGTGGGCGCGGACCTTGTCGGCAAAATCGAGCAAGGCCTGGACGAAGACGACCCCCGCAATCCCGCCACCATCGCCGACAATGTCGGGGATAACGTCGGGGATTGCGCCGGGATGGCCGCCGACGTGTTCGAGACCTATGCCGTCAGCCTCATCGGCGCCGTCATCCTCGCAAGCATTACGCTGGCTTCCGCGCCCGCCGCGATCGTGTTCCCCTTCGTCCTCGGCGGTATCTCCGTCATCGGGGCGTTAATCGGGATTCTCTTTGTCCACTACGCGCCCCTGTCCCCTGCCCGCGTCCTCATGGGCAGTGTCTTGGTATCGGCCATCGTCTCGGCCGTGCTGTTCATTCCCGTCACCCAGATGCTGTTCGCCGACATCGGCGTCCACCTGCCCGGCAAAGACTGGACCAGCATCTACGGCGCAGCCCTCGTCGGCCTGGCCATGACGGCGGTGGTCGTCCTCATCACGAACTACTACACCTCCACGGATTACAGCCCGGTCCGCCGCATTGCCGAATCGAGCGAGACCGGCCACGCCACGAACATCATCACCGGGCTTTCCGTCGGGATGCACGCCACGGCGCTCCCCGTGGGGTGCATCGGCCTGGCCATCCTCGTGGCCTTCCATTTCGCCGGGCTCTACGGCGTGGCCGTGGCGGTCATGAGCATGCTGAGCCTGGCCGGGATCGTGATTTCACTCGACGCCTTCGGTCCCATCACCGACAACGCCGGCGGTATCGCCGTGATGGCCGACCTCGACAAGGACGTGCGCCGCGTGACCGACGAACTCGACGCCGTGGGCAACACGATGAAGGCGGTCACCAAGGGATACGCCATCGCCTCCGCCGGGCTCGCCGCCCTCGTACTCTTCGGCTCTTACGTCGAGGAACTCCGTCACTTCATGAGCGGCGACGCCCTCCACATGCTCGAGTTCTCCCTCAAGGAACCCAAGGTCATCGTCGGCCTGTTCATCGGGGGATTGCTGCCCTTCATGTTCACCGCGCACAGCCTCGACGCCGTCGGCAAGTCCGCCCAGGCCGTCGTGCGCGAGGTGCGCCGCCAGTTGGCCGCCCACCCAGGCATTCTCAAGGGGACCGAGAAACCCGAGTACGGGCATTGCGTCGATATCGTGACCGCCGCCGCGTTGCGAGAGATGATTTTCCCGGCCCTCCTGCCCGTCATCTTCGTCCTCGGAGTCGCGGCCATCCCCCAGTTGGGCCCGGTGGTCCTCGGCGGGATGCTCGTCGGCACCATCGTCACCGGGTTGTTCGTGGCCATCGCCATGACCACCAGCGGCGGCGCCTGGGACAATGCCAAGAAATACATCGAGGAAGGCCATCACGGCGGCAAGGGCTCCGACGCCCACGCGGCCTCCGTCACCGGCGACACCGTCGGCGATCCCTACAAGGACACGGCAGGCCCCGCGGTCAACCCGATGATCAAGGTCGTCAACATCGTCGCCATCCTGATAATCCCCATCTTCAAGGACTATTGGATCGGCTGGATGAACTAGGCCCGCGAATCGTCCTTTCGGCACGCGCTAGAATCCATCCCGGTTTCCGCTCCATACCCAAAGGAATCTCGATTAGCCCATGACACCAGGCCGCGTCAACGAAATTCTTGCCCGGTTCGACCGGGCGAAGGTGCTGGTGGTGGGCGACATTTATCTCGACGAGAATATTTACGGCAAGGTTACCGGGGTGAGCCTCGAGGCGCCGGTCCCGATTTTCGAGGTGCATCGCAAGCTCTACAATCCGGGCGCGGCCGGGAATGCCGCGTGCAATGTGGCGGCGCTGGGGGCAACGACCTATATGGTGGGCGTGGTCGGCAACGACACGAACGCGGACATCGTCCGCCGCGAGTTCGCCATCCGGAATGTCGATACGTCGGGGCTTGTCGTACACCCCGTGCGCCCAACGAACACTTACGGGAAACTTCGCGCGGGGGGATTCAACATACCCGAGCAGGAAGTCCTCCGCACCGACACGCCCAAGCCGGTCTTCATCGACGGCGACATCGAGCGCCAGGTCATTGCCAACATCGAGGCACGCGCGGGTTCGGTGGACGCCATCGTTGTCACCGACCAAGTATCGAGCGTCGTGACGACGAAGGTCCTCGAAACGGTCGTGGCCTGCGCGCGAAAACACAAGCTGCTCACCGTCGGCGACTCGCGTTCGCGCATCGGGGAGTTTCGCGGATTCGACATCGTCGTCCCGAACGACCGCGAGGCCGGCATCGGTGTCGGGATCGACGTGGTGGACGAAGACTCGCTGCACCGGGCCGGGGCCGAATTGATTACCCGTTGCAAAAACGCATTGGTTA
The DNA here is from genome assembly GCA_947486375.1 of Candidatus Hydrogenedentota bacterium. Taxonomy (GTDB): domain Bacteria; phylum Hydrogenedentota; class Hydrogenedentia; order Hydrogenedentales; genus CANKTP01. The sequence continues at coordinate 3,787 of CANKTP010000108.1, read as the reverse complement.
CTTGCGGCCCCGAGGGCATCACGCTCTTCGCGGAGGACGGCGCCGTCGAGCAATTCCCCACGCGCGCAACCTCCGTCGCCGACGTCACCGGCGCGGGCGACACCGTGACCGCGGCCGCAGCCGTGGCGGTCGTCTCCGGGGCGAGCCTCGCCGAGGCGGCCATGATCGGCAACGCCGCCGCTGCCGTCGCCGTCGCCCGCAAGGGCGTAGTCACCGTGTCCAAGCCCGAATTGGAAGAAGTCCTCCTGTCTTCCGGCGGGCCCGCCAAGGTACGCAGCCTAGGCGATCTCAAGGACATCGTGCGCGGCCTTCAATCCGAGGGCCGCACCGTCGTGTGGACGAACGGCTGTTTCGACATCCTCCACGTGGGCCACATTACCTACCTGCTCTCCACCGCCAAGCAGGGCGACGTGCTCGTCGTGGGACTCAATAGCGACGCTTCCGTGCGCCGCGTCAAGGGGCCCGAGCGCCCGATCGTCCCCGAGCACGAACGCGCGATGGTCATGTCCGCCATCGAGTGCGTCGACTACATCACCGTGTTCGACGACGCCAGCCCGATGGCCATCATCTCGGAACTCAAGCCCGACGTCTACGCCAAGGGCGGCGACTACACCATCGACACGATCAACCAGGAAGAACGCAAGATCGTCGAGGCGTACGGCGGACGCATCGCCATCATCCCCGGCGTCGAGGGCAAGTCCACCACGAACATCGTCCAGCGCATCGCGGGAAAATAGGGACGGGAAAATAGGGACAGTCACCTATTATTCGATATTCCCAACAGATTCTAGGTACTCAATCGCGCCTGGGTAAGTGAGTTCCCCCTGGATTCGCCGGATCGATCGAATAATAGGTGACTGTCCCTATTTTCCCGCACCGCAACACCCAGGGACGGACTTTAGATCATGGACCCCATCGGCGTCTACATTCACGTGCCCTACTGCCGCGTGGCCTGTCCCTATTGTGACTTCGTCAAGAAGGCCACCCGCGGCGACGCCCCGGACGCCTTCGTCGGTGCCCTCTGCCGGGAGATCGCGGCCTTCGACGGACCCGACGTCGCCGCGAGCGTCTTCTTCGGCGGCGGGACGCCGTCCCTTCTGACACCGGCAGGCTTCGCCGCGATCATGTCCGTGCTCCGCCAGCGATTCCGCATGGACAACCCCGAGGTCTCCGTCGAGGTCAACCCGGACGATGTGTCCCCGGATCGTCTCGATGCATGGGTCGAGGCTGGCGTGGCCCGCGTCAACCTCGGCGTCCAAAGTTTCGACGACCGCGTCTTGAAATACTTCGGGCGCTGCCACGATGCCGCCGATGCCCGCCGCGCCTGCGAGGCCGTTGCGAGTCGATTCGAGAACTGGGGAATTGACCTAATCTTTGGCGGACGCCCCCACGATGCCTGGGGTGAGACGCTCGCCGAGTGCCTTCGTTTCGCCCCGCCGCACGTCTCGACCTACGGCCTCACCTTCGAGGAAGGGACGCCCTTCTGGAAACGCCGCGCCGAGGCCATCGACGACGACATCGGCCTCGAGCTGTATCGCGAGGGAGACGCCGCGCTTGTGGCATACGACCACTACGAAGTCTCGAACTTCGCCCTGCCGGGTTTCGAGTGCCGGCACAACCTCATCTACTGGCGAAACGCGGAGTACGCCGGATTCGGACCCGGTGCCTATTCGTATCTCGACGGCGTTCGCGCGCGCAACGCCCCGGACATCGACGGCTACCTGCGCGCCCCGGGCGCAAAGTCCGAGTCCCTCCGCCTCTCGGACCGCGAGATCAAGGTCGAGACACTCATCCAGCATTTCCGCACCCGCCGCGGCCTTCCCCGCGCCGACTACGTCGCCCGTTTCGGTGCCACCCCCGAGGCCGAGTTCGCCGCACCGCTCGCCGCCCTCGCCGCCCGCGGGCTCATCGAGGAAGAGGGCGATTCCCTTCGCCCCACCCGCACCGGCTACGAACTCAACAACGAAATCGGTCTGGCCATCGTGTAAAAACTCACGCCACCGAAGAATCCCAGCCACAGCCCTCCTCCATCCCTTCTGTCTTTTATGTCTCTTCCGTCCCTTCGGTCCTTTGCCCTACACTCAACTACCATCAATCCAACAGCCCTTCTCCAACGCTCCCCCGAAGTTGCCATGCCCCCCCCGCATTGCTACGATACCGCATGCTCACCGGGTTCGCCATCGACAAAGCAGGTACCTGCTCCACCATCTCCTCCCTCGACCAAGTGACCCCGCTGCTTGACGCGGGCGACACCACATTTTGGCTCGACTTCGAGGCCATCTCCGAGGAAGACCTTTTCCGGGTCGCCGCCCTCTTTAGCCTCGATCCCGAGACCGTCGAGGATTGCCTCGCCGGCGAGCACCGCGCCCGGGTCGACGAATACGACGAGCAGTTCTTCATGCTCCTCTACGGCGTCGTGGGCCTCGGCAACACCCTCGAGCTCTCGCCCCGCAAACTCTCTGTCTTCGGGGGCGAACGCTACCTCATCACCGTCCACGAGGAACCCCACCGGACCATCGCCGGACTTCGCGACCGTTGCGCTCGCCATGCCCCCTTCGTTCTTGGCAAGGGCGCCGACCACCTGCTCTACCTTATCGTCGACGGCATGGTCGACAACTACGTCCTCATGGCCGAGAAATATGAGCGCGAAATAGAGAACCTCGAGGAGCTCTCCCTTGCCCCAGGCTTCGGCGACGGAATCCAAGCGGAAATTTATCGTGTCCGCCGCGAGATCATCGACCTGCGCCGAGTCGCCGTGGGCATGCGCGACATGCTCGTCCCCGTCGCGCGCGGCGAGTTCGAGTGGATTTCCGAGGGCCTCCAAGTCCGTTTCGACCGCGTCCTACACCACATCCTGAACACCCTCGACCTCCTCGACGGCCTCCGCGAACTCCTCTACGGCCTCCGCGACAACTACCACACCACCATCGCCCAACGAACCAACCAAATCATGAAGACCCTCACCGTCTTCTCCGTCATCCTCCTGCCCCTGACCCTCATCAGCGGCGTCTACGGAATGAACCTCGACATCTGGCCCGGCCCCGGCCACCCCTACGCCTTCGCCGGCGTCCTCGGCTTCATGGCCCTGGTCGCCGCGGGAATGCTGGTGATCTTCCGCCTCCGGAAATGGATGTGACGGCTAATCCTTGAGGTCGCGCGGGATGTCCATCTCCGGAAGATAGATAGGCACCGACGGATCGACCGAACGAATATGCAGGTCGCGTTGGGGAAACGCAATCTCGATCTTCGCCTCGCGAAATGCGCGGTCGATGCCCACGTGGATGTCGTGTTGGATGGGCATGTTGGCTTCGATGTTGGGGCTGTAGACGTGCAGTTCGAAGTCGAGGGAGTTTGCGCCGAACCCGATGAACCACACCTTCGGCTCGGGGTCCTCGAGGACCAGCGAATGTTCCCTGGCGACCGTGTACATCAGTTCCATCGCCTTTTGGGTGTCCGACCCATAGGCGATTCCCACCCGGACCACCAAGCGCGAAATCGAATCCGACAATGACCAGTTCAGTACCTGGCCGGTGACGAACTCCTTGTTCGGGACGATCAATTCCTTCCGGTCCCAGTCGACAATGGTCGTGGCGCGAATGCGGATCTTCGATACGGTCCCGGATACGTTCCCGATGGTCACGGCATCGCCGACGCGAACGGGCCGCTCGAACAGGATGATCAAGCCCGAGACGAAGTTCGCGAAAATCTCCTGCAAACCGAAGCCCAATCCAAGGCTCAGGGCGGCGACAAGCCACTGGACCTTGTCCCACCCGATACCGAGCGCGTT
>CANKTP010000107.1 GCA_947486375.1 Candidatus Hydrogenedentota bacterium | reverse complement strand
GACGAGCGTGACCCAGTAGCCGGATGCTATGCCCCGTGAAGCTGCGGCAGGGCGCCCCGGATTCGGCCTTGATGAAAACGCATGCGTCCGGATTCGAGCGCCTCGATCAATTGCGCCCGGTCGCCGTTGAACAATGCGCCGTCGTCACCCAGCACACAGTGTCCCGCTTCGTGGGGCGGGAGCACCGCAACCAATGCGCGCGCCTCATCGAACATCTCGCGCCATCGCCGGGACAAATCGGCCGCGTCGGGAAGCGGTCCCGCAAACGCCAGCGTCGCAACCTCGTCATGGCTATATCGGGCCGACCGCCCCGCTTGCTCGAGGATGCTGCTGGGGCCAAAGCCCGGATCCTTGCCCGCCGCCGCCCATGCGAGATATCCAAGCCGTTGAATTGCCCCGTGGCAGTGAATCAGGTCGACCCAATCGCGGACTTCCAGGCGGCCCACCAAGGCAAGCGTCTTGTTCGTCGCGAGGTCGAAGGGATGCAGGGTGAGCCCGAAGTCGTCGTGTTCGACCAGCGGGAAGAAGCGAAAAGCGCTATCGGCGGTCCACTGCATGACGACGGACTCGCCCGCGCTGGCCACGTTGGCTTCGACGAACCCCGCACGAATCTGTTGCACATCAACCCGATAACCGCTTCCCTCGAGTGCCGCGCGGTCGGCGGTCCAACTCACGGCGACTGCCTCCGTGGTGTCGTGAAAGACGTCGATATCGTGTGGGATATTTGTCTTCGCGTTGGCGGCGACTACCCGGCAGACGGCACGCTGGAATTCCGTGAGAGCCATTGGCGTATCGTTGCCGCCTTTTTGAATGCCGCCATGTCGCCGTGCCGCTCGATGGCCTCGAGCACTCGCTGCGCGGCGATGGGGGTCTCCGGGTAATAGTCCTTGCGCATGTACCACAGGCACTTCAGGCGATACTCGTCCATGAGCGCGTGGACTTGCCGCATCATCTCGGCCATGTTCTCGTCCATATGCCGAGAGTCTAACAACAATGGGTCGATCGCACAACACGCCGGTGAAACCCACGATGTGCGCGAAGAAAGCGTGTATGGACGGAATGGACGCGATGGACGAAATGGACGGGCACCGTCGATGGAACCGGGCCTGCGCCCCAAGTCGATGCCCTTGCGGTTTCATCGCAACGGCAGCGTCAGCTGGAACTCCGTGCCGCGTTCGTCGGATTTCACCAAGGCCAGTTCGCCGCCGTGGGCGCGGGCGATTTCGCGGGAGAGGCTGAGGCCGAGGCCGATACCTCCCTCGGCGCGGCTTCGGGCCATGTCGACTCGATAAAACCGGTCGAATATTCGGGGTTGATCCGGCGGCGGGATGGATGGCCCGGTATTGACGATCGAGAACTCGAACGCGCCGTCGTTCGTCCGGAGACGACACTTCATCTTGCCGCCCGGGACGTTGTATTTGCAGGCATTTGTGAGCAAGTTTTGCACGACCTGTTGCAACAGGGCCGGATCGGCGGGAACGATGACGGGATCGCCGGGCTCGAGGTCGATGCGAAGGTCGGGGGAGAGGATTCGCGCGTCCTCGACGGCGGATTGAATCATCGCGGTCACGTTCACGGGTTCGCGATTGAGCTTGAGTTGGCCTGAATCGGCCAATGACAACAACAGAAGTTTGCGGACGATGCTTCGCAGCCGTTGTACTTCCTCGAGCAACTTGCCGTAGCGCCGCTGATCCTCGGAGTCGTCGGCGGCGCGATGAATTCCGCGTTCGATCTCGCCCTGGAGGATGGTCAATGGCGTGTTGAGTTCGTGGGCCGCGTCGGCACTGAATCGCGTGGCCTGGGCGAAGCCTTTTTCGAGCCGGTCGAGCATTCCGTTGAACACCTCGATCAGGCGGGCGAATTCGGTGTCGGCATTCGAAATCGCGATGCGTTCGTGCAGCGCTTTTGCGGTCACCGACCTGGCCGTCTTCGTCAGCATCGCGACGGGCCGCAACGCCCTGCGCGCGACGACCCAACCGGCGATCGCCATGAGCGCCAGGGCACCCGCGGCGGACGCACCGAACCGGAGATACAGGCCGCGCATTTGGGACGCGAGCGGATCGAGGTCGCGGCCCACGGCGATCGTCATGAACGGGCTGCCCATGGCGAGAATGCGCCAGGTCACGCCGTCTTCGGTGCGGGTCTGGAATTTCGGCTGGCCGATCTCCGGCGGAGGCGGTGGAGGTTCGCGGTACGGCGGCGAAGGCGGGCGGTTCGGGTCCCGCCCGGGCGACGGCGTCTCGCCGGGCGGCGGGGGGCCGGGGTCGAACCGGGGATCGTGACGCGGGTCATGCGGGGGGCGATCGTCCGGTCGATGCATATCGCCGGGCGGCGGCCCGGGATTCCACTGTTCGCGGGATCCGCGCCGTGGGGGGCGAGTCTCGTGGCGTTCCGAAGGCTGGGGAAACTCCCCGGCCGCAAGCGCGGCCGGCCAGTTTGCGGAACGGTACATGGGCCTGCCTTCGTCGCCGATAACGAGCAGGATGACGGCGCCGCGGGTTGCCGACGCCTCGGCGAAATTTGCCTCGATACGGTCCCAGGGGCGCGGTTCGCGGGCCGGCTGCGCCAGATGGCGGCGGGCGAATTCGCGTAGTTCGTCGTCCACTCGCGCCAGGGTTGACTGGCGGACGAGCGTCAATCCCCAAATAGCGAAGAGGACCAATACCGCGCCGGAGAGAGCCGTACTCACGAGTGCCAGACGAACGGTGAACGAGCGCGGGATCATGGGCTAGGCTTCCGGATGCGGTATCCCACGCCGCGAACGGTCTCGATGATGTCCTCGGGCGCGTGTTCGTTGAGTTTTTTCCGCAAGCGGCGGATGTGAACATCCACGAGATTGGTCGAGGGATCGAAGTCATAGCCCCAGACATGCTCGATGATTTGGGTGCGCGTGTAGATTCGGCCCGGCGACCGCATGAGGTATTCGAGCAGCTCGAACTCGCGCGCGGTCAAGTCGATCATGGCGTCTCGCCGGCGGACCTCCCGTGTGATGAGGTTGACGCGCAGGTCTCCGGATTCGAGGATGGTGAGCCGTTCGCCCGAACGCCGTCTCGTGACGGCATGGAGCCGCGCGATGAGTTCCTCGACATAAAAGGGCTTAGTCAGGTAATCGTCCGCGCCGAGATTGAGGCCCTCGATGCGTTCGTCCAACGCGGAGCGCGCCGTGAGCAACACGATGGGCACCGCGTTCTTTGCGTTGCGTAGCCCCCGCAGGATGCTCAACCCATCGCGTCCGGGCAGCATGATGTCGAGCACGACCGCGTCGTATTGGCGCGCCGAGGCGCACTCGAATCCGTCGGTGCCGTTCGTGGCGAGGTCGACGGTGAAGCCCTGCTCCTCGAGGCCCTTGCGCACGAAGTCGGCGATCTTGGCTTCATCTTCCACAACGAGAATCTTCATCTTGGCGAAGTATATCAACTCCCTTTGTCGACCAATGTACAGTAACGAGGTTGCGCGAAGCCCGCTATCTAAATGACAAATTGTTCATCTGGACACCCGCATGGGTGTCATTTGCGCCGGGTATTCTTCCGATAGACATCAACGAAAGGAGACACCCGATGAAAACGAAACTCAATGCATGGTTGGGCGCGGCGGCCCTCGCCGCGGCCTCGACCGCCATCTCGATGGCGCAGGCCCAGGAGCCGTCCCCGCCTCCTCCGCCCCCGCCGGGAGAATTCGGCCAACGCCCGGATGGTCCGCCGCACGGTCCCGGTCGACGACCTCCGACACCACCCGCGTTCAAGGCCGTCGATACGAATAGCGACGGGACGGTTTCCGAAGAGGAATTTAATGCGGCCATCGAGCGCGGCCGCGGCAGGCGGGGAGGCGATCGGGGAGGGCCCGGGGAGGGCGATTTCGGGCCCGGGCGTGGGAGAGGGGACGGCGAATTTGACGGTCCGCCGCCGCCGCCGGGCGGAGAGTTCGAGCGTCGCCCTAGGGGTCCCCAAGGCCCTCCCCCGGGTGGCCCCGGTGGACCTGACGGCGATCATCCGCAAGGCCCGCCCCCGGGCGGGTTCGATCAGGGAGGCGGTCGTGGCGGCAAATTTGAACAAGGCCCGCCGCCACGCGGATTCCGCGACGGCGGCGACGCGGGTCGTCACGGCCCCCCGCCTCCGCCTCCTCCGCCCCGTTTCGAGGAAGTCGACGCGAATGGCGACGGCGGCATCACGAAGGAAGAATACGAACAGGTCACGGTGACTCGCAGGCCACCGCCTCGCGAATAGTTGTCCTGAAGGCCGATCCGGGCTGGCGCCGATTTATCGCGCCAGCCCGGGTTGCCGTGTGTACTTGACTCGGCGGCGACGCGATCGTGTGTCGATTGCGGCAAAAGTTGTACCGGGGCCACCTTTACCCTCAAAATGGCGGGTAACATCCCGACCATCGATTCCGAGGTAATTCGTGAGCGTCCAAGACAACGTCACCGGGGCCGCCGGTACAGCACATACGGCATACGAGTACTTGGGCTACCTTGGGACCTTGCTTGCCGCGCCCGATGCGAGGGCATGCCGCGCCGCCGACGGCATCGAATTTACCGCGGACGACCTGGCGAAATGGCGCACCATCGATCTTCCCTCGACCACGGAATGGGAAAAGGTCCCCTCGCGCAAGCAACGCACGGGGGAGGGGGTGCGCATCCAGGGAGATTTCAAGAATATCCTGAGCATCGATAGCCTGTCCGAGAATGACCCCCGGTATTGGGTCCCCCTGAGTTCGGTGGGCCAGAACGATTCGCGCTTTCCCGTCGACACGGCGACGTATCCCATCGTCGAGATCACCTACCGTTGCACGAGCGACCGCGCGCACCCCACCTGGATGTGGACCTACGAGGGCGGTTCGCATTTCGGGGCCTTGCCGAAAGGGAACGGCTGGCGCACGGTGGCGCGCGGTTTGTCCCATTTCGGCTTTCCGGGCCGCGTGACGAACGTGATCGTCCGGCTATATTCGCCCACGCGCACCGTCGAGTCGATGGAGGTCGCCTCGATTCGTTTCCGCGCGATGACCCCCGCAGAGGAGGAAGCGGTCGCAAAGAGCCAAGGATGCATCGAGCCGAGGTCCCCGAAACGCCAATACCCTCTCTTGGACGAGTTCATGCCGCTGGGGGTCTACATGGACGCCGAATCCTCGAAGCGGCTCGCGGCCATGCTCGGCATCTCGCTGGCCGAATACTGGGAGCTGGTCATGGAGGACCTGGTGGTCCACCATCACAACGCCGTCGCGCTCGCGCATGTTCACGGGCTGAAGGCCGACGACTGGCGTTCCATGCTGGGCCTGGCCGAGGCGAATGGCATTCGTTTCGTGCCCCGGCACGAATATCCCCTCGGCGGAACGGACGCGGAACAACAACGCATCATCGACACGCACATCGCGCCCCTCGCGGGATCCAACGCGATCCTCGCCCATATGTTCAGCGGAGAGCCGCTCGAGGACCGTTTCCGGGAGGTACTGGCCGCGAGGGACCGAATCGAGGCGGTGGATCCGAACCACCCGGTCGCGCTCGTCGCCCGATATCCGAACGCGCACCCGTTGTTTGCGCCGTTCTTCAATGTCTCCGGCATCGGCCATTTTGCGTCGCGCCAGCCATGGGACCTCGGGACGATGGTGCGCACCCACGAACAGTTGGGCAACGCGCAGCAGTTTTGGGCGAGCGCCCCAGCATTCGTGTATCCGACGGAAACCCCGGAATGGAGCACGAGCCCCGAGATGCGCCTCATGGTGAACAAGGCCGTGGCCAATGGCGCGCGGGGATGGTTTGCCTATTCCTACCACAACGATCCGGCGTGGCTTCGGGGCAGGGTACAACGCACGCTCACGGGCCCATTCCTGACCTTCAGCGACCTGTGGATGGAGCTGATGCAGCGGATGCGCCTGCTGGATGTCCTGGCGCCCTTGTTCCTCTCGGCGCGGGTCGAAGAACACTTGGACGATTGGTTTGTGCGGGGTCTTGCCAGCGAATATCGCGACGAACCGGCACCGGGCATACCGCCGATAAGCCTGCACCATCTGAAGGGCCCGGACTTCAGCATGTACATGATAGTTAGCAACAATGTCCGCGAGATGACGGGAGTCAACGTCGATTTCGCCGGGCCGCCCCACGGGCTCGAACTCTACGACGTGTCCGCGTTTGTCCGCACGCGCAAATGGGGGCCAATGCCTCGCAAGGGACACATCGAGATGTTCCCCGGCCAGGGACAGGTGATGCTGGTCACGCAGCCCCAGGACGGCAACCACTGGCGGAGCGTGATTTCATCGAGGCTCATCCGGGGCATTACGTTGAAGATGAAAAACTACATAAAACTCGTCAGCGCCTATGGGGTCGATTGCGAGGCCATCGAGGAGAAAATGGCCCGGGCGCAGGACGGCGCGGACCCGGCCAACATGGACATCATTCATGGCCTCAAGGACCGCCTCGTGAACATGATGTATGCCATGCCGCAGATAGCCCAAGCCCGCAGCCAGATCATCGAGGCCAGCGCGGCGGTGTGCGCCTGCGATGGGGCGCTTTGCCGCCTGATGGGACAGGGCAAGAAAGACCGCGCACGTCAACTCGGGATCGAGGTCGTGCCGCTGGCGCGCGAGTTCACTAGTTTGCGGATCGAGCTGCGCAAGGGCAACGGCGCCGAGATATTCGATGCCGGCGCCGCGCTAACAAACCGGGCGCGCGCTCTTCTCGAACGTATTCGCGCCGAGTACGACCGATAGGCCGTTTCGGCGGCACCACGCTCACCAACTCGAAGAAGGATCTGTTTCCATGCCCGCCACCTCGGTGGATGCCATCTCCGTAATCGATTGTCACTATCTCCTCGAGGGCCGAGCAGCCGCGTACCTGATGATCGATGGCGGCGAAGCCGCGTTCTTCGACAACGGAACGCGCTTTTCGGTCCCCTATTTACTCCAGGCATTGGCTGCCAAGGACATGCGCCCTGATGAAGTACGTTACATCGTGGTAACGCACGTCCACCTCGACCACTGCGGCGGCACGGCGGAACTGGCGAAGCATTGCCGCAATGCCACCATCCTTGCCCATCCGCGCGCGGGACGGCATATCGCGGACCCGAGGCGGCTCGTCGCCGGCGCAACCGAAATATACGGCGAGCAACGCCTGCTCGAAATCTATGGCGTGGTGGAACCCGTGGAGGAGTCACGCATTCGCACGCTCGAGGACGAGTCGGTCATCGAACTCGGGACCCGCAAGCTCCGCTTCCTTCACACGCCCGGCCATGCGAAGCACCACTTTGTGATCCATGATGCGGCCTCAAATAGCGTGATTGCGGGCGACGCATTCGGGCTTACCTATCGCCAACTGGACCGCGACGGAAAGTGTTACGTGGGGTACGTGTGCTCGCCGCCCGAGTTCGACCCGTCGGCGGGCAAGCGGAGCGTCCAGCGGATTCTCGACACCGGTGCGGAACGGGTGTTCGTCACCCATTTCGGCGAGTTCTCGCGGCTCCAAGACGGCGCCGCCCAACTCATGCGCAGCCTCGACAACTATGATGCCGCCGTCAACGAGGCCGCCTCGGGGGGACTCGAGGGCCAGGCGCTCGAGGACTGGTGCCGCGCTCGCGCCGAGTCCATCATCGTGGCCGAACTGCGCCAGAGTGGCCTCGACCCGGACGACAACGTCGTCGCGTTCTGGGCCAAGACCGAGCTCATGGTGAGCACGAAGGGTCTGGCCTTTCTGGCGACGCGGCGACGCGCGCCCGTCCTGTGAAACCCCGGGGGTGCCCATTGTTGTGCAGGCTTACAGCGTGCCGAACATCCTATGGTATATGAGATTGCAGGCTGGAACGCCGCACCACAAAGTCTCTCGTCCGTCCCATTCCTCCCACTCCCCGAAAAAAGTAATTTATCCGATGGTGTAACCTTGAGAGTACCGAGTTCTCAATCTACGTCTCATCGTCTTCCGATGCCCTGAGCTTACAGGACTCGATGGCGAGATTCACCCATTCGTGGGCGAGGTCCCGGAACTTGCGGTAGTTGGCTATCTGCCGTTTGACGTCCTTGACGTGTTCCTGGGAAACCTTCCGGGGCGGGTCTGCGCGAACGCGAGCCAGATGTATTCGGTAAACCTCGGCAGCCTGGTCGAGCACTATTGGGACAAGGACGCCAAGGCCTTCAAGCTGAACCTCGACGACGACATCCTCAAGGGCTGCGTCATCACCCACGGCGGCGAACTGCGCAACGAAACGATCAAGGGCATCCGCGCGAAGGCGTGAGCCCCTTGTAGCGCCGGCTTCCAGCCGGCCCCTACGCCCGCTCCCGTCACGTTGGCGCAATTGATACCGCGTTAAATCGCGGCAAGCATTTTCTCGGTCTCAGTCCATAGCCGCGAGGCGTCCTCGGTCTCCACCGCCCACGGGGCCACCCCGACATACCGCGCCATTTCGCCCTCGCCCTGCATGTCGGCGACATCGCAATTCTCGCAATAGACGCCCCCCAACTTACCCAACGCGGGCTGCGTCGCGCACCACAACGTCGTGCCTGCGCCTTGGGTGGGCGTCTTGAACGCCGCCTTCGCGCGTTCCGACATCTCGCCATCCGCACCCAGCCAACCCAGCGCGACCATCTCCTCTTTGTCGAGATGCCGCTGCAAGGGCGTGAAGATTCCGCCCGGATGCACGCCGAACCCGCGCACGCCCTTGTCTTTCATTCGGCGGTCGAATTCGACGGCCAGGAGACAGCACGCCGTTTTCGATTGGCCGTACGCCGGCCATTTCTCGTAACCTCCCTTGAAATGAATATCGTCCCAGCGAATGCCGGAGATTTTGTGGCCCGTCGAGGACAAGGTCACCAATCGCGCGCCGGGCGTCTTTTCCATGATGGGCATGAGCTCGGTCGTCAGCACGAAATGGCCAATCTGGTTCACCGCGAACTGCATTTCCCAACCGTTTGGCGTCCGCATTTCAGGGCACGCCATGATTCCCGCGTTGTTGATCAGGATATCCAGCGCCAATCCCGTCTTCTTGAATTCATCCGCGAACCTCCTGACCGACGCGGGTTCGGCCAGGTTCATCTCGATCAAATCGGAGTCTCCGACCAAGCCCTGCAATTCCCGCTTGGCCACGTCGAGTCTTCGTACGGGCAGGATTATCCTGGCACCAGCCCCCACCAGCGCCCGTGTCGTTTCCAAACCAATCCCGGAGTACCCGCCCGTGACGATGGCGATTCGTCCATGAAGGTCTATGCCTTTCAAAATCTCAACCGGTTCGGACTTGGCATGGAAACCGGAATTCAGCTTGCGTTGGTCCTGGCTGATCATGGAACGTTCCTCTGGAGTTGTTTGCAGTTTACAGTTGATTCGACACCATTGCCAATGTGGGTGAGTGCGCTTGTATTGACACCAGGGTTGGTCTTGGAAAATCCGAATTCCCCTTTGAAGGGGAATCAATGGGGAAGTTACCCCGCGACCGAAACTTCCCTTCGCGCCACGGCGCGCCCCACAAGGTCGTATAGCTCCGCGCCGGTGATCTCGACATCCACGAACTCGCCCACCGTCACGGGGGCGTCGCTCTCAAAATAAATGCTCCCGTCGATCTCGGGGGCCTCGGCGTAGCTCCGGCCTTCCCACATGCCCCGCTCATCGTCGAAACCCTCGACCAACACGCGCGTCGTCTCGCCCACGCGACGTTCGCCGAGCTCCGCGGCGATTTCCGTTTGCAGGGCCATCACCGCGTCCCAGCGTTTTTGCAGGGTCGCCTTGCCCACCTGCCGCGGCATGCCGCCCGCCGGGGTCCCTTCCTCTTGCGAATACATGAACGCGCCGAGCCGGTCGAACCGGAGCTCTTCCATTCCCTCGAGCATCCGGCGATGTTCCTGCGGCGTCTCGCCGGGAAACCCGACGATCATTGTCGTGCGCAGCACCAGGCGCGGGACGGCCTCGCGCATGCGCTTCACCAGGAGGGTCGTGTTTACGTCTCGGTAGGGGCGTTTCATCCGGTGGAGCACCTCGCGGTCGAGGTGTTGCAGGGGCATGTCGACGTAGGGAACTATCTTGGGCTCCGACGCGAAGACCTCGAGCAGCCGGTCGTTTATGCCGCCCGGATACAAGTAGAAACACCGGACCCAGAAATCGCCGTCGAGCGCGCATAGGTCGCGCAACAATTCCGGCAGGCGATAGTCCTTCCAGCGGTCGCGCCCATAATCGGCGAGGTCCTGCGCCACGAGGTTCAATTCGCGCACGCCGTCGTCCAGCAAGCCCCGCGCTTCCTTCAACAGAATCTCCGGCGGCACCGAGCGGAGTTTGCCCTTCATCGAGGGGATCGAACAAAACGTGCAGGCGTGGTCGCAGCCGTCCGACAACTTCAGGAACGCGTGCGGCTTCGATTCCATCCGCCGCCGTTGCATGAACTGGTAGATGTCCACCATCGGCACGTCGTTGACCCGGCTGACGCCGTCCGCCTCGCCCGCCTCGACGATCATCCGCGTCAGGTCGGCATACTGCCCGACGCCGACGATGCCGTCGATCTCGGGGACCTCCTGCTGGAGCTCACCCGAATATCGCTGCGCGAGGCACCCCGCCACGAAGAGACGGCCCGGATTGCCCGTCGTGCGCTTGCTCTCCGCCATTTCCATGATGGCCTGGATGGACTGCTGCTTCGCCGACCCGATAAAGCCGCAGGTGGTCACGACAACCGCGTCCAGCGGGCGGTCCATCTCGACGCCGTGCATGAACACGGACTCGCATCCGGCCCGGTCGAGCATCCCGGCGAGGTATTCGTTGTCGACCGTGTTCTTGTCGCAGCCGAGGGTGATTAATCCGACAATCATGGGGGCCTTTGGGGGTTGGGGGGAGGGCCAGTATATCAAGAGCGCGTATCCGTCGCGAACGGCGGAACGGGAACGCGGTCGATGGGCAAGCGGGTGTTCGGGGCAGGTATGCCGCGGTGCCGGGGAGTTCAAGGCCCCGAGTCATCGAAAGATTGAAGGGCTTATGGGACTTATGGGGCCTATGGGACTTTTGGGAGGGGAGTGCCGGGGACGGAATTTAGGAGCACGGCGCATTTGCGGGCCATTCCGTGCGCGCGGCGGGTGCATCCGGCGTAGATGTCGATGGTCTTCTGGGCGAGTTCCTCGGCGGGGCCGAGCTCGAGGTTGTCGCGCTCGAAGCGGGCCATGGCGGAGATGGGGCGGCATCCGGGGTGAATCTCGCCGAAGATGCGGACGGCCTCGTCGACTTCCTTGAGCTGCGCCACGAGTTCCTTTGCCTTCTTGATGTCGCGCTTGCCGGTGAGGGCCTTGAGCAGGTCGCGGGCGAACTTCTCTCCCTGCTCGGCCATGCCGGCCAGTTGGGCGAATTCGGCCTGGGACTTTCGTTGGAACTCGGCAAGACTCGTGTCGCCCTCGAGACGGTATTGCCCCAGCAGGCGATTCAGGCTACGCCACTCGGTGCTGCCCGGGGTCTCGCCGTCGCCGGGGTCGAGGCGCAGGCAGCGGTAGGCGATGCGGAGGAAATCGGTCTCGGAGAGTTCCCTTCGCACGGCGGGATACCATTCGAGGCAACCATCGGGGGCGAACTCGGACCAATAGAGGTCCACGCCGTCCATTTCGGGATCGTCGGGGATATCGAGCGGTTCGCCCGTCTCGTTCAGGTGGAGAAGGAAATCCACTGCGCGCATGACGTGGGCCGGTTGCACGTAGGTCGAGTCGTCGACCTCCGATTCCTTGATGTTGGAATTGGCGATGATCGTCTTGCGGCGCTCGATGGCGACGTGGCCCGCGCCGTAGGGCCCGGTCTCACGGAAGTGCACGTAGCCGATGGAGACGAGGACGACGGGACACTTCACGGCGGCGGCGACGTGCATGGTACCGGTGTCGTTGGTCACGAGGAAGCGGCACTTGGCGAGGAGCGCGGCGGCCTGGGCGATCGAGGTCTTGCCGTAGAGCGGGATCCCGAGCCCCGGGGCGTGGCGCTCGAACTCGTCGCCGAGCTTGGCTTCCTCTTCCACGCCGAACAGGAGGATGCGCGCGCCAAAGCGTTCGTGGAGCATGCGCGCGAGGGCGGCGCAGTGGGGCACGGACCAGCGCTTGAATTCGTCGCTCGCGCCCAGCTGAATCCCGACGAGCATGGTCCCCGGGTCGATCTTGTTTTCCGCGATGAACTGCGCGGCGAAGGCCTCGTCCTCGGGGCGCAGGTCGAACACGAGTTCGAGGGCGGGCTCGGCGTCGTCCTCGAAGCGCCCCGTGATGTCGCAGAGGTTCAGGGCGTTGTATTTCCGGTCGAAGACGCTGGCGAAGAAATAATTTGTCCACTCGCCCTTGAGGACGAAAATCCAGTCGTCGCTCAGGTAAGCCCCGATGATGTCGGGGAACCCGGCCAGCTTGAGCAGCATGGCCGAGGAGATGCTGTGGGTGACGTTATAGACCCGGTCGAATTTGCTGTCCTTCATCCACTGGACGATGAGGTCGGCATTTTTGTAGGCATCGAGCAAGCGATCCGAGTCGTGCGCGCGGAGGTTGGTGAACATCCGGTCCTCATCGTAGAGGAACATCTCGTCGATGTCGGAGTTGCACTGGGCGATGACTTTGCCGAGGGGCCGCACCATGACGGCGATGTGGGCATCCGGATATCGCCGCCGCAGGGCGCGGATCAACGGGGTGGTTTGCAGCATGTCGCCCATGCGGGTTGTCTGGAAGATGAGGATTCGCATGTTATCTGCCCCTCAGCAGGGCTTCGTTGCTCATCCGCATTTCGCGCAGGTAGGCGAACAACTTCTCGGGATACGATTTCAACTCCGTCTGCGGCGGAAAGTCCCTGTATATCTCCTCAAACAGGAAGAGGCGTGACGGCGAAAGCTCGGCGAGATATGTGCCCAATTCCGTTTCGCGGCCCACGCGGTCGGCCATTTCCGACATGGTGCGCTGGACGCGGACGCCCTTGCGGAGGATGGCGGCGCTGAAGTCGGCGAGGATGCAGTCGAGCATCTGCCGGGCGCGGTGCTCGTAGGTGTGGTCGCGGAGGGCGCGGGCGCGGGCGCGCTTGGCGATTTCGGCGCGCTCGGCCGGGTGCGCCAGGTAGTAGTCGATCTTTCGGCGCAGCTCGGCGAGCGAGGTGTAGACCGGGATTTCGGTCTCGAAGTCGAAGAGTTTGTCGAGGCCAATGCAGGGATCGCACACTTGGAAGGCCCCGCAGGCTGCAATCTCGAAGACGCGCGGGTTGATCGTGTCGCACTTGGGGTCGACGCCGTCGTGCAGGATGCTCGAGTGCAGATTGATGTTGATCCGCGAACCTGCGGCGATTCGCGCGAAGAAATCCGGGGTGAACCGTTCCTCGGCCCGGCAGATGTGCTTGACGAGATCCCGCGTCGTCCAATTGACGCCCCAAATCTTGAAGTCGTAGTCGGTGAGCCCGCTGAACAGGCGCAAACGGTTGCGGTATCCCGCGCCCGCGAACGAGATGTCGCAGGAAACTTCCCTGCGCTCGTCGGCGGTGAGCTCGACAGGCCGGTGAATCTCCGGGTCGCAGGCCGTCTGCACGAAGGCCTGGTGCGTACACCCGACCTCGCGCAGCTTCTCCTCGAATTCCCCGGGCTGCAAGTGGAAGAAGTAGTCGTACTGCGGCGCGACTTGGGACCAATACGAAAAATGCCGCCAGTTCTCGACGAACCAAAAGGCCGTGACGATTCCTTCCTTTCGGAGCCGCTCGGCGAAATTCGATGGGACGGGCGCCTGCGCCAGCACGATGCAGATGTCCGGGACGAACTCCATGACGCGCGCATAACTCCACTCGCCGAGGAGGTTCGTGGCCATCGTGCCGAGTTGGTCCGATACGTTCTTATTCGACACACTCGCAGCGATACCGCTGTACAAATCCCAGCCGGTGCTGTTGTCCACGAACAGGGTGCGGTGCCCGAGCTTCTCGAAGGCCCGCTGCAAGTAGAGGGCGATAGGGAGCGATCCCCCATACATGGGGCCCACGATGGCGATGCTCAATCGTTCGTCTTGCAACGCCAGCCTGGCCAGGCGGCCTATCACGTCCTCGGAGTACACGGGGTGGATGCGCGCCGTGGCGGGGTGGATCACCCACTGCGGGTTTTTCCGCGCCAGGACGGCGAACTCCGGGTCGTTCGCCAGCCGTTCGGGATCGCCGATTCCAAGCATGACCGTCGAGCCGCGCATGGGCCCCTCGAGGGCGAGGCGCGCCACGGCGGCGTCGGGCTCGATGACGGATACCTCGTGTCCGCGCGCCGCGATCTCGAGGACGTGGTACCCGAGGCCGAGCCCAATCACGACCACGGGGCGTTCTGCGGTCAGTTCCAGGGATTCGACGAAGCGCTTGGCTTCGTCGCGCGGGTTGTAGCGGCTGTGGAGATAGACGTTCCCGATTCGCAGCGTGGATGCGCCGTCACGCCCTTCGCTCAAGACAGCATCGGGATTTCGGGCGTCGCCGAGGAGGTCGCTTGTCCATTGATTGGCCGGTCTCATGTGGGTCGCCGCCTTATTCGGACGCCGCAGGGCCGAGGATATCCGCGAGGAGGGCCTGGGCCTTGTCGTGGTCCGGGGAAAACATGAGGAGCGTTTCCAGGCGATCCCGGGCCTCGTCCGGCCGCCCAATCGTCCTCAGGATCGAGGCGAAGTTATAAACCATGTCGAGGTTGCCCGGATAGAACTCGACGAAGCGACGGACGGGTCCCTCGATGTCGCGAAGCTTGCCCTCGGCATGAGCGGCCTCGATGAGGTGCCGCAGGATTTGTTCGTTGTCGAACTGAAGTTCGACGGACTCCTTGAGCAGGGGAAAGGCCTCGGCATGGTTCCCCTCGGCGATCCACGAGAGCGCGAGCCCCCCGGCAAGCTTGGCCGTTGGCCCGGCCTTGTAGGCGGCCTCGATATGGGCGCGGGCCTCGTGGGCCCGGTTCATGGCGATTAGGAGCAGTCCGAAATCGCCCTGGATTGCGGGGTCGCCCGGGGCGGCATCGAGGGCCTTGCGATAGAGGGACTCGGCCTCGTCGAGCCGGCCCACGTGCGCGATGGCCTTGCCCATGAGGGCGAGACGATTGGCCGCATGGGCGTTGCGGGCCTTCTCCGCAAGGGTATACGCCTTCTCGTATTGCTTGTCGTCGAAGGCGGCCTGGGCGCGCGCGAGGGGATCCGCGCCCGGTTTCGCGGCCTCGATCAAATACTGGAAGACGCGGAACCCCTCGTATTCCTCCTCCGTTAGGTCCGAAATGGTCATGCGTCCGAGCGTCAGCGTCCGGTTCGGCCCCAAGGGAAGGCGGTCGGCGGGCATCATGGACAGCGGTTCGAGCCGGACCAAGTCGAGACCCGCCGCCTCGATCATCTCCTGCAACTCGACCTTCGTGAAAAACCGCAGGTGCGTGCGGTCCATGATCCCGGAGTCCTCGTATTTCCATCTCCCGTGGACGAGCATATGCACGACGGTGAAGAAGCGGACGTTCGGGATGCTGATGATGAACACGCCGCCGGGGGCGAGGATTCGGGACAGCTTTCGCAGGGCCTCGGTGGGATCGACCAGGTGCTCGAGCACGTCGCCGCAAATGATGCAATCGAAATAATTGTC
>CANKTP010000106.1 GCA_947486375.1 Candidatus Hydrogenedentota bacterium | reverse complement strand
TCCGGAAAGACCTTCCGAAACAGTTCGCGCGCACCGAATCCAGCCTTCTGGGCGGCAGTTGCGATGAGGCATTTCGCGCCGCTCATTCCCTAAAGACCAGTGCCGCGTGGATCGGCGCAGAGCAGCTCGAGGACGTGGCCATGAAGATCGAACGTCTGGCGCACAACGAGGCCTTTCCAGAGGCACAGCTTCTCTTGGACGAATTGCGCGCGTGCTACGGCCGCCTAACCCTTGCCCTTGATGCCGTTCCTTCGCCACCCCAAGATTCTCCCCCCGCCGCTGCAGGGACCTGACCCACAAGGACCTTTACGCCGCCATGCCCAGCGTACGTATTCCTAAAATCGGTGACACCGCGCTTGCCGGTATCCTGCAACCGCTGGCCTGGGCCAACGCGGCCTTGTTCGGCTGCATCGTGGTGTTGCAGGCCATTAGGGATGCCGAATTTATCGGGACACCCCACTTCTGGGGTTGCCTAATTATCATTGCCGCGAGTATGGCGGTCGGGCTCCGAGTCCGTTTCTATCCGCCGCCGCCGCACTATGCCCATGCCATCATTGCCTGCGTCGTCTTGGCGAACTTGGCCATTATTCTTTATCGGACCTATCTCGATGTGCCGCCCAATTACGGGCCGCTCACGTGGATGCTGTTAATCGGGTGCATCGTCTATGACCCGCGCTGGTTTCTACTGCTCGAGTCCCTCGCGTTGACGGGGGGATTGATCGTGGGACGAATGGCGCTTGACCCGGGAGAGTTCGGGGACTACGCCAACCTCCAAATCTTCGGGTTGCTCAATACTTGCCTAGTGTTCTATATTCGCCTCCGGGCATTCCGGAAACGGGCCGAGGCGGACGCGGAAGTCCAGTCGCGCGACGCCATCCTCGCCGCCGTGGCCGATATCGCCAATTTCGCGCTGCCGGGCGAGGATGTCCAGGCCGTTCTCGATCGGGCGGTGGCCCTCCTCGGGACCGCCGCCGGGGCCAGCCGCGCATCGATCTACGAGGACCGGGCGGACGAGAACGGGGTCCTCCGCGTCCACCGCAGGTCGATGTGGAGCGCCACCGAGCCCGTCGACAAGATCCCGAATCAGATTCACGGGCTTTCGTACACCCAGATGGGATTCCCGGAATACGCCGACGGGGCTGCCCTGGACGAAGTCCTCGTCAGGAAGACCTCCGAAATGCCCGGCGCTATCCGGGGGCCGCTGGCCAGCCAAGGAACCGTTTCCCTAGTGATTGTGCCCATCGCCGTGGCCGGAGGTTCCTGGGGCATCGTCGGAATGACTAATCTCGTCGGTCGTCCCGAGCATTGGTCCCAATCCAGCATCGACGCCATCCGGGCCGCGGCCCGGATAGTGGGCGGTGCCATCGAGGCCAAGGCCGCGGCAGACGCCCGTCGGTCGGATGAAGAGCGATACCAAGGCCTCGTCGAGGGCCTGAGTTCCGCAATCATCACCTTCGACCCCGCGGGAAAGGTGGTCTTTGCCAATCTTGCCGCGACATCCCTGCTGGCACCCCCGGGAACGGACCTGACCGGGAGAAACCTCGGTGGAAAATTGAGGCTATTGACGAGGGACGGATCGCCGCTCGCCCCCGAGGACAATCCCTTGTCGCGGGCGTTGGCCGGGCACCAACCCGTGCGAGATGTCCTAGTGGGTATTGCGCTGCCAGGGTCCCAATCTCCCCGATGGTCCATGCTCACCGCCATTCCCGAGTTTTCCGGGACCGGCGAGATCGCGCGGGTTGTCGTGAATTTCACGGAGATTACCGCCGAGATCGACGCCGCCTGCGCACTGAAGAAACGCGACCGTATCCTTGTGGCGAACTCCGATATCGCGCACAATCTCCTCACGATGGACAAGTCCCCCAAGGACCTTGGCGAGACCCTCGGCATCCTCGGCGAGGCGACCGGGATAAGCCGCGTCTATCTGTTTTCGAACCGCGAGCCGGGCGACGGTGGAATCCTGATGGACATCGTCTGCGAATGGGTGCGCGAGGGCCTAACCCCTGAGATTGACAATCCCATCTACAAGGGCATTCCCTACAGTATCGCGGCGGAGTTGGGTCTCCAAGACCGCCTCGCACGCGGCGAAGCGTCCTTTGTCTTGGCGCGTAAACTTCCCGAAGTGCCCCGCAAGATCATGCAAGCAAGCGGAATTTTTTCCAGCGTCTTTGTCCCAGTATTTACGGCGGCCGGATGGTGGGGTTTTATTGGGTTGGACGATTGTTTAACGGAGCGCCTCTGGGACCTGCCTGAAATCGAGGCGCTCAAGTGCGCCGCAAACGCCATCGGGGCCTACCTGGACAAACGCACCGCCACCGCGTCTATCCAGGAATCCGAGGCCCGATTTCGCGCACTGAGCGATTTGGCCCCAATCGGCGTCTACGAGACCGATCGCGACGGGATCATCACCTATGCGAACCGGGCCACGTGCGAAATCGTCGGACTCGAGGTCACCGACGTGGTCGGGATAATGAATTTGGTCGACCTCGTTTCCGAACCGGATCGACCGCGCGTCGCCGCTGAAGTGCGGGATGGGGTGTCGGATTTCGATAACGACGAATTTACGGCAAGGCACAAGTCCGGGAAAGGGGTCCCGGTCATCGCCCGCCGCACGCCCATTTATCGGGACGGGGAATTGGCCGGGTATCGCGGTATCACAATGGATATTTCATCTCGCAAGAACTTGGAGAAGTCCATCCGCCAAAGCGAACAGCGTTACCGGACGCTTTTCGAGGATTCCAGCGATGCCGTATACCTGCACGACTTCGCGGGCCGGTTTATCAAGGGGAACAAGGCCGCTTACGAAATGCTCGGGTATGACCCGGCGGATGGCGACGATATCAACTTCCCCGACATTATCGTGCCCGACCATCTTCCAGATGCCCTGCGGATGATCCAGACCATCATGCAGCACGGCAGGCCCATCGAGGGCGAACCCCGTGACGTCAGGCTCAAAAGAAAGGACGGCACCGTCATCGAGGTCGAGATGAATGGGTCGCTCGTCTACGACGACGACGGTAAACCCGTCGCGATACAAGGCATTGCTCGCGACGTGTCGCTGCGCAAAAGTGCCGAGGAGGAACTCCTGCGCGCGAAGGCACTGGCCGAGGCGGCCAATATGGCGAAGAGCGAATTCCTCGCGAACATGAGCCATGAAATTCGCACCCCGATGAACGGGGTCATGGGGATGGCCCAGTTGCTGCTCCTCGACGAAGTCGATCCGGAAAAACGAGCGCGCCTCGATACCCTGCTTCGCTCGGCGGAAAGCATGCTGACCATCCTAAACGACATCCTCGACCTCTCGAAGATCGAGGCGCGCAGGTTCGAACTCGATTGCCTGCCATTCAGCCCGGCCCAGTGCCTGCGCGATGTGGCCGATTTATTCCGCCCGAAGTCGGTCGACAAGGGCGTGCCGCTGGAAATCGAGGTGCATGAGGGCGTTCCCCTGTTCCTTTCCGGCGACCCGCTCCGCCTGCGCCAAGTATTGTCGAACCTGATCGGGAACGCGGTGAAATTCACCGATGCGGGCCGGATAGCCGCGTCGATGCGCTACGACGAATCGGCGGCGGACGGGTTCCCCCTTGAAATCCGCGTGATCGATACTGGGATTGGGATTCCCGAGGAACAACGCGAGGCGATATTCTCCCCCTTCCATCAAGCGGACATGGCCAACACGCGCCGCTTCGGCGGGACGGGCCTCGGCCTCGCGATCACCCGCCACCTGGTCGAGCTGATGGGAGGCACCGTCGAGGCGAAAGGCCGGGCCGGCGGCGGCTCGGAGTTCATCGTGAGACTGGGCCTGCGGCACGCCGCGCCGGACAATTCCCGCGCCGCCGCGATTCCCCCAACTGCGGCGCCCCCAAGCGCGCCCACGCTCCACGTCCTGATTGCCGAGGACAACCCCATCAACGTCGAGGTCATCCGCAGTTACATGATTAAATTGGGCTGGACCTACCAAATCGCCCCTGACGGCACCGAGGCCGTCGAGGCCATCGAGGCCACCGCGCCCGGGACCTACGACCTCGTGCTGATGGACGTCCACATGCCCCGCATGAACGGCCTCGACGCCACCCGCGCGATTCGCGCCCTCGCCCACGGCACCCGCCTCCCGATCATCGCCATGACCGCCGGCGCGATGGACGGCGAACGCGAACGATGCCTCGGGGCCGGCATGAACGATTACCTCTCGAAGCCTCTCCGCATCCAGGAACTCGAATCGACCGTGCGAAAATGCCTGCAAGCGCTCGTCGGCAACAGCCCCGGGAATGGGTCCGCATAGAGTGGCATAGTGTGGCAATCGCGGCATCGGCCCGCGTATACTTCCACCGGTCAAATCGCCGCGAATGCGGACAGGAGAAACATCATCATGGCAGCAGACACCTCCGTAATGAAAAAGACCGCGGACAGCGCGCGGAAGCTGATCAATCGCGCGCAAGACTCGCTCAAGGGAATCTCGGGCGACGCGGCCCGGACGAAGGCAGCCGAAATGTCGGTCAAGGGCATCGAGATGCAGAAGAAGGCTTTTGACCGCGCACTGAACGCGCTGGGACGGCTCCAAGATCAATCCGCCAAGCAAGTACACAAGATGGCGAAGAACGTCTCGTGGGTCCCGGCGGAAGGCAAGGAAGCGGTCGACGAGTGGGCGTCGATGACCACGAACAGCCGCAAGGAATTCCAAGCGAGCATGGACAAGAGTTTCGACCTGCTGATCAAGTACTTCAAGCGGGTTGCCGGCGGTGCCGCGCCCGCGAAGAAGACCGCGGCCAAGAAGGCCGCTCCGAAGAAAAAGGCCACGGCGAAGAAAAAAGCCGGCGCGAAGTAGGCCGCGCCGGCCTCGAATTACGGCCCCCCAAGGACCCCACCCAGGAGAATTTCGGTGAAGACTGCCCGGCAGCGCAAGCATACCCATCCGTTCGCGGAAACATTCAATGGGACAAGCGTGTCCTTTCGCATGATGACGGCGGAAGACGAGTCGATGGTCCTCAAATTCGCGAACACGCTTCCGGAGGAGGACCTGATCTTCCTCCGGATGGACATCACGCAGCCGGAAGTCGTTTCCGAGTGGGTGCGAAATATCGAGTCGGGCCGGACCATCACGATCATCGCCGAGGAAGACGGCCGCATGGTCGGGTACGCGAGCCTTCACAGCAGCCACTTGCACTGGACGCGTCATATCGGCGAGGTGCGGATGCTGGTCAACTCGAAGATGCGGGGCCTGGGCGTCGGGCGCAGCATGGTGAACCAGATCATCAAGATCGCCGCCGAGAAAAAACTCGAGCGGGTCATCGTGCAGATTTCCTCGAATCAGCCCCGCGTCCGGAAAATGTTCGAGGACCTGAATTTCGAGCCGCAGGCCTTGCTGACCGACTGGCTCAAGGACCGCAACAACCGCACCCACGACCTGATCATCATGTCGGAGAACATCGAGGACTAGTTTTACGATGGGACATATGGGGGAATAGGAGATATGACACGCCCCGATTCCCGCATATCTCCCATTCGTCCCATAACTCCCATAAGTCCCATGCTCGAATTACCCACTACACCACAAACATGTCCTCGCGCTTGGGGCCGACGGAGAGCAGCTTGATGGGGACCTCGATCCGCCGCTCGATCTCGCGCACGTATCGTTTCGCGTTCTCGGGCAGGTCCTCGAAGCGCCGGATGTGCGATATCGGCTGCTTCCATCCGGGGAGTTCGATGTAGACGGGCTTGGCGCGCTCGAGCTCGCAGACCATCGGGAATTCCGTCGTGCGCTTTCCGTCGATCTCATACTCCGCGCAGATCGGCACCGTGTCGCGATAGCCCAGCGCATCGAGCACCGTCAGCGCCACCTCGGTCGCGCCCTGCACCATGCAGCCATACCGCGTCGCCACCGCGTCGAACCAGCCCACGCGCCGGGGCCGGCCCGTGGTCGCCCCGTATTCGCCGCCGTCGCCGCCGCGTTCGCGGAGCTCGTCGCCCTCGGCATTTACGAGGTCCGCGACGAACGGCCCCGCGCCCACGCACGAGCTATAGGCCTTCACCACGGCGACAATCCGCGTGATGGAGTGCGCCGGTATGCCCGCGCCGATCGGCGCGAATCCCGCAAGGGTCGATGAGGAAGTCGAGTAGGGGTAGATGCCGTGGTCCGGATCGCGCAACGCGCCCAGTTGGCCCTCGAGGAGGATGGTCTTACCCGACTTGATGGCGTTCACCAGCAGCGGTGTCGTGCCGCACACGAAGGGCTTGATCCGTTCCGCATCCGGCAGGATTTCCGCCAGCACCGCATCGACAGTGTACTCGGGTTTCTTGTAGAACTCGCGCAGGAGAAAATTCGTGCGGGGGAGGACGCGCTCGATGCGTTTGCGCAGGGCCTCCGGATGAAACAGGTCCCCGACTTGGATACCGACCTTGAGGTACTTGTCGCCGTAAAACGGGGCGATGCCGCTCTTCGTCGATCCGAACTGGTCCTTGCCCAGGCGTTCCTCCTCGTAGGCGTCGAGCAGGCGGTGATACGACAGCAGGAGCTGCGTCCGGTCCGATATCGCCAGCCGCGGCGCCGGCACGCCCTTTTCCAACAAATCGTCCAGTTCCTTCAGTAGCGCCCCCATGTTCAAGGCGACCCCGGGGCCGATGACGTTGACCGCACCCGGGTTGAATGCCCCGGAGGGCAGCAAGTGCAGGACAAATTTCCCGTGGTGATTGATGATGGTGTGCCCGGCGTTGTTTCCGCCCTGGAAGCGCACCACGAAGTCGGCATCGTGCGCCAGGGCGTCGACGATCTTGCCCTTGCCTTCGTCGCCCCAATTCGCCCCGACTACCGCCGTTACGCTCACGCGAAATTCTCCCGTACGCTACATCGTTGACCACCGGGCGCAACGCCCCCGGAACCCGAGGGGGCCCCAATAACGCCCCGTATGCATACCCCGAATCGCCCGGCACGCCGGACACACCCCACCCGCTCGGTATCGCACGGGTAAAGGTTGAAGTGATCCTCAAATTGTACGCACGCGCAACCGGGCTTTGCAATCGCCTTCCACGCAATCGACGCCCGCGACGAATGTCCTACCCGCCCGCTATCCCCGGCAAGAGTCTCATCCCACCTCGCTTCCGTCCTAATAAGTCGTATAGGTCTTATAGGACGCATCCCCAGCCTCAACCCCCGATATTTGCCAAAAAATGAATATAGGTCTCGATGCCCCGGAAAAAATTCGGCAGGTATTGGCGTTCGTCCGGACCGTGAATTCCATCATCGGGCAAGGCGAACCCGAGCATCACCGAATCGAGCCCGAGCTTTTGCTGGAGCAACGCGACCACGGGCACGCTGCCTCCCTCGCGCTTGAATATGGGCGCCTTGCCGAACACCTGATCGAAGGCCTTGACCGCCGCCTTCATCGCGGTCGAATGGCGGTCCATGATCGCGCCGGGGCCGTGCGTCAGCTCGCGGATGGTCCACTCCACTTCCTTGGGCGCATGCGCCTCCAGATACGCGCGCAGTTGTCCGTGAACGTCACCCGGTTCTTGATCGGCGACGAGGCGTGTCGATATCTTCGCCGCCGCCTTCGCGGGCAACACCGTCTTCGATCCTTCGCCCGTGAACCCGCCCCAGATGCCGTTCACCTCGAGCGTGGGCCGCGCGCCGACGCGCTCGATGGTCGTGTATCCCTTCTCGCCCCAGAGGCCCTTGCTCGTGGCCATCGCGATCCAATCGGCATCGCTATAGGGCAATTGGGCGAGTTCCTTGCGTTCCTCCTCCGGCAATGCCCGTACCTTGTCGTAAAATCCGGGCAGGGTGACCCGGCCATCGGCGTCGTGCATGCCCGCGATCAGCTCGCACAGGACCTGCGCCGGGTTGCGCACCGATCCGCCGAACAGCCCCGAGTGCATGTCCTTCGCCGAGCCGCGCAGCTCGATCTCGAAGTAGGCAAGGCCGCGCAACGAGTAGATGATGGCGGGGACCTCCGGCGCGTGAATCCCCGCGTCGCAGTTCAACACGAAGTCGGCCTTCAACAAGTCGAGGTGCGAATCGATGAACGAGTCGAGACTCGGCGATCCGATCTCCTCCTCGCCCTCGATCAGGTATTTCACATTGCACGGATACGGGCCGCCTGCAAAGAGACACTCCATCGCCTTGAGCTGCGCGAAGATTTGTCCCTTCATGTCGGACGCGCCCCGCGCGAAAATGTAGTCGCCGCGAATCTCGGCGGCGAAGGGTCCCGAGGTCCATTCGGCCAACGGATCGACTGGCTGCACGTCGTAATGGCCGTAGATCAACACCGTCGGTTTACCGGGCGCGCCGAGCCATTCGGCATAGATGATCGGATGCCTGGCCGCCGGCATGAGATCGACGCGCGTCATACCGAGCCGCTTCAATTCGTCCACCAGCCGGTCCGCCATGCGGCGCACGTCGCCCGCATGTTCGGTCAGCGTGGAGATGCTCGGAATCGCGAGGACCTCGCGAAACTCGTCGAGATGTTTTTGCCGCCGTTCTTTCGCGCGCGCCACCGCCGCGTCCACGTAGCTCATGCAAATACTCCCGTAAATTTAGGCCGGTTTCATCCCCGCCTTGAACGCCTCGATGATCCGGTCGACGTCGTTATCATGGACGTCCAAATGAAATACCGCGCGGATCCGTTTCGATCCAACCGGCAGGATCAACACTCCCCGGCTTCCGACTTCGCCGATGAACTTCATCACGTCCGGCACGTCCGCAAAGACGATGTTCGTCGGCGTCGGCATCGGGAACGAAATCCCCGGCATTCCCTCGATGGCGCTACGGACCGCCGCCGCTCTCCGGTGATCGTCGCGGAGCCGCTCGACGTGGTGCTCGAGCGCGTACAACGCCGCCGCGGCGATCACCCCGGCCTGACGCATGCCGCCGCCGAGCATCTTGCGAAGTTTCCGCGCGCGATCGATAAACGCCTTCGACCCCGCGACCGCCGAGCCCACCGGGGCGCCGAGGCCCTTCGAGAAACACACGGACACCGTGTCGACGTCGCGCGCGAAGTCCGCCGCCGGAATTCCCGAGGCCACGGCCGCATTGAATAGCCTCGCGCCGTCGCAATGGACGCGAATGCCGTTCGAGTCCGCGACTGCCCGAATCCGCTTGATGGTGTCGAGCGGATAAATGTTCCCCCCGCCGAAGTTGGTCGTGTTCTCGATGGCGATGAGCCCCGTCTCGGAGGCGTGCGTATCTTCCGTACGCACCACACAATGGGCGATGTCATCCGGATCGAGAATGCCGTTGATGCCTGTCAGGGGCCGCATCATCACGCCGCCCACGAAGGCCCCGCCGCCCGCCTCGAACCGGTACGGGTGCGCATCCTGCCCGAGGATCGTCGTCTCGCCCGGCGGACACTGGGCGAGGATCGCGATCAGGTTGGCCATGGTGCCCGAGGGGACGAATAACGCCGCTTCT
Organism: Candidatus Hydrogenedentota bacterium; assembly: GCA_947486375.1. Classification (GTDB taxonomy): domain Bacteria; phylum Hydrogenedentota; class Hydrogenedentia; order Hydrogenedentales; genus CANKTP01. The sequence goes on along the minus strand of CANKTP010000106.1, from coordinate 6,235 downwards.
TTTCCCAACATCGCCGCAGTCTTCGCTTGGAGCGCGTGGACCGTCGGGTCCTCGTTCATGACGTCGTCGCCCACTTCCGCCTTCGCCATCGCCTCGCGCATCGCGGGCGTTGGGCGCGTCACGGTGTCGCTGCGCAGATCGATCGGGGTGTCCATGAGGCGTTTCCGGGAATGCTTGGGATTGGGGAGCGGGACCGGTCCAGGCCGGGATTATACATGCGCTTCGGGAGGCCGCCAAGAAGCCTTGTCGCCTGGTCCGGTACCGCGTTGACGCATGCCCGGGTTCGGCGTAGACTACGCGCCGATTCCACGGCCTTGCAGGCGTTGCGCATGCAGGCCGATCATACCGCCACGGCGGAGGAGACCCGAATTTCATGACACGCCATCGAGTTGCCCAGTTGTTCGTTGCCGCCTTGGTGGCTGGCGCATTGGAGATATCCGGCACGGCGTCGGCCGAGTTCCAGGCGGGCATTGCCTCGGTCCACGTGACGCCGAAGGAGCAGATGCCGGTGAGCGGGGGACTCGGGACCCCCGGGCCCACGACCCAAACGACGGGCGAGTTGGATGTCCGGGCGATTGTGTTCGCGGACGACGACACGCGGGTGGCCATCGTGAGCGTGCCGTTTATCGGGTTCCCGAAAGTTCTCGGGGACAAGGTGCGGGCGCGGGTGAAGGGCATTCCGGGCGAGAACATCCTGATCGGATCGACACACACGCATAGCGCGCCCGACATGTATGCGTTCATGAACGAGAAGGGCGAGGTCACCGCCGATCTCAAGTATATCGAGTGGGTGTGCGAAAAGGCGGGCGACGCCATCAACGAGGCCATCGGGGCCTTGCGGCCGGCGGACCTGAAGATTGCCACGGGGAAGGCCGAGGGAAAGATTTCCTACAACTACTACGCGCCGAGGCTGTACGACCCTCGGACGCATGTCGTGCAAGCGATCGGCAAGGACGGCAAGCCCTTCGCCACGCTCGTGAATTACGCGATACACCCCGAGGTGATCGGGCCCGATCGCGGCATTCTCGGGCCCGATCTCATTGGGCCGCTGCACGACCGGATTGCGGAGCAGGGTGGCGGCATGGGCATCTTCATGAATGGGGCCCAAGGCGGGATGGTCACGGCGGATTGCCGCGGCGACGATGGGAAGGACGTCCAGACCTGGGAGGAGTGCATCCGCATCGGAAACCTTCTCGCGGACGAATCGCTCCGGATCGTGGGCGAGGCGAAGGCCCAGGCGGACCCGGACTTGTGGTGCGGCGCGAAGCCGCTGACGTTGCCGGTGGACAACGTGTTGTTTCGCATGATCATCAAGGGTTCGCCGCTGGGTTACGCGATGAGCGACGACTACAAGGTCACGACGCAATTGAACGTCATCAACCTTGGGAACGCGCAGATGTTGTCGATTCCGGGCGAGGCGCTCCCGAATGTCGGCTATTACCTCAAACGGAAGATGCACGGCGAGAACGAGAACAATTTCTTGTTCGGCCTTACGAACGACGCCTTCGGCTACATGATGGTGAAGGAAGATTTCCAGAGTTTCGAGCGGTACGACTACATCTCGCGGACGTGCCTGGGCGAGAACACGGCCGATCTTTATGTCGAGCAAGCGCTGGCCTACGTCGAGGAATGCCCCCGGCCCGGAAAGTGACCCGGTATAGTCGAAACCGTCCCTCGAAATTACCCCTTGCGGGAATCGCGGCGCTTTGATAAAATTGTTGACAAGATCGGTGTAAACTGAGGGAGGAGAATACCATGTTCCGTAGGTTCGCCGTGCTGGGTGCCACCGTCATCTTGGCGGGTTGCGCCAAGGATCCGGGTATGCAGTCCTTGATGAAAGGGCTCCACAATCGGCCCGATCCAGTAGGTTGGACCGTGCCGCTGGTGGAGCTGGGACTAGACGGGACACCGGATCGGCTGGCCGAGCGTCATCCGTGGCAGGTCAAACAGGTGTCGAGCCAGGATCCGTCGGGTGGCGGTGCGGACGACCAGTTTGGCCAAGAGGTTTTCGAGGGGGGTGTGGTGTTGGCGGACATGGAGGGGCCGGGCGTGGTGACGCGCATCTGGACGCGCAATCCGTGGGGCTTGTTCTATCTTTTCGTGGATGACATGGAACACCCGGTGATGACGGTCCCGTTTCGCGAGCTGTTTGGGGGCGATCTCGAGGTGTCGACGCCCAGCACGAGTCTGTTTAGCCCGCCCTTCGTGGGCGAGGGGAGCGGCGGGTATTTCTGTTATGTCCCGATTCCTTACGCCCAACGGTGCCGGATGGTGGTCACCGGGGACGAGGATGCGCTTGCCTACCAAGTTACCTATACCGAGTTTGCGAAATCGACCCCGATTCAATCGTTTAACATCCAGCTGACCGGCGACGACGAACGGTATTTCCGCGAATGGCGCGATTCGTGGAACGCGCGGGATTTTCGTTACCACGACGCGAAGACCGAGAAGGTACACCGGTCAAGCTCGAAGCTTTGGCCGCAGTCGGACACGCTCCTGGCGTTTGCCGAGGGGCCGGGAACGATCACCGAAGTCGAGATGAGCATTGCTTCCCAAGACGCCTCGATCATGCGAAATACATGGATCGCGGTCTATTTCGACGGGCAGACGGAGCCGGGTATCCTTGCGCCGGTGGGCGATTTTTTCGGCAGGACTTCGCCGGAGACGGGGGACTATAGCGGGGCCATCTTGGGCAACCTCGACGGCCGGATGTGGTGCCGGTTCCCGATGCCGTACAAGAAAATGGCCGAGTTCCGGGTCCTCAACACCACGGACCAGCTTGCCGACTTTACGTACTCGATCACGTGGAAGCCGGGGGAAACCGCGGGCAGCGATTACTTTTACGCCCGGTACGCGATGGGCCAGTCCGAGGCGGGGAAGCCGGTGCGGATTGCCGAGCTTGCGGGGAAGGGGACCTTCGCCGGCGCGAGCATTTCCGCCAGCGGGCCCGGGGACTTGACGTTCCTCGATGGCGATCCCGCGTACCGCATTGACGGCAATCCGGACGCCACGATTTGCGGGACCGGGCTCGACGACTTCTTCAACCTTGGGTGGCACGCCGCCACGGGGCCATTCTCGGCGCCGACCCACGGATGTACCCTCAAATCGACGGCCAAGGCATCTTCGGTGGCCGGGTTTAGGTCCCACATTACCGATGCCGTGCCCTTCGAGTCGTCGTTCGCGTTCGACCTCGAACATGGTTCGGGGAATGACCAGCCGGGGGTGAGCTACTCGAGCGTGGTCTATTGGTACCAGGAAGGTCACGAGGCCTCCGTGTGGGAAATCGAGGATGTCCAAGGGTGGATTCGGTCCCGCAACACGAACTGATAGGCCAAGGGCCTTTCGGACGGCGGCGACCATGGGCGAGCGAATGAGGGCGGCCCGCATGTGGCAGGCGAGGCCCGAAACATGGACGGGAAATCGTTTCGAATCGACCCGCGAATTTTCCATTTTTAGCCAATTATATTGTTGACGTTTCGTCCTTCCTTGTCTACACTACCCTCGTTTTGATTCCATTAGAGTCCGTATATCGCGTGATCGGGGTTCGCCGCCGCAGGATTGGTTCGACACACTTGGATCTTTCCGCCCGTGCCGGTTACCCGTCGAGCGGCGCCCGGCCAAGCCGGGCGAGCGCTCGTGATCGGCGAATGGCCCCGGAGAACCCATCCCAGTGAATAGCCCCCTACGATTCGCTTTTTTTGCGGGCGCGTTACTATTCCTTCCCGCCGCGTTGACCGGGTGCGCGGGGGGCAAGAAGGGGAGCGTGCAGTTCGAGCCTATCCCCGTCTCGGAACTGGGCGAGCGGGAACTGGATCCCCAGCAGCAGCAAACCTTGCGCGAATCGTTGGTCGCTGCGAACCGGGAGTTCGAGGCATCCAACGCCGCCCAGGAACGAGGCGACCATGAGGGGTCGCTCAAGCATTACACCCAGATGCTCGAGCTTCTGCTCGACGCGGACATCGACCCGACGGTATTTTATAGCCTGCGCAAGGAAATGGGGAGCATCGAGGACGCGAAGGCGGACGAGGCGCTCAAGCGGGCCCGGGGGATGCAATACACCTACGACCGGGAGGCGCTCGAGTATACCAAGCTGGGCGACCTCGAGTTTCCGCCCGCGATGGAAGAACGGGTGCAGGAAGAGGTGCGGAAAATCCAGCGGGGGTACGCGAGGAATTTCACGGCGGGCCTTTCGCGGAGCCGACGCTATGTTCCGTATATCCAGAGGGAATTCGAGCGTGCGGGCCTTCCGGCGGACTTAGTGTGGCTTGCGATGGTCGAGAGCCAATTCAGCCCGAAGATCGACTCGAGGGTCGGGGCGGGCGGCATGTGGCAATTCATGCGCCCGACCGGCCGCAACTACGGGCTCCGCGCCGACTCCGAGGTGGATGATCGGTACGATTGGAAAAAATCGACCAAGGCCGCGATCCAGTACCTGTCCTATCTTTACCAAATGTTCGAGGGAAGCTGGCCGCTGGCGGTGACGGCATACAACCGCGGCGAATACGGAATGTTGCGCGCGATCGAGGCCAGCGGCGGCGAGCGCGACCTGGCGAAGTTGATCTCGACCCCTCCCGCGTCGAACCACATTCCCGAGGAAGCGAAGCAATTCTACGCGAAGTTCCTCGCATCGGTCATCGTGGCGCGCGACCCTGGGAGCCACGGTATCAGCGCGCCCGAGACGCCCATCGAGGAGACCACGGATCTCGTGGTGCGGGGCGGACATCGCCTGCGCGATCTCGAACGCGACGCGGGATTGGCCCGGGGCGCCCTGGCGGCGCTGAATCCGCAATATCTCCGCGGCGTGACGCCCGCGCAGGGGGACAGCATGGTGACGGTGCCCGCGGCGGCACGGGAGCAAATCGCCTCGGCACTATCGAAGGGGCCCCAATCCCCGGTGTTGCTCGCGCGCTCGCACGTGGTCAAGCGGGGGGACACGCCCTCGGGCATTGCCCAGAAATACAAGGTCTCGATGAACGACCTGATGAAGGCGAACAACTTGGGATCGGCGCGGTCGTTGCGCGTGGGCCAGCGGTTGACCTTGCCGGGCATCGAGGACGAAGAGGGCGTGGGCGGACCCGAGGAGATCGTCGCCGCGGCGGTCGCAGAGCCCGCGCCGCCGGCGAAGCGCGCGACCTATACGGTCCGGAGGGGCGACACGCTCACGCGGATCGCGGGCCTGCACGACATGTCCCTGGACGAGTTGCGCGGCTTGAACGGCCTGGGCCGCCGCACGGTCCTCCACGTGGGGGACACGCTCGAAGTCCAGGGCGCGCCCGGCGTGCAGGTTGCCGCGAAGGAACCCCGGCCCGGCGACGGCGAAACGAAGTTACACACGGTCAAGAAGGGTGAATACCCCGGACTGATCGCGAGCAAATACCAAGTGCCCTTGCCCGATTTGTTGGCTTGGAACGGGCTGGATGCGACCTCGACCTTGCATGTCGGCGACCGGCTCAAGGTATACGGAAACGGCGAGGCAGGGGAAGCCCATGACGGCGGCGCGGACGCGGGAACCACCGCGGGGAAATCGACCGTTTACGTCGTGGTCCCGGGCGACACGGCCGGGACCATCGCGCAGCGGCACGGCGTGCGGGTTGCCGACTTCGCGAAGTGGAACGGGCTGGGACCGAAGTCGGTCATCAAGGTGGGCCAAAAGCTCGAGATTCGCTCCGGGGGCAACGGTGCCAAGGCAAAGCCGGGCAAAGCGGACGCCGCCGATTCGGACAACGGCAAGCGAATCGAGCACACCGTCGCGAAGAACCAGAACCCGACGACCATCGCCGCGCGTTACGGCGTCGCCGTCAACGACCTCTTCGAGTGGAACGGCTGGTCCAAGGCCCCGGTGCTCAAGGTCGGGGACAAGGTCGTCGTTTACGGGAAGTAGGGGGGGCCCGGGACGCGCTCGAGGGTAGCAACGCGCGCGGTAAAGTCCGGGCCGACAAACTCGCCGATATGTCTTGTGTATTATATAAATAGTTTCACATATATATAATTATATATTATCAATATTTAATTTGCTTATAAATCGGCGTGGCGCGCCTCCGCCCGCCATGCCTCTCCATCGATAACCCAAGTCGTACCAACGCCTTGGATTGCTCCAAAAAGAAATCCCTTGACAGAATTTACTTTTAGGAGTACCGTGGCTTCCTATCACCTCAACGAGGCGCGATTCAAGTCCAAGGAGATCCACGGAATGAATCTGTTTACCCCCCCCCCCCCCCCCCCCCCCCCCCCCCCC
>CANKTP010000105.1 GCA_947486375.1 Candidatus Hydrogenedentota bacterium | reverse complement strand
CGGCCTGGTCGATGAAGTTGCCGCCGATTTCTTCGCAGGCGGATAGCTCGTAGCCGGGGATTGCGTTCCCTTCGGCGGTCCTCAGTTCGACGAAGGCCGTTCCCATTGCGCCGGTGTCGATGTTGAGGCGGAGGCGTTTGCCCGCGAACGTTATGACGGGCGTTTCGAGCCAGCCGCCGTGGTGGTCGGCGTCGGCGGAGATGAAGCCGTCGAGGCGTTGTTTGACGACGCCGATGCCGCCGAGTTCGGTGGGCGCGTTGTCGTATTCCGGGCGAATGACGACGGAATCGTGCGTGCGACCGCTGGAGCCGAAGTATTGGTAGAGGTAGTTGCCGCGACGCACGACGCCGGGCGCCATGACGGCGAGCCAGCGGTCCCATTCGTCGGCGAGGCCCGTCGGGAAATAGGGTTCGCGGCTGGGACGTTGCCACGCGATTCCGTCGCGGCTGACGGCGAGTTGCACCTCGAGAAATCCATAGTCTTCCCATTGGCCGGCCACGCGCGGGCGAATGTAGGGGTTGCGCTCGGGCGAAAAATGGCGGAATTGCGCGGTGAACATGAGATAGACGTCTTGCGCCCAGGGGTAGAGTGTGGCGGCGTTGTAGTAGATGTCGGAATGGGGATCGTCTTCCGCGTCCGCGGCGAGCACGACTTCGGCGTTCTCCGTGCTGAAGAACATGCGGTCGTTGTCGGTCCTTTTGTATGGCCAGGGTTGGAGGGGATCGTCGACCTCGATGCGCGCGATACGGCGCTGGTTCTCGGAGTCGTAGGACAGCGCCCGCAGGTAGATGACGTACTTGCCGATGCGCTCGTCCCAGTTCACGATGGCCGGATTGTCCGCGTAAAAAGGGAGCACGCGACCGACCTTGGTCACGTTGGTTCCGTCGGCGGAGTATCCCGCGTAGACGCCGTGAATCTCGGGATCGAATGTGCCCGAAAACTCGATCCAGAACACCTTGTACCGCCGCGCGGGATCGGATTCGTGCGGATCGAGAAAGACCGTCGTGAATATGCCGCCGCCGACTGTCTTGCCGGTGTTGACGAAACGCTGGCCGTCGTCGCTCTCGTAAATGGCCACGCGGTCAGCGCCGATGTAGAGCCGGATTTTTCCGTTGTCCTCGAATACGCGGCTTGGGTGTCCGAAGATGCGTTTTCCGTCTTGGTCCTCGATGAGGCCCAACTTCTGCGCCTGGTTCATGTGAAGCTCGACGTTGTCGCTGCTCGCGATGAAGCGGTTGTCGATGAAGAGCTGCTTTCGGTCCCCCACGTCAAATGCTGGGTCTGCAGAAGCGGCGACGACGAAAACGAACGTGGCTGTGGCAAGGAAGAGGACACGCATTGGAATGTCCATTGCAATGTGCATTTCTTGGGATATTACTCCGTCTACGTCGAAAGTACTCGTCATTCCCGCTTTCCGGGCCTTCCAAAAATCCAGACGCCGTCTCCCGAACCTGGGCGTGATGTGATCGAGCCCCAAAGGGGCGCACTACTATAGCCCGGGGCAACGCCCCGGGAAAATGGAACCGCCGGATCGAGCCCTGTAGGGGCGACCCAACCGATCATCCAGGGCACCTCGACCGGCGTAGTTCGTAGATCGGCCCTTCAGGCCTTCCGACTGGGGGATTACACATGTACCCAGGGCGCCGCTTCGCTTGCCCTGGGCTGCCGTAGTGCGCCCCTTCGGGGCTGTTTCCGCCTCCAAATTCCCGGAGGCATATCCCGGTTTGTCTTATGCGTCGTATGCAGCCGAAATTCTTGGAAGGCCCGTTTCGCGGGAATGACGGGTACGTGGGATATGTGTGGACAAGTGCGGGGTGGCGCCTAGTCTACCGCCTTGATCGCGATGTCCTTGTACCAGGCCTCGGAGGCGGAACCGCCGTGGATTTGCGCGGCGATGACGCCGCGCATGTCGATCCCTTCGTCGGCCTCGGTATAGTCGACGGTTTGGACGCCGTTGAGAAAGAGTTGGATGCGTTTGCCTTCGCAGCGGATGACGTATTCGTTCCAGTCTGTTTTCTTGAGGGCTTTGTCGAGGACGGCGGGTTCGGGCTGGGCGAGGACCTTGTTGCGGCGGGACTCGTCGTAGAGGCAACCCCAGAAGGTCCAGCCCATGTCGGCTTGGTAGCCGGAGACTTCGTGGTGGTTGGGGATGCGCTTGGTGCGGAGTTGGATCCCGGCGTTGCCTTCGCCGTTGACGAGTTTGACTTGAAGGCGGAGCTCGAAGTCGCCGTACTCCTTCGTCGTGCAGAGGAACTCGTTGCGCGGAACGGGCTTTGCGAGGGAACCTGCGACGATGGCGCCGTCCTCGATGCGGAAGGAATCCAGGTTGCCTTCCCAGCCGTCGAAGGTTTTGCCGTCGAAGAGGGGGACGGGTTTGATTGCGGAGAAGTCGATGGGTTTCGGTTCCTCGGCGTGGGCAATCACGGAGATTGATAGCATCAGCGCGGCGATGAATAGATGATTCGGCTTCATGTTTGGTTTCCTCAATTTGTAGCGATGGATTGGCGTCAGAGGGCAGACACCACGCCGCGGCGTGGTGCCTGTCCTCCTTGGTAGGGGCAGACCTATGTGTCTGCCCATTTACGTCACCAACAAATTCGACGTTCCGTCCCAACTATTCAGGTCCCAGGGCGCGCGCATGGGGCGCGAGAGCATGGCTTGGGCTTCGTCGTCGTCTTCGATGCGTTCGAGGATGGGGTTCCACTTGAGCGGACGCCCCAATCGTAAACACAGGTTGCCGAGATGGCAGATGGTGGTGGAACGGTGGGCGACTTCGGGCGGGGCGACGGGTTGCGCGCCGCTGCGCACGCAGTCGATGAAGTTCCGGATGTGGGGGCGGTTGTGGCTCCAGGGTTGGCGGTCGACGACGCGTTCGCCGAGGATGGATTTGGGTTCGGCATCGACGACGCCGTCGTCGTTGACACTGACCCAGCCTTCGTCGCCCTCGAACTTCACGGCGCGGGGCTCGGTGTCGTGGTACTCGAGCTTGATGCCGTTGGCGTATCCGGCGGTGACGTGGTAGTTGACGGGGGTATTGTACAGGCCTTCCTTGGGGAACTCGGCGCGTCCCTCGAAGGTCACGGGCCCCGTGTATTCGCTGCCATTGCCCCACTGCGCCAGGTCGATGAAGTGCGCGCCGATGTCGGTCAACTGGCCGCCGCTGTAATCGTATATCCAGCGGAACGAGGCGTGGCAGCGCTTGGCCGTGTAAGGCGCGTTCGGCGCTTGGCCGAGCCACATGTCGTAGTCGAATCCCGGCGGGACAGGCTCGACGGGTTGCGGTTCGATCGACCGGCCGGGCGCGAGGTAGACGTGGATGGTGTGTAGGCGGCCGACCTTTCCCGTCTGGGCCATCTCGACCGCGAAGCGGAAACAATCGATACTCCGGCGTTGCGTGCCGCTCTGGTAGGTGACGCCAAACCGGTTCATCGCCTTGGCGACGATGCGCCCCTCGGAAACGGTCAGCGAGATCGGCTTCTCGCAGTAGAGGTGTTTGCCCGTTTGTGCGGCGGCAATGGCGATGTAGGCGTGCCAATGGTCCGGTGTCGCGACGAGGACGGCATCGAGATCGTCGCGCGCGACAACCTCGCGCCAATCGCCCGTGGCGGCGCAATCGGCATTGCCGTAATGCTTGTCGACGGTCTCCTTGGCGAATTTCAGACGCGACGCATCGACATCGCACACGGCGACGACCTGGACGTCCGCTTCGCCCAGGAAGTTGCCGAGGTCGTGCCGGCCCATGCCGCCCATGCCGATGGCCCCCAATACGAGCCGTTCGCTCGGCGCGGGGCGTCCCCCCAACCCCAGTGCGGTCGCGGGGACGATGTTCGGCGCGGCGGCCACCGCCGCGAGACCAGCGGCACGGTGCAAAAAACGGCGGCGGGTTAATAGTGCCATGGCGAGTTCCTCCAGTGAAGCCCAATGGCTTGAGCATATCCACAGCCCCTCGCGGTTACAAGAGTATGTGGGCTATTCCCGCATCGGCCCGATCGATTCAATGGTCACCCGCTTATTCGACTCGGCAGCGGCATGCGGCAGCAGCAAGATTCGCCTGATGGGGCCGCGGTATTCCGGCGAGGCGGCCAAGTCGACGATGTAGGTACGCATGGCGCCATCGGGAACGACATCAAAGGCCAGTTCGCCCGCCGCGGACGATCCGTCGGCATTGAATCGTTCCCAACGCAGCGTGGCCGAAGTTTGGCCCGTGTCGAACGCGGCGCGGATGGCGATATTCGGCATCGCAGCGGCTTCCCAGAAATCGTCGGGGCCTTCGATGACGGCGTTCTCCGAGTCGAGGAGAACCGTCCATGCGTCCCGGATCGGCCAGCCGGTGTCGTGGGACTCGCGCAATGTCCACGACTGGCGATCCGCCGCGAAGGTGTAGTTTGGGATCCGCGCTTTGTTCGCGTGGTCATAGACATGTTTCCGGATCGTATCGAGCTTCCCGACGATCAGCACATAGTCGTAAGCGTATTCGATGTTGTGGTCGAGAATCTCGCGGCGGATGGGCGCGATGTATCCCGTCGGTGCGTCCTTCGGCCCGCCGGCGCCGGGTTTACCCGCGAAGCCGCCGGTGAACGAATAGGTGCCCGGCGACCAGATGCCGACGCCAAAGTCCTCCACGTTCACCAGCGCGGCCCAATTCTCGGTCCCGTACCAATTGTCCCAAGGCCCTCCCTCGACGTTGACGCCCTTGCTCGTGTCCCACACCTTGGCGATTTGCCGCAGCGGGCCGTAGGTGAATGGTTCCGCTCCCGCGTAGGTGAAGAGCCGCCAATGCGTCCCGTTCGTGTAGACCGCAGGCAACTCTTGGCCCCGGCCCGAATACTGGATCTTGTCCGAGCGTGCATTGGCGATATTCGAGCGGATCTTCGCCGTGGAACCATCGAGCGTGATCCACGACTCGAAGGTGCATTCGCCCGGTTCATTGTCGAGCGGCCACTGCATGGGGATGCACTTGACGTAGAGCGTCGCGCCATCGTTTGTGTGCGCGAGGACCTTCGATCGGTTGTTGAAACAATCGCCGGATTGGATTGGGTTCCAGCCCAGAAAGCGCCATGAGGGACTGGGTTCTTTGCCGTCGGGGACGAAGGGGACCGGGCCGGAGTAGAACGACATCTGCACCTGCCGGCCCCAGTCGTGACTGTTGATCAGGTTGTCGCCGCCGTTTGAGGTCGCGAGATAGGTGATCGCGCCGCCGATGCCCAAGTCAACGCCGATCTTGATGGCGCCGTTGTCGAGGTAGCTCGGGCCGGAGAAATCCTCCGCGCCTGCGGGACAAATCGCGGCGACGGCAATCGCAGCCGCGATACATGAAGCGCGCACCCGGTCAGTTCGCATCGGGTGACTTGTAGGTCTTGCCATCCTTCATGACGAACTTGATGTCGCGCAAGAGGCTGATGTTCCTCAAAGGATCGCCCTTGACGGCGACGAGGTCCGCCAGCTTCCCCGCCTCCACACTCCCGAGTTTATCTTGCACGCGCAGGAGCGCGGCGGCGGTCATCGTGGCGGATTGGATGGCCTCCATGGGCGGCATGCCCGCCTCGACCATGAGCTCGAATTCGCGCGCATTATCGCCGTGCGGCGAGACGCCCGTGTCCGTGCCGAAGGCGATTTTGACGCCCGCCTTGTAGGCGCGGGCGAAGGTGTCCTTGATCTTCGGGCCGATCTCGGCGGCCTTCGGGCGGACAACTTCCGGGAAGAAGCCGTCCTCCTTCGCCTTCTCCGCGACCCAGGTGCCGGCGAGTATTGTCGGGACGTAATACGTTCCGCGCTCCTTCATGAGCGCCATGATTTCGTCGGTCATCAAGGTGCCGTGCTCGATCGAGTCGACCCCGGCGAGGACGGCGCGCTTCATGCCCTCGGCGCCGTGGGCGTGGACGGCGACAGTGAAGCCGTAGTCCTTCGCGGTCTCGACAATGGCCGTCAGTTCCTCCGGCGTGAACTGCGGGTTCTGGCCGCTCTTGGCGAGGCTGAGCACGCCGCCGGTCGCGGTCAACTTGATGCAGTCGGCACCGTCCTTGTAGCGTTGGCGAACGGCCTTGCGCGCATCGTCGGGGCCGTTGACCACGCCCTCGACCGGGCCGGGATCGCCCTTGAGCCGCTCGTTGACGCCGTTGGTGGGATCGGCATGTCCGCCGGTGGTGGCGAGCGCCCGTCCGGCGGTGTAGATGCGCGGCCCGTCGATGTAGCCTGCGGCAACAGCGTCGCGCAGGGACTTGACGACCACGCCGTCATCGCCCAAGTCGCGCACGGTCGTGAAGCCCGCGAGCAGCGTCCGCTTCGCGAATACGGTCGAGCGCAACACGGAGTCCGTCGGGTTCATGAAGAAGTCCTCGGTATACGACTCCTTCGATTGCTGGCTGGCGAGGTGCGTGTGCATGTCCATGAATCCGGGCATGACCGTGTAGCCCCTTAGATCGATGGTGTCGGCGCCGCCGCTGAGGTAGCCGCCGGCCACGCGCTTGATCGTGTTGCCGTCGACGACGATGGTGACCCTCTCTCGCGGCGCGCCGGAGATGCCGTCGATGAGCGCCCCCGCGTGGATGTAGGTATCCGCGAGGGAGAACGGGGCCATGATGAGGAATGCAATTACCGGGAGCACGGGACGAGGGGTTCGCATCGGATGGCCTTTCGTGTGGGTCGGGCTTCGAGGTTCATGCCGGCCGTCATTATGGCAAAACCGGCCGGATGGACACTATCGGCGAGTAAGACGGGCCCGCCCGTACGAATCGGAATGCCGGACACGAGGCCCGCCACCGGGGATCGTTAGCGAATCACGGTATCGGGGGTATCTGTGGCAATCTTGTCCCGCGTTCCGAAGCGGCTGGAATCGCGCCCGGTTTTGTTTTACAGTGGCGGGACTTTCGACGATCCCGGATCCAACTCCGGAAGGAGACTTACCCAATGAGCCGTTCCATTTCCCGCCGGACATTCCTCAAGACCTCGGCCGCCGCGGCGGCCGCCGGCCTGGCCCATGCTGCGCCTGTCCAGGCCGCGCCACGCAGTTTCGACATTTCGATCGCCGCGTGGTCGTTCCATCGGTCGATCGGCACGGGCGAAGGCAAAATCCCGATGCTGGACCTGCCGAAGATCGCGCGTCAGGATTTCGACATTGGCGGTGTCGAACTGGTCAATCGCATGATGGCGTCGACCGACAAGGCCTATGTCGACGAGTTCGCGAAGAACTGCGCGGACAACAACGTCAAGCCGCTCTTGATCATGGTCGACGGCGAAGGGAACATCGGTAGCAAGGACGAATCGCAGCGTGAAGACGCGGTCACCCGGCACATGAAACTGGTGGACATCGCGGCAGACCTGGGGTGCCACTCGATTCGCATGAACTGGGCGGGCGCGGCGCAAAACGTGACGGAATCGCCCGAAAAACTCAAGGCTTTCATCGATGTCTCGGTCGCCCCGTTCCGAAAGCTGTGCGACTACGGGGACAAGAAGAACATCAATATCATCCTGGAAAACCACGGCGGCGCGTCCTCGCATCCTGCGGCGATGGAGAAGTTGATGGCGGAAGTGGACCATCCCCGCTTCGGCACCCTGCCCGACTTCGGCAACTTCCCGCGCAAGGACAACGGCGAGTACGCGCTCGACATCTACGACGCGATCGACCGCCTGATGAAGTTCGCCAAGGCCGTCAGCGCGAAATGCTACGACTTCGACGAAGCCACCGGGCTCGAGACCAAGCTGGATTTCGAGCGCCTGATCAAGATATGCGTCGACAAACACAAATACAGCGGCTTCATCGGCATCGAGTACGAGGGCGATCGCATGAGCGAGTTCGATGGCGTGAAGGCCGCCAAGAAACTCCTCGACAAGCTCAAGAAGGGGTAGTTATCCCGTCCAACACGGAAGCCGCCGCGAATCGCTTCGCGGCGGCTTCGTTGCATTGTCGTGTGCGATGCGTACGGCTATTCCGCCGTCCAACCGTCCGGCACCTTGATGAACTTGGATTCTTCCTCGCCACCGGGCTGCATGACGCGGACGAGCAGGGTCTTTCCGGGCCGCGCGTTTTCCTTGATGAGGGCCTTGACGCTTTCCAAGTTGGGGGCGTCCTTGTGCGCGATCTTCATGATGATGTCGTTCGGCGCAATCTTGGCTGCCGCGGCGGGGCTGTCCTTCGCAATCGCCGGCACGAAGGCCCTCCCGGCGAGATCGGGATGCGCGATCTGTTCGGCGGCGCGGGGAGAGAGATCGTCGAGGAACATCCCCAAGACCGCCGGCCCGAAGGTCGCGGTCTCGCGGTCCTTGAATTCACCGAGGAGCACCTGGATGTTGGTCAAGGAGCCTTCGCGGTACACCTCGAGATCGACGGTCGCCCCGGGCGCAATGTCCGATATCTGCTTGATGAGATCGGTCTTGCTCGCGACGCGGACGCCGTTTATCTTGTGTACCACGTCCTCGGGCTTGAGGCCGGCCTTCTCGGCGGGACCCTGCGGCGTGACCAACCGCACGAGGGCGCCCTGGGCGTCTGGCAGCTTGTATGCCTCGATGTAGTCCGATAGCTCTTGTTCGGCGGCGTCGGCCGCCTCGTCGATGTTGACGATTTGCACGCCGAGCCATCCGCGCGAGACGCGGCCGCTCGCGATGAGTTGGGGCACAATCTTCTTCACCATGTTCACGGGAATCGCGAACCCGATCGAATTGGCCCCGAAGGCAATCGCGATATTCACGCCGATGACCTGGCCGTCGATGTTGCACAAGGGGCCGCCGCTGTTTCCGAGGTTAATCGCGGCGTCGGTCTGGATGAAGTGCTGGAAGCGCAGGTTGCGGTCGGGCATCTCGAGTTCCTCGCGGCCGAGGGCGCTGATATGGCCGAACGAGACGCTCCCGGTAAGTCCGCGCGGGCTTCCCAGCGCGATGGCGAATTGGCCCACCTTGATCGTGTCGGAATCGCCCGTCGAGACCGGTGTCAGCGTCAGCCCGGCGGGGTCGATCTTGATGACCGCTATGTCCGAGTCCGGATCCTGGCCGACCACCGTCGCCTCGCGCTCCGTCCCATCTTGCAGTTTCACCGTAAGCTTGGTCGAGTTCTGCACAACGTGATTGTTCGTGATGATGTGCCCGTCCAAGTCGAAGACAAATCCCGAGCCCGTGGCGGACGGCGCGGGGGCCGGCGGGCCATCGGGCGCGCGCTGTTCCGGGAGCGGCGTGGGCGCGGGTTGCTCATTGTCTCCGCCGCCACCCTCGCCGCCCTCCCCGTCTTCCTTCGGGGGCGTTCCCTCGTTGCGCTGCTGGAACTGGCGGAACAGATCGTTCATGCGCTCCCGCTCCTCGGGATCGACGGCGACTTCCGCGGAAATCTCGACCACGGACGGCAAGACCAACTCGCCGAGGTGAACGTAGGCGTCCTCGAATTCTTTCAGTAGCGGGCTTATGGCGAACGCCGGCGCGGCGGCCCCCACCGCGATCAGGGCGGCAATCATCGGTCCGTGTAGCAGGCGCTTCATGAAACTTCTCCTATGGTTTGGGCAACAGGGCGGGGATGGATTGCTTCCTTGAGCGCTTCCACAATCTCGGCCTGCAACGGTTTGTCTTCCAACTTCATCCGATCCAACGTCACGTAAAACGAATCGCGCACCCGCCGCGCATCGGTGACGATGCGGGCGCTGGCGATGTCGAGCCCGTGACGGGTCATTGTCCGGGACACATCATACAAGAGTCCGGTGCGATCTCCACCCTCGATGTCGACCACGGTATGGGTCCGCGAGGCATCGTTGTCGAAGGTGACCCGCGTGGGGACGGGCACAGCGGGCTGAAACAGGGCGAAGATGCGCTTGCGCGACGGCTCGAGGTATTCCTCGACCGTCTTCTCGCCGGAGAGGACGCTGCGGAGCACGCGGTCGATTCCGGCGGCCTGCGCGGGGGTAAGGGCCGTGCCTTGGGCCGCATTGACCACGGTAAAGCAATCCAGGGCCATCCCGTCCGGGCGCGTGAACAGGGCGGCGTTCTTCACGTCGATCAATTGCGACGCGAAACACCCGGCAATCTCGGAAAATAACCCGCTGCGGTCCCGGGTGCAGACGACGATCTCGGTCAAGCCCGACTCGGCGTTGGCCTGGGAGCGCACCGCCACGCCCTGCGCCTCGGCCTCGCGGAGGCAGTCGAGGTGAGAGGCGATGCCGCCCGCGGAAAAGGCCAGGAAGTAGCGTTCGCCGAGGGCGCGGAGCAAGTCTTCGACCCCGGCGCGCAATTCTTCCGGGACCAGCAATCGGACTTCCTCGGCCTTGGGCAGGAGCCAAACGTCGTCGCCGCGGGCCTCGGTCCGTCCTGTCAGGACGGTCTCGGCGCGGAGATAGAGTTTCATCAGGAGCGCGCCTTTCCAATCGTTCCACACGTTTGGGGCGACCGCCGACATGTCGCAGTACGACAGGAGAAACAGCGCGCGCAGGCGTTCGCTAGACTTCATGGTTTGTGCGAAGGCCTGGACGATGTCCATGTCGTCGGTGTCGCGGTACAGCGCAATGTGCGTCATCGCCATGTGGTGTTGGACGAGAAAGGCGACGCGCTCGATGTCGTCCTCGGGCAGTCCCATTCGCTTGCCGAGGTCATGGACCAACCGCACCCCTTCCTCGACGTGGAGCTCGCCCCCAGCCTTCCCGAGATCGTGGCATAGCAACGAAAGCACGAGGATGTAGGGGTCCGACAAGTGTTCGAGGGCCTTGTTGAGGCAATTGCCGATCGCCCCGCCCAAGGCGGGCACCTTGGCGAGCGCGTCGATGGCGAGCAGCGTGTGCTCGTCGACCGGATAGTGGTGAAATTCCTCGTAGCGAATGACGTTTTGCACGGCGGCGAATTCGGGCATGTATCTCGCCAGAAGGCCGGTCTCGGCGGCCTGCCGCAGCGCATGGCCTGCGGCCAGGGGCCGATTGCAGATCGCAAGGAAAAACCTGCGGACGAGATCGCTCGTCTGGAATGTGTCCCCGGCGAGGCGAAGATTGTCCCGGACGAAACGCTCGGTCGGGTGGCTGAGTATCACGCCGCGCCGCGCGCATTCCCAAAAAACGGACATCAGGCGCGCCGGGTTTTCCTCGAACCAATGGGGATCGCCCACGCCGGCGTAAAGTTCCCCGTCCTCGACGGTCAACTCGTGGCCGCCGGGTCTCGGGGTATCGAGGAGTTTCGCCGCGCCGGCATAGTGGCATGCGCGGGCGGCCATCCGGAGGAAGCGGCGGAGTTTCCGGGCCGAGGCGTAATAGTCCTCCATGAACCGGGCGGTGTCGTGCGAGTCTTCGCCGGTGTACCCGAAGGCCCTGGCCACGCGCAATTGGTTCGCATGGCTGAGGCGGTCCTCCTTGCGGCCCGCGCAGAAGTGCAACTCGTTGCGGACGCGCCACATAAAATCGAGCGCCTCCTCAAGTTCGAGGCGTTCCTCGGGCGGCATCATCGAATGGTTCACGAGGTCGTCGAGCGTGGCGGTCCCTTGGGTCGCGGCGAACAGCCACAACGCCGTCTGGTAGTCGCGAAGGCCCCCGTCCCCATCCTTGATGTTGGGCTCGACGGCATAGAGTGCCGCCCGGTCGCCGCCCGTGGGCTCGCTGCGCTCGCGCAATTCAAGCTCGGCGAAATGCGCGGGCGCGCGCATCCCCCTCATGGCGAGCGCCATGCGCGCAAAAGGCCCCGGCGCCCCGAATAACAAACGGCACTCGATGCTGGTCGTGAATACCTTCATATCGTGGCGCGCGAGCTGGATGGTCTCCTTGACGCCGCGCGAGACGAACGAGATTTCGTACCCCGTGTCCCAAAGAAACGGCACCGCAAATTGGTTCAACGCATCGAGGTCCTTGTCGGACCATCCGTCGTAGAGCAGGCAGATGTCGAGATCGCTCCCCGGATTGAGGTGCGCCCTTCCGTATCCGCCCTGGGCGACCAGGGAAATGCGCTTGGCGAGTTTCGCGGGCTTCTTCACGCGCGCCAGGCCCAGCTCGATGACGCCCGTGACCAGCGCATCGGCGTGATCCGAGAGGGCCTTCACGATGCTTCCGCCGGATTCGCCGGCGTCGTGCCGCGCCCGGATGGCTTCGCGGCCCGCCCGCACGAAGGCCTTCGCCGACTCGAGTAATTCCTCGCGCGGTGCCACGGCGGCCCGCTTGTCTAGCGCGCGGGCCAGTTCCACCCATTCGATGAAAGGAGCGATCATGGAGTTGCCTTGCCGGCGGACGGGGCGTCGAAAGGGGGACCGACGAAAACCAAGTCGTGGACGTGCGCCCATCCGCGCCGGCCGTCCGACGTCGCGACCCGCGCCCAGTCGCCCGTGCGTTGGTCGACGCGGACGCGATCGCCATTATACAGTTCGAAATGCACCGTTTCCGATTCGTCCGTACCATAGCGCACGGCGATGCGTTCGCCATTGGCCACGGCAATATCGGAGGGTTCCGTCCGGTTGAGGTACGAGCCGGCGAAGGCGAGGGCGCCCAGGGCCGCAATCGCGGCGGCGCGGCGCAGATACGGCGTGGGGCGCAGTCGGCGCACGGCGAGGAGTCCCCACATCGATATCCAAGAGACGAGCGCAATCGCGAGGCACGCCCGCGCGCTAATTCCGTCCGACCAGAAAAAGAGTGGGCGCATCCAGCCCGCTGTCTCCGGCTTGGAGAGCCGGCGCTCGGTTTGCGCGACACAACGGAATAAGTTCTCGCGGGTGTCGACGAGGCCGGGGTCGAGCATCAACGCCCGCTCGTAGTTGGCGATCGCGGGGGCGATTTGCCCGGACCGGTAATAGGCATTCCCGAGATTGTGGAAGACGGCGGGATCGGCGACGGCGTGCTCGACGAGTTCTTCGAACTGCACGATGGCCGCGGCGTAATCGCCTTGCAGGTATGCCTGTGAACCCGCATCGAACAGTTCATCGTGGGCGCCCGCCGCGAGTAGCATCGAAAGCAATATCGTCACGCGGCAGCCTCCTCCTTGCGCAGCGAATCCAACTGCTGGATACAGGCCTCCGCGCCGCTGGCCAGCGCACGAAGTTCGTCGACCGAGAATTGTTGCGACGCATACTGGGCCCGTTCGCAGGATCGAAGGATCTTCCGGAAATTATCGCGCAATTCCGCGCCCACCCTGCGGCTGGCGAGGATGGTGTCCACGTCGGCCGAGGTCAGCCCCCCCGCATCGGCATTGTACAGGTCGGCCACGAAATCGGAGAGCGTGTGATACAGGGCGTCCGGGTCGCCGCCGGTCCCGCTGATGGCCGCGAGACGTTTCTCGGCCTTGGCCCGCGCACGGTGGGCCCGCGCCAATCCGCTATCGTTGGCGAAACGGTCGCGGCGCAACGCGTACACGAAGGCGAGGACATAGGCCACGACCGGGACGGCGGACGCCACGGGGACCCAAGCGCCGGCACGGCCCGGCGAGTTGAGGCGAGGCGGGCGCGCCATGAGCGGACGGATGTCCTGGTTGACTATCTCCACGGAACCCTCCTCGAGGGACAGCCCATCGCTCACGATCATGTTCGGCTGCGACTCGGCGGACTTGCGAATCGTGAGCGCCTTCGCCTCGGAGGAGGCCGTGACATAGTGTTGGGACTGCGGATCGAAATAGAGAAACTCGACCGCGGGGACCGCCACGGGGCCCTCGGCGAGGGGGGTGACGGTGTACTCGAAGGATTTCGAGACGCGGACTTCCTTTCCATTCGGGGCGATTGAACGCTCGACCTTCGCCTCCGGCTCGGACACATGCGCCCATTCGGACATGTCCGGGAGTCCCAGGGCGCCAATCGCGTCCGGGTTCCCGGTCCCCTCGATCACGATGGTGAGTTTGAAGGGAACGCCTTGCAACAAGGATTCGCTGCTCAGGGCGGTGGCCAAGGTATACACCCCGACGGCGCCGCTAAATCCCTCGGGCTGGTCGGGAAGCGGTTTCACATGGACAACGATCGGCTCGGAATCGAGGACATATTCGTATACGTCCGGGCTGGCGAAGAGGCTGCGCCGGCGCCCCTGGTTATAGACCTTGGCAATGCCTTCCCAGTGCCACGCGCCGATCGTCAGGTCGCCCGTCGCGGCGGGATACAAGACCGAATTCAGCGCCGTCACGTCGTACTGGATTCCCTTCTCGGTCTCGACGCTCGCGGCGGGCTCGAGCTCGACCTCGTAGAACCCCTCGACCACGGGATCGCGCAAGTCGGCGTTGCGCGGCGTGCCCGACTCGATCAAGTTGTGCCGGATGCGCCACAACTGGCGCGTGAAGCGGACCGGTTCGCCCTGGAACACGTCGTTCTTGTCCACGAAGGCGCGGGTGAAGACGAGGTCGTCCTTGGACAACTGGCCCTCGGGCTCGACGTGCTCGACAGCGGTCACCTCGACCGGCGCGGTCGTGACATTTTTTCCGTCCACACGGAACGCCAGCGCGGGGACCGCAATCTTGCCGGCCCTCGAGGCGACCGCCATGTAGCCGCGGCGTTGGGTCGCCACCCTACGGCCTGCCCCGAGGGAAAAAAAGGTCTGGGTGCTCGCGCTGTTGCTGTCGACGCTCAGTCCGTCCACGGCGATGTCCTGGGGAAATTCGATGCGGCCACCCGAGGCCTCGAGGTAAATCCAAAAGGGTTGCCCGACCGTCACCGCAGTCTCCTCGATCACGACGCGCGCGACGGGTTCCTGGGCCCACGAACCGGCGGCGAAGGCGAGAACGGCGATGGCTGGGAAGAGTCGCCTCACCACCAGTTCCTTTTCGGGCGGCCCCGCGGCGACTGGAAGCGGCCCTTCTGTTCCTCGCGATTTTGTTCCTCCAGGCTCTGGAGAATGGCCTCGATATTTTTCTTGTCCAGCGTGGGCTCGTCGGCTTGGGCCTGTTGCCCGTCCTTGGCCTCGCCGTCGGCGGGCTCCGCTTCGCTGGGTTGGGGATCGGGTTTGGATTCTTGCTGCACATCGTCCAGCTTGTCTTCGGGCGTTTTTGCGGGCTCCTTCTTCTCCTCGCCTGGCTGTTCGCCATCCTCGGGGGGGTCCGATTTCTCGCCTTGCTGTTGCTCGCCCTCCTTCGGCTTGTCCTTCTCGGGACTCTCTTCGCCGCCCTGTTGTTGCTGGTCCTGCCCGCCGTCCTTGGGTTCCTGGGGCTTGTCGCTCTTCTCTCCTTCGCCTTGCTGGTCCTGTGGCTGCTCTTGCGGGGGCGGGGGATTCTGCAACATGTCTTTCAAGAGAAATCGAAGGTGATCCAAATTCTTCTTCGCGGCGATCCGGCCCGGTTGTACCCGGAGGACATCGTCGTAGGCCGCGATCGCGTCCTCGAAGGCCTTGACTGTTTTCTCCTGGTCGCCGCCCTGCATCGACAACTTGGCGATCTGCGCGAGGCAGTTGGCCGAGTTGTACTGCGCGTTCTCCCGGATGAACTTGTCCTCGCTCGTGAGGAGGTCCCCGAAATTCGCATTGGCGTCCGTAAACGCCGTCGCGGCGTCCTCCGGTGCGGTCCCCTCGGTCATCCCCTGCTGGTACCGTGCAGCGCCGATGCTGTAGCGCAATACGTCGGATTCGGGGTCTTCTATTTTCAGGTCCTGGAAAGTCAGCAGCGCCGCGTCCAATTCGCCGCGCTTCATCTGGCCGATGCCTTTTTCCAAGCGTTGCTCGAAGGGCGCGGCCCATGCCGGGAAGGCCGCCCCGAGAATCGTCATCGCGATGCATAGCCTACGCATGGACATTCTCCTCGCCATCTTCCGGCT
>CANKTP010000104.1 GCA_947486375.1 Candidatus Hydrogenedentota bacterium | reverse complement strand
GCCGATTTCGCCCTCGAAATGATCCAAGCGCTCGAGGATCATCTCGCGCTCGGCGGAATCGATCATCTCGTATAAGTCGAGACGCGCCAATGCATTGCGCGCGTCCATCGTCAGCTTGTATTGCTCGTGGTTCGACAAATGGCGCACCCGGTGCAATCCGGGCCCAGTCGACAGGCGAGGTTGCGCCACACGGCGTCCCACCAACTTCATCGCCGCGTCGATATCCCGCTTGGCGTACCCTTGGCGAACCAGCCAGTGGCGAATCCCATTTTCCGACGGCAATGCGCCGGGCAATTCATCCATTTTCTGAAGGATTACGTCGACTAGTTCGAGAAGAGTCTGCTTCATTCGGCGATCAACGCTCCAGTTCTGGGTTCGTTAGCGAGAATGCATTCTACCATCTATATTCTAAAGACGCCGAGCATCCATGTCAAATTGACCGGACATTGCCTGCCCGCTGGAAGACCGGGTACAGCCAGCCGTCCATTGCGCAAACCGCCGCGCAATGGACGGAGGCAGTCCCCTCAGTCCGCTGAAGCACACCCAATATCGCCTGCCCGCTTCGCGAATTCGGCGCGGGACGGCTTGAACCCGGGTTGCGCCGAATCTTCCGGCCAAGGATGGAATGTCACCGGAATCTTGAACCGGGGCAGGGTCCGCGCCAGTTCGGCGCGCAGTCGTTCGTCCGGGATTGACGGCGCGTCCTCGTCCATCCGGACGAAGGCCACTGGCCGCTGGCCGAATTCCTCCTCCGCCACGGGCACGACCATCGCCTCGGCAACGCCCTCGATATTTGCCAACGCCGCCTCGACCTCCTCCGGCTGGATGTTTTCGCCGCCGCTGACGATCAGGTTGTCGCGCCGCCCGGTCACGCGGAGATAACCGTCGTCGTCCATCGCGCCCAAGTCGCCCGTCGCAAACCAACCCTCTGGGTTCGATTGCCGGATGACGCTTTCCCCGTCGAGATACCCAAGGAACAAGGTCTGCCCGCGCACCAGAATCTCCCCCTCGGACGAGATCGCCACGGTCCCCTCGGTCAACGGCCGTCCCGAGGTCTTGAGGTGCGCCGAGGTATCGCCGGGACGCGTACACACGATCTGCGACGAGGTCTCGGTCATCCCGTAGCTGGTGTGGATGCGCAGGTTGTTCGCCTCCGCTTCGCGCACCAGGCCCTCGCCGATCGCGCCGCCGCCCAGCAAGATCGCCCGCATCCCGATCAGTGTCTTCGCCGCGCGGTCCTCGCGCAGCATCCGGTGGAGCTGCGTCCCCACGAGCGAGACGTGGGTCACCGTGTGCCGGCGCAGCGTGTCCGTCATGTCCTCGCCGGGTGTCGGCAAGGCCACCGCTGCGCCGCCGAGCCAGCAGCGGAAGATCACGCCGATGCCTCCCACGTGATACAGCGGCAACGACAACAGCCAGCGGTCGCCGGGTGCAAGCGGGATGTTCCGGTTGGACGCATGCGCGCTCGCGTGGTGATTGCCGAAGGAATGCACGGCGGGCTTGGGGGCGCCGGAACTTCCCGAGGTAAACAGGATTGTCGCGGGCAGCGACAAATCGATCGGCGTTGGTTCGTCCTCGCCATCGCCGATCCATTCGGCCAGCGAGTCCGGAGTGATAATCGCGTTCGCGCCGATTCGTTCCGCCGCTTCCGCACGCGAAGAATCGGGCCAACGCCGATTGAGCAAACACGCCGCCGCTCCCCGCCGCCACAACGCCACGAGCAACGCCAAACATTCCGCCGAGGGAGGCAAATCCAATGCGACGCGGTCGCCCGGCCTGATTCCCGCCGCCGCGAGGCGCGAAGCGCACCCGGCGATCCGCCGATGGAACTCGCGATAATTCCATCCCCCTTCATTCCAGATCACGGCGGGCGCATCGGGCCACGCACGCGCCGCCGCCGCGACGGGACACGTTGCCTCGACAAGACCCGTGCTCATTGTGGTGCAGGCTTCCAGCCTGCAAAAAAAGCAGGGGCAAGGGGCAGGCTGGAAGCCTGCACCACAAGGGACCATCTGGAATGGAGACAGATTTTTCCTTTCACATCGACCACCCGATCGAAAACAGGGCCGCGAACAACAACAGCAGTTGCCCCGTCCGCGCGAGGACTTTGTTCAACGCCGCGCCATCCTTGGAGGTCAAGACGGTCCGGATGCACGGGATCGCGGGCAGCACGACGAGCGCGGCCAGTGCGGCGTAGGCGTGCGCGTAACGCATGGCCAGAAAGATCGGAATCCCCACGCCACCCGAGAGAATGGCCATCACATATTCCGCCCGCGCAAACCCGCCCCCGAACCTCACCGCGAGCGTACGTTTGCCCGCAGCCCGGTCCCCGTCTATGTCGCGCAGGTTATTCACGGTCAGTATCGCCGTCGAGAACAGGCCCGCCGCAACCCCCGCCCACACGACCTCGACCGGCAACGCGCCCGCTTGGAGGTAGTAAGTCCCGCCGACCGCCACCGGGCCGAAAAACACGAGCACGAAGAGATCGCCCAGGCCGAGATACGCGAGGGGCCACGGCCCGCCGGTGTAGAGGAAGCCGCAGAGCATCGACACGAGGCCGACGACTAGGAAGGGCCAGCCGCCGCGAAACAGAATGTACGCCCCGGGAACGAACACCAGCGCGAACGCGAGGATCATTGCCCGGCGCATCGCCTCCGGGCGCACCAATCCCGCCGCCGTCGCGCGCACCGGGCCGATCCGCGCCGCCGTGTCCGCGCCCTTGACGAAATCGAAATAGTCGTTGGCGAAATTGGTCCCGATCTGGATGAGCAGGGCGCCCATCAGGGCGGCAAGGGCCGAGGGCGCATGCCCCGCGTCCGCCTCGTAGGCCATCGCCGTGCCCATGATCACCGGCGCCGCCCCCGCGGCCAGGGTCTTGGGCCGCATCGCCGAAATCCATACGCCCGCGCGGCTCATGACTCGGATTCTCCCCGCGCCGTCCGCCTGCAGGCGGGGTCCCGCGCGATCACTACTTTCCCCGTTTCGCCTTGGCGGCGGGGGCCGCACTGGCCGCGGACTTCTTTGGGCCGGACGGCGCGACCTTGGTTTTCGCACGCGCCGCCATGGCCCGCATGGCTTGTTCCACTTCGTCGGCCGGGGGGATGACCATGCGGAGTTCCTCGAAGGTCGAACGCCCGGAAAGCACACGGTCGACGGCATCCTGGAGGAACGTCACCATTCCGTTGCGCACGGCGGCCTCCTGGATGGTGCGGGTCCGGGTGCGGTCGATGATGAGTTCGGCGATTTCATCGTTTGTGATGAGCAATTCGCCCACGGCGAGCCGGCCGAGGTAACCGAGACCGCGGCACTCTTTGCATCCGGCGCCCTTCATGAACTTATATTTTTTCTTGGGCACGTCGTATTGCGCGAGGAATTCCGGGTCAGGGGTGTAGGGGCGGGTACAGTGGGAACAATTCGAGCGCAGGAGGCGCTGGGCCAGGACGCCGGTCACGGCCGAAGCCGCCAAGAACGGCTCGATTCCCATGTCGAGCAAGCGAGTGAATACGCCCGACGAGGTGCCGCTGTGGATGGTGCTAATGACCAGATGTCCGGTCAGGCCCGCTTGGATGGCGATTCGCGCGGTTTCCCGGTCGCGGATTTCGCCGACCATGATGACATCCGGGTCCTGGCGCAAGAGGGAGCGCAATGCGACCTCGAAGGTGAACCCGGTTGCCGGGTTGATTTGCGTCTGGCCGACCCTCCCGAGTTGATACTCGACGGGATCCTCGATCGTGACGATATGCCGGTTCGAGGCGTGGGTCAGCATCAACTCGCGCAGCAGGGAATAGATGGTGGTCGACTTTCCGCTCGAGCTTGGCCCGGTCAGCAATAGGGCTCCCTGTGGCCGCCGCACCAGCAACCGGAGCCCGGCGACCACGTCATCGCGGAACCCGAGGGCATCCGGGCGCATCAGGTCTTGCTTGTGGTCGAGGACCCGGATGACGGACTTTTCGCCGTACACCGTGGGGAAGGTGGAGGCGCGCACGGAGCGATTCATGCGGTCGGCGTGCGGGTCAATGCGGCCGTCCTGCGGCATTTCACGCATGTAGATGACCATGTTGGACAGCACCTTGATGCGCGCAATCAGGCGCTCTTGGTGTTGTTTGCCGATCATGGCCACTTCGTGGAGGATGCCGTCCAACCGGAACCGGATCGTCAGGCAGTCGCGCCACGGCTCGAAGTGGACATCGCTCGCCCTGTGGTGGACGGCCTGGCTGACAATCATGTCGAACGCCATCATGGCGCCCTTTTCCCCCAAATCCAAGACGTCATCCAAAACTTTTTGGATTTGTTCGAGCGGGAGGGCCACGTTTGCCCTTTCCGGTCCCGCGGTCGCTAGTGGTCTCGCCTGCGCTTCGGCCATGAAATCCCCTGTCGTTCGCGGAATGTCCGCACGCCCATATCATGGCGTGGAGCGGGCCGTGGGTCAACCAAATTCGCACGGGGCTGAATCGTCGCGCATGGGCAATCCGCCGTTGGGCCCTAAGATACGCGGCCCGCGGCACGCTGCTTCGCACCTTGCAGACCTTGCACGGCCAGAAGGAGATTCGTATCATCCCAATGGCGTAAGGGTGGACTCATCTAGGGTATCTGGCATAGACTATTTTCGCACGATCCGATTCCAGTTCAACTGGGATTCCCAATCCCGTCCGGGAGGTCGAAAAAGAATGGAGCTTCAAGTTGTACCTGAGCCGAGCGATGACGGCGGATTCACGGTCCATGTTCCCAACCTGCCGGGATGCATCAGCGAGGGCGAAACCCGCGAAGATGCGTTGGCGAACATACGCTAGGCCATCGAGGTCTACCTTGACCCCGTCGACGATGATCGAACCTTTGCGCAAGGCGCCAAGATCACCGAAATCGCGGTATGACGAAGGTCCCGATCCTTTCGTATGACCAAGTCATACGGGCGTTACGACGGGACGGATGGATTATCGTACGCCAAATCGGAAGTCGTATTCGCCTCCAAGGGCATTTGGCCGATGAAGTGCTGAAGATAACGGTCCCGGCCCATCGGCCGCGTGTTCTATTGGTCAAGGGCAGGGAGGATTTCCATGAGTTTGTTGGGACTGGATGTCGGCACCACCGGGTGCAAGGCCGTCGCTTTTTCGCTTGACGGCAAGCCGATCGCGTCGGCTTATCGCGAGTATCCCTTGTACTCGCCGAAGCCGGGGTATCAGGAACTCGACCCCGACGAGGTCTGGGCGAACGTCCGCACGGCGCTGGCCGAGGTTGCCTCGAAGACCAAGGCCGATCCGATCCGTGCGCTCGGTGTTTCGTCGCAGGGCGAGGCCTGCCATGCCGTTGACCGCGCTGGCCGGTGCCTCACGCGCAGCGTGGTGAGCTTCGACGCCCGCACGGCAGAATTCCCCGCATGGTGGGAACAGCGAAGGCCCCGCGTGGACCTGGCCCGCATATCCGGCATGCCGTTGCACGGGATGTATTCCCTGAACAAGATCATGTGGTTCCGGTACCACGAACCGGAAGTCTTCCGCCGCGCCGCCAAGTTTCATTGTTACGAGGACTTCGTCCACCTGCGGCTGGGCCTCGAACCGGTCATGAGTCATAGCCTCGCGGCGCGGACGATGGCCTTGGATGCGAAGAAAGGGGAGTGGTCGACCGAGATTCTCGGAATCGCGGACATCGATCCGCTCCTACTGCCCCGGACCTCGCCATCCGGTACGGTCGTAGGGACCATTCCGGATGCCATTGCCGACGACATCGGGCTGCCCCACGGAATCATCGTCGCCACCGGGGGACACGACCAGCCCGCCGGGGCCCTTGGCGCGGGGATTTTGGAGCCGGGAGAGGCCATGTACGCCACCGGGACTGTCGAGTGTATATGCCCCATTTTCGATTCGTGGACCATGTCCGAAGGCATGGAATCGGGCAATTTATGCTGCTATCCCTCCTGTGTCCCCGGCTTATTCGCGTCGATCGCATTCAATTTTACGGGAGGCTCCCTGTTGAAATGGTACCGGGACACCTTTGGGACCGAAGAACTGCGCGAGGCCGCGTCGACGGGCCGGGACGTGTACGACATTCTCTGCGAGCGGCTGCCGAAGGTGCCGGAATCGCTGCTCATATTGCCCCATTTTACGGTTACGGGGACCCCTTATTTCGATACCGAAAGCCGGGGAATCATTGCCGGACTGACGTTCGGCACGACACGGAACGACCTTGTGAGCGCCATTTTGTCCGGCGTCACCTATGAAATGAAATGCAATCTTGAATTGTTAGCCTCTTCGGGAGTACAAATCCGGCGGCTCCGGGCGAGCGGAGGCGGTGCCAAAAGCGCCGTCTGGGTCCAGCGAAAGGCCGATATCATGAACATGCCGATTGCCGTGCTCGAAACCTCGGAAGCCCCATCGCTTGGGGTGGCGATGCTGGCGGGGAAGGCGGCGGGACTCGTGACTGACCTGCACGGGCAGATTCAGGCGGCGGTGCGGATCGAACGGGTATGCGATCCGGATCCGGTTGCGGTCCGGGCCTATGCCGAACGCTATGCGATTTACCGGGACTTGTACCCGGCGATGAAAGAACTCAATCACCGGCTGGCACGGTTGACGCCGGTTCCGGCCTAAGTCAAAATTGGACGAAACGTGAGCGATACCGCGAAATCGAAAACCTACTGGGGCAAAGGCGTTGCCGAGGGCGATCCTTTCGCCCTCCCGAAACGGGTATCGAGGGGCGTCTCCGCCGCATCTCGTGGCGCTGACGCCGACGCCCCGTCCGTTCGGTACCTCTGGATTTTTGTGACCGAGGAGGGCCTCCAGCGCCGTTGCGAACCGAGGCAAACGGCGGACTGGCTCGGCGCGGACGAATGGTTGAATGTCGTCGACGAATCCTCGGCCCTCGGCGCCGAATGGATGGTCATCTATGCCGGCGCCGCTCTCGCCCGGTGTCCCGAGGTCTGGGCATTGTGCGAATGGGCGCAGCAGCAACACCAATTGCGCGTGGGCATCCACTTGGCCGGCGCCACGCTCGCCCCCGAAGATGTCGAGCGGCTCACCGCGCTCGATGCCTCGCTCACGTTTCTCATCGCGGATGAGGCCGTCCTCGAATCGCTTGCGTCTCTCCAGGCCAGCGGGATCGGCCTGTGCCGGGCAAATGTCCGCGAAGACGAACGCCACTCCGACTGCGGCAACCCCAAGGACATCGTCTGTGTGGGAATCGACGGCCACCTGTTCACTTGCGGGCTGGTCTTGGGCGACGAACACTATCGCTTGGGAAGCGTCCTGAAACGAGGATTGAGCGCCGTGATGCAGGACAAAAGCTTGCCGCATGCCGTCCCCGATGCGGGCGACTATCCCACCCATGGCTGCGACGGTTGTCCTTCCCACGTCGCCTACCGCGCGGTCCACGTCCTGCCACGCTGACCGTTCTGGGTTTGTGCGTGGCCTGGGGGGAGCAAGGTTTTTTTTGCGCATCGTGTCTGAAACTCCCATCGCATGGCCGGTATCGTTCGTGTCCCCGCGAACCGGGTAAGCGGGCCGAGGTCTCCCTAGCCTCGTATTGGGGGCTTGCCGAAGCATCGATATTTCTGCTGCCTGCCTCCCCTCCAACTCATGAAGTGGAGGCCATTCCGTGCAAGTGATACACTCCCGCGTTCGTTCGGCCATCAACCCGGGAAAATCGCGACCACATCGAGCTATGACGACACCAGAGATATCCAGTTCCGAAACGGAACATACTTCCTCGACTCCCATGCGGGCACTCCTGATTGGGGCGCTGGGCGTGGTCTACGGCGACATCGGCACGAGCCCGTTGTACGCCGTCCAAGCGTGCTTTTCCGGGCAGCACGGCGTCGAGCCCACCCGTGATAACGTGCTCGGTATCCTCTCACTGATCATCTGGGCACTGCTGATCGTGATCTCGACGAAATACATGGCCTTCGTCTTACGGGCCGATAACCATGGCGAGGGCGGGATTCTCTCGCTGATGACCCTCGCAATCGGGAATCCCTCTGGAAAGAAGCATACGGGGGCACGCCCCATCCTCGTGTTGGGGCTCCTGGGAGCGGCGCTGCTGTATGGCGACGGCGTCCTCACCCCAGCGGTTTCGATCTTGGGCGCGATGGAAGGCCTTATCGTGGTTCGGCCCGACTTCGAGACCTACATCATCCCGCTCGCACTCGTCGTCCTGGTCGTGCTCTTCCTTATCCAGAAGAACGGCACCGCGAAACTCGGGCGGATTTTCGGGCCGATCATCGGGCTGTGGTTCCTCAGCATTGGCCTGTTGGGCGTCATCGCCATCGTCCGCGAACCCGCCGTCCTCGCCGCGTTCAATCCCCTCCATGCCATTCGCTATCTCGCGGAACACCCGGGCGACGGGCTCTTCTCGATGGGCGCGGTGGTCTTGGTGGTCACAGGCGGCGAGGCCCTCTATACCGACATGGGGCACTTCGGACGCCGGCCCATCCAAATCGACTGGTTCCTCGTCGTGCTTCCCTCCCTCCTCTTGAACTATCTCGGGCAGGGGGCCTTGCTCATCGAGGACCCTGACGCGACCGCGAACCCTTTCTATGCGCTCGCGCCCCGGTGGGCCTTGTTCCCGTTGATCGCCCTCGCCACCGCCGCGGCGATTATCGCGTCGCAGGCGGTGATTTCCGGCGCATTCTCGGTGACCCGCCAGGCGGTGCTGCTGGGATATCTACCCCGGATGCGCATTGTGCATACCTCCTCCGGCGCGATCGGCCAAATCTACGTCCCCCTCGCCAATTGGGCCTTGATGTTTGCCACGATCGGTCTTATCTTGGTATTCAAGTCCTCGACCAACCTCGCCTCGGCATACGGCTTCGCGGCCACCACCACCATGATGTTTACGACGCTGCTGCTCTTCGTCGTCATGTGCCGCAATTGGAAGTGGAACGTATTCCTCGCCTCGGCCGTGTTCGGGACATTCCTGGTATACGACGCCGGCTTCTTCGCGGCCGCCATGATGAAGCTGATCGACGGCGGTTGGATTCCGGCGGCTGCGGCGGTCGTGATTTTCGCCGTGATGATCACCTGGTACCAGGGCCGGCGCATCCTTGCCGAACGTTTCGGCGCCGACGAGATGTCCCTCGAGACCTTTGTCGAGAACATCACCCAAGGGGAGCACCAGCCGGTGCGCGTGCGGGGTGCGGCGGTCTTTATGACGGGCAACCCCCACGGCACGCCACGTTCCCTTGGGCACAATATCCGGCACAACAAGGTCATCCACGACAAGGTGATAGCCCTCACGGTCCTCATCGAGGAAATTCCGCATGTGCCCCTCGACCGGCGCGTCGAGGTCAAGGACATCGGCAAGGGCTTCTACCGGGTGAAGGCGCACTACGGCTTCATGGAGTCCCCAAGTGTCCCCGAGATATTGGAGGCCTGCAAGACCCACGGGCTTTCAATACCGATGTTCAGCACCTCATTCTTTCTCGGGCGCGAGAACATCCGGATCACCAAGCGGACCAACATGTCCCGTTGGCGCCAGCGCTTGTTCGCGTTCCTCGCGCACAACTCGCAGAGCGCCACGGACTTCTTCAATATCCCGCCGAACCAGGTGACCGAGCTGGGGCTACAGGTCGAGTTGTAGGCGGGGCCGCCGTCTTCCTCTGATCAGGAAGAGACCCACGGCGGCAAGCACGGTCGTGTCGCCCAGTCTCGTCGTTTGACCGCTTGACTCGCCCGCGCTCGCGTTGCAGCCTTCACCTTCGCCTTCGCCTTCGCCTTCGCCCTCGCCCTCGCCCTCGCCCTCGCCCTCGCCCTCGCCCCCTTCAATAGATAGTACGATGTCGATCCGCGCCGCCGCACCCGCCTCCACCACGACGCCCGTCTCGATCCATCCGAGATAACCTTCCGCGTCGAATGTCAGGGTGTACTCACCCGGCAATAGCAAGCGATGATAATCCCCTACATCCGGATCGGTATACGCCGGTTGCGCGTTTCCGTCCACCCGCACCTCCGCCCACACGGGCTCCCCCTCCGGCCCCGTCACGATGCCCCGCACACCCGTATGCATGGATTCGATGTAGGCGAGCATCGATTCTTCGTTGTCGTCCCAGTAGTCCGCCAGCCGGGACGCACTCGGCCGTTTGGAAAGCGAGAGTTCAATCGTCACTTCATCGCAGCCCGCGTAGCGGTAGTTCCAATCCTGCATCCCGCCATCGATGG
Source organism: Candidatus Hydrogenedentota bacterium (assembly GCA_947486375.1). Lineage (GTDB taxonomy): Bacteria > Hydrogenedentota > Hydrogenedentia > Hydrogenedentales > CANKTP01. Next base: position 5,632 of record CANKTP010000104.1, on the reverse strand, counting down.
AATACCACGCCGATCCGTTCGAAATTCCGTCCGTAAAAACGAGGCTGTTGTACATGGGCAGATTGTGAATCGAGTATTCGAGGGAAACCGCCTTGAATAAATCGTCGTCCGGCGACAGCGCGTCCGAACCCGATGGGATTCCCGGTTCCTCGTCGTAGGGATAGTTCACCACGACGGCGCCCCCGTGAAAATTCGCGGAAAGCACAAACGAGTGGTCAAGGGTCCACTGCATCACATGACGGATTTCTGCGGGACGCCCCTCGATGGCCACCGGCGCGCCCTGAAAATAGGTCCCGTCGAAATCATCCGGATACGCCGGGAAATTCCGGTTCAGATCGTACCCCTCCGCATTGTACCGGGTCCCGTTTACAAGGCCGTCCGGGTTCATCAACGGCACGATCCAGATCGCCGTCGAGTCCACCAACTCCGTGATTCGTCCATCGACCCCGTAATCCCCAAGCAACCGGTCGATCAGGTACAGGCACATCTCCGTGCCCACGGGCTCGTCCCCGTGCATGGTCGCGATGTACTTGAACTCGGGCTCGTCCTCCTCGATGTCCGGGATGTCCGTGATGAGCATCGCCCACAACTCTCGCCCTTGCACCGACTGGCCAAGCGACGTCAACCGCGCGATCGCCGGATGGGCGGCGGCATAGACCTCGAGCTCGGCGGTGAGCGCGTCGTAACTATGGTAGACACCCAGCCCCTTCGTCATGCCCGAATACTGGGGCGGATCGGGCTGCCGGCCAATCTCCTCGACGCGATATCCGAGCGTCAGGAGCCGGTCCCGTTCCTCCCCGGTGGCGTAAATTCGCACGGTCCCGCCTCCGCCATAATGATCGACATCGAATCCCGCTCGCGAAAGCCTACCCAAGTCACCGGGAGTCGCAACCGGTGTTTCGAGGATATACACCGCGCCGTGCCGGGCCGCGTTCCGGAAGGGTTCGGCATCGGTCGTGGCCTGCCCGGCGGAAGCCGCCACATATACCAGCGCCGCAATAAACGTCATTTCCACGCAATAAATCCTTGGTCGTCCGCCCCGCTAAACTATACCATCCAATGGCCGCGCCATGCCCGAGACCGCACAGCCGGAGTTAGTCTCCGCGCACCAAATCCCCAAAATATGCTATCTTGCCTTGGGTTGCCGTTCGAGAAATTAAACCAGAGGAACTGCGTCATGCCGCAAACTGTTTGTCTCATACCGGGCGACGGAATCGGGCCCGAGGTGGCCAAGGCCATGCGGCTTGTGGTGGATGCGTCCGGGGCCGACATCGAGTGGAAGATCGTCCCGGCGGGGGTTGAGGCGGCGGAACAATTCGGGGCCTTCCTGCCCAAGATCACGATAGACGCGATCCGCGAGCACAAGTTCGCCATCAAGGGGCCCATCAGCACGCCCGTGGGCAAGGGCCACACCAGCGTGAACGTGGCGTTGCGCAAGGGACTCGATCTCTACGCCGCAGTGCGGCCCGTGCGCAGCATGCCCGGCGTCAAGACCCGCTTCGAGAACGTCGACCTAGTCATCATTCGCGAGAACACCGAGGGGCTCTACTCCGGTATCGAGAACGAGATTGTCCCTGGGGTGGTTCAGAGCCTCAAGATCACCACCCGGCGCGCCTGCGAACGCATCGCCCGGTTTGCCTTCGACTATGCCCACCAGCGCGATCGCAAGAAGATCACCGTCTTCCACAAGGCCAACATCATGAAGCTGGCTGACGGACTCATGCTCGATTGCGTCCGCGCGGTCCACCGGGCCGATCCCCACGGAATCGACTACGAGGAATTGATCATCGACAACGGCTGCATGCAGATCGTCAGGGACCCCACGAAGTTCGACATGCTGCTCCTCGAGAACTTCAACGGCGACTTCATCAGCGACCTCGCCGCCGGCCTCGTCGGCGGCCTGGGCGTCGTGCCGGGGGCCAATATCGGCGACGACTGCGCCGTGTTCGAGGCCGTCCACGGCAGCGCCCCCGACCTCGCGGGAAAAAATGTCGCCAATCCCCTCGCGCTGATCATGAGCGCGGTCATGATGTTGCGCTACATGGACCAGGAAACGGTCGCCGTCCGCATCCGCAACGCCTACGACGAGACCCTTTCCGAGGGCGACCCGGCCGAACTCACCCGCGACCTTGGCGGAACGGCCAGCACCACGGGCTTCGCCAAGGCGCTCGTGCGCCGGCTCGAGCGAGGCGACTGATCCTGGCCACCGGCAGGGAAGCGGCGGTGCGCCGTCTCGCAACGGCGGCCATCCTGGCGGTTTTCGCGGGGACGATGCCGTCGGCGCAAGTCCCCATTCCAATCGATCCGGAGGCCGGGCCGTTTCCGTGGGCCATTCCGCTCGACGGTGGTCCCATCGATGTCCTGCTGGCCGCGCCCCTCTACACGCTTGGCGACGCGGCACATCTTTCGAAGTTCATGGACGTCGACCTCGATGTACAGGCTTGGGACGCCGAACTGGACGAGGATGGCGCCGCGTTCGCGGTCGACGACGCCGCGCGCCTCGAGGCGCTCTCGACTTCCGCCGACGTATACGTGTTCGCCCACCTCGGCGCATCGCCGCCTTCCGAGTCGATCCGTTCCCGAATCGATTCGTTGCGCGCCGAAGGCACGGGATTCGTATTAATTCGGTACGGCGACGACGCGGCCGCATGGCTGGAGGCGCTTACCGAGGATGCGGCCCCGCTCGAATCGAGCGCTTGCGCCGCCCTTGGGATCTCGGGCGGGCCAGCGCCGGATGAGGCAGGATCGATGCCGATAGTCGGTCTCCACGAGGACGCGGACGGTTCGCGAATCGCGGACATCGCATGGCCCGCGCCGGCCCCGGAAAGTCACTCCCTGATCCCGCTGGCGGGGGGAATTCCCCAGCTCGCCGAGGCGCAGTTGCCGTCGCTGTTGTCGCCCGTCGCGAAAGCCGTTCGATGGGCCGGTCACCGCGAACCGAAGGTACGGATCGAATCCATCGAGCAGCCCCCGGCTCGAGGTCCCGCCGAGGCGGAGGTTCCGCCGTTTCTTCCCCGGGAGTTCATTGAACATTCGCGCGGGGCGCTCGGGACCACGGTCATGGAGCCGGTCATTGTGCATCTTGATCGGCCCGCGCCGAGCCGGATGGAAGTGCGTTTCCAGCTCCGTTATCCGGATCGGGGCACGGTTGGGCTGGCCCGGGGCACCGTACAAAGGGCCCTCCCGAAGGGAGCGGCATTCTACGAGCTGCAAATCCCCGCCGGGCCGGGGCGCGTCCTGGTGGACGTGTGGATCGTCGAACGCGGGCGCGTCGTGGATTGGAATACCGCGGCCGTCGAGATCCGGGCGTGGCCGGCACTCGAGGAACCGCGATGCAACGCGACGGCGCTTGAACGCAACGGAGAAATCCGGCTGGCCGCGACCGTCCAGCCGAATATCAACCGGCCTCGCCCGGCCACGCTTTATGCGCGCGCGACGGACGCCCTTGGGCGCCGCGTCGCCGAGCAGTACCTGGCGGTCCCCGAAACGGGCGGCGAGGTCTCAATGGCCTTGCGACTGACCGACCTGATATCGACCGAGGTGCTTGTCGAATTATTCGCATGCGACCAGGATGGGGGGAAGGTTTCGCCGTGGGTACTGGAACGCTCCGCGTATGCGGCGTTCCTTCTGCCCGTCCGCCAACCGGCCGGGGCAGATTACATATTCGTCGCGCAAGGCCTCGCGGGATACGAACCGAATGCGCGGGCGACGAATCGAGCCTTGCGGGCGCTTGGAGCGGACACCCTGGCGGCGCTCCCGGGTACTCATTCGGATTTGGGCGGCGCCGCCGACGGCCTCCACCCGATCGCTCGGCTTGCGGCGTTCGACGATCCGAATTCTAATGGCGTCGCGTGTCTTGCGAATCCGTCGATGCTTCGCGAGCAGCGTTTCTCCGTTGCGGACGTTGCCGGGGCGTTTGCGAGTCATGGGGCGGGACTCTACTCCCTTGGCGACGGCAGCCGTATTGCGCCCGACCACGAGGCCCGCTGCGATTCCCCCGATTGCGACGAGGCATTTCGCCGGCAACTCGAGGCGGGCTACCCGGCGCTGGAGGCGCTCAACGCGGCATGGGGATCAACCTTTGGATCCTGGCGCGACATCGACTTTGCGGGGGCGCCGGAGAGTTCCCTTGCCGCGCGCGTTGACCGGCGGCAATACCTGACCAAGATATTCTGCGAGGCACTCGTCCAGACCGGCACGATGCTCCGCGGAGTCGAGATGGGGGCGTTCGCAGGGTTCGCCGCCGTTCGCCGGCCCGACGCGGTCGCCGGATACGATTGGGCCGGCCTCGTGCCAGGGCTCGGCATGATATCGCTGCCAGCCGGTTCCACAGCCATTGCCAAGGTCCGAAGCTACGCGGGGCCGGGTGCGTTTCATAGCGTGTTGCTCGACGGGGCGTTTGCCGGGGCCGCGGAGGGCAATTCGCGCTGGGCTGCCTGGAACGCAGCCGTGGAGGGTTTGCGGGGAATTCGCATCGATGGCGCCTACGGTTCCGCCGGCCATGTCCCCGCCTTCCCCGGATTGAGCGAAACCGGGAAACCCGCCGGCTGGTTCAGCGAGGCGGCGACCGCCGTCGCGGCGATTCGCTCGGGATTCGGCTTTGTGTTGTCGCACGCCCGCCGCACCGAACCGGAAATCGCCATCCTCGATAGCTACTCGAGCCATGTGTTGAACGAAATTGACCACGAATTCGGATGTACTTCGACGGAGGCGGAGTCGGCCTTTGCGGCATGGCTCGACGTACTCGGATTCCGGTACGACTATGTGCCGGAGAAACGCCTGGGCTCGAATGGACTCGACGGCTTCAAGGTGGTCATCCTGCCGTCGGCGCGCGCGCTCGGCGATGTCGCCGTGGCGGCCCTGCTCGAGTTCGAGGCCCGTGGCGGGGCCTTGCTTGCGGATGTCGCGCCCGCGCAATTCGACGAACATGGGTGCCTCCGGCCATACCCCTCGCTTGCGCCCGCGTTCGGGATACGGCACCGCAGGCCCATCGAGGCCGGGGCGGCGGTCGATCTTGGCGGGATTCAGGCCGTGCCCGACATTTCCGTGGTCGCCGATACTGGCGTTCCCGATAGGTCCGCCGGAGACGTCCCGCTTTGGATTCGACACGGCGGCGACAAGGGCCGTGCATTGCTGCTGAATTTTACCGTCAATCTCGGCCCGCCGCCGGAAGAACTGGACGATGCGTTGCGCGCATGGCTGATGGACTCCGGTGCCCAGCCCGCCGCAGCGGATTTCCTCGATGAGTGGGGCGCACCCGACGCGAAATGTTCGCGGTTCGACTACGGCGCGGCGCACATCGCGGCCTTTACGCGGCGTCCGGACGTCGGCAAACGCTCCGAGCGGCTCAATGTTCGCCCGGCGCATGGCCGCTTCGCGTACGACATGCGGGAAGGTCTGCCCCTCGGGCCGGGCCGACGCCACTCATGGCCGCTGGAGCGGGGCGAACCCGTCCTTATTTCGTCGCTGCCCTATGAAGTCAGCCGCGTGACGATCGAGGCGCCTTCCGCTGTGATGGCGGGACGACGACTATCCATTCATGTGGGTGTCAAATCACGCAAGTCGCTACCGGGGACACATGCAGTCCACGTGAGCGTGGGGCCGCGGTTCGGACCGGCGCTTGCCCACTATG
>CANKTP010000103.1 GCA_947486375.1 Candidatus Hydrogenedentota bacterium | reverse complement strand
CGTGATCAACGTCGGATCGATCGACGGCATCCAAACCCCGATGTTCGAGACCTTCGCCTATTCGTCGAGCAAGGCCGCGATTCATCAGCTCACGCGGCATCTGGCTTCGCAGCTTGCGCCGGCCATCACCGTGAACGCCATTGCGCCGGGGCCATTTGAGAGCAAGATGACGGAGTTCATGCTGGGCAACTTCAAGGAAGCGATCGTGGGTAATTGCCCGATGGGCCGCATCGGCGAGGCGGCGGACATGGCAGGCGTCGCGATTTATCTGGCCTCGCGCGCGGCGTCGTATGTGACCGGGGTGGTCATTCCCGTTGACGGGGGAATTATCATCAAGGGGTGAGGGCGGCGGGTATTGCTTATTAAATAGATATGCGTGTCAAATAGTTAAGTGGTTCAGTATCTTCACATGCGATCGCGTCCGGCCAACATCCCCCTTGATCCCCCTTCAAAGGGGGACTTTTTGCGCGTTCGCTCACAAAGCGCCAAGGGGGTCAAGCGCTACGCTATGCCAGGAGGGCCTTGGCGGCCTGGAGCCGGGCGGCGATGTCGATGCGGCGCGGGCAGGCGGCCATGGCGGCACCGAGATCAACGCCCTCGAAATTGCGCTGGCCAGGACTGAGCGCGGCGTATTTTTCGCGCGCGCCCATGTGATCGCCGTAGGACTCCGCGTACATGAGGTAGCGGAGTTGCTCCGCGATCCGGAGATCGCCCGCGACGCGCGATTCGCAGATGTGATTGCAGAAGGCGCAGCGGTGATCCGAAGTACGCGCGGCGTACTGGTTGAGTTGCGTCCATTCCTTCATGGACAACTGCGCATTCGTCTTTGCGGCGTCGGTGTTTTCCTTGAGGATGGTGGTGTTCACGATGCCGGAGACGCAGGCGGTGATGCGTTCGTCGGCCCAGACCGACTTGAGCTTGGCCTGCGCGAGGGTGAAGTTTTGCGATTGGAAGTTCTTGACCTCTTCCTTGTCCTGCGGAACGGAGTCCTGCGTCTTCATCGCGATGAGCCCGATGCCGGCCTTGTGGCATGCGTCGATGGCCTTGTTCAGCTCAAGGTCGCCGTACTGCGCGAAGCTGTACTTGAACATGATCGCGTCGATGCCCGCCGTCCCGATCGAGGCGGCCTTGTTCAGCAGCTCGACGACGGTGCCGTCGTGGCAGGAAAATCCGAAGTATTTCGTCTTGCCTGCCTTCTTGAGGTCCTGGCCCATCTTGATCCAACCGGGCTCGAGAGTCTTGACGTCCTGGAGGCCGTGCATGTAGAACAGGTTGACGTGGTCCGTGCGGAGGATCGGCAGCTCGTGCAAGAGCGCGTCGCGATACCGCTCGGGCGGCGAGGCCGATGCGTCGCCCCAGAGGCCCGCCTTCGAGGTGATCCAGATATTGTCCCGGCCGACTTGTTCCTGGAAGTTGCCCACGCCGACGTGGGATTTCCCGTTGCTGTAGGTCTGGGCCGTGTCGATGTAGGTCATGCCTTCTTTGAAGGCGCGGTGAAGCAGCTTGTCGAATTTCGGGTCGAAGGGAAATTCGCCGCCCATGAGCAGGATGGGGATCTTTTCGCCCGTCGCGCCGAGGACCTTGGTGGGGACCTTGGCTGCGGCAGCGACAGGAGCGGCGTCTTGTGCGAAGGCTGTGGAGGCACCCAACGCGGTCCCGGTGGCGCCAAGAAGGGCGCTCGAGGTGGCGGCGCGTTTGAAGAGGTCGCGGCGTCCGAATCGTTCATGGCTCATCTGATTCTCCTTGTTTCCGTTGCGGCTCGTGACCCTAAATATCGCATGGGACTTATGGGACGAATAGGACTTATGACTCATGGGGTTTATGGGTCCCATTCGTCCCATAGGTCCCATGCCACCATCGCAACAACTTTGCCGTAGGCTAGCAGACAGTTACGAAAACTTGACTATGCGTCCTTTACGGTGCGTTCTTGCAGCAACATGCGGCGCTCGATGGAGCGGCTCTCGCCGACGGCGGTGACGTAGACGGCGCGTTCGTCCTTGATTGGGCATTCGGCTTCGCAGATGCCGCAGCCGATGCAGAGGTCAGGGACCATGAAGGGCTTATTCAAGACGACCACGTTTCCGTAAACGTCCTTGGCCTCTTCATCCTTCGTCTGGATGGCCTTGGGCGAGGTGGGGCACACCTCCTCGCACACGACGCAGGGGATGTCCATGGCGTGCGGGAGGCAGCGTCCCCGATCAAAGAAGGCCGTGCCGAGCCGGATGGGACCGTCTTTCTCGAAGGCGCCCTTGCCGAGTTTTTCCTCGACGGTGATTTTTTTGATGGCGCCGGTGGGGCAGACTTCCGAGCACATCGTGCATTTAAGCTGGCAATGCGCGATGTTGAAATTCAGGACCGGCGTCCAGACGGCCTCGATGCCGCCTTCCTTGAACGAGGCCGGCTGGAGGACGTTCGTCGGGCAGGCATTGATGCACTGGTCGCACTTGATGCACTTCGCGAGGAAGTCGTCTTCCTCGACGGAGCCGGGCGGACGGATCAGGTCGCGGCTGAATGTCAGGTCTGTGTTCGTGCCGTGGTTCTTGATCATGGGGTAGGCAAGCACGCCCGTGACGGAGGCGAAGAGCAACTTGCGGCGCGACATGTCCGGCGCGGCAACGACTTGCTTGGTATCGAGTCTGACCATGCTGAACGACAGGGCGTCCTCGGGACAATCGTCGATGCAGTTCATGCAACTGAAGCATTCGCTGAGGCGCACCTGGCCCATCGGGTCCGCTGCGCCTTCGCAGCGGGTCAGGCACAGGTTGCAGTCGGTGCATTTGTGGACATCGCGGTTGATGCGGAAAAGCGAGAACCGCGAGATGACGCCCAGCAGCGCCCCGAGGGGACAAAGCACACGGCAGAAGAAGCGCGGGATGACGATGTTCGCGCCGACGAGCGTCATGATCATCAGGCCGACCCAGAACGAGCCGACGAAGATGCGGTCGTCGACGCCCGGCTTAAACTTTAGCCCGGTGAGGTCGAGCGGGAGCCCGGCGGAGGTCAGGCCATTGCCCGCGATCGTGATCCCCATGTCGGCGGCGGGAGTGACCACCGTGGCGAAGGTGCGGTACATGAGGCAGATCGGATCGAGCAGTCCGATCTGGAGGGCGCCCATCGACGCGAGGATAAGGAACACGATGAGGATGGCGTACTTGAAGAAATAGAGATTGTGATACCGGTTCGAATCGATGCGCTGCTTGCCGCTGCCGACGTTGAACAGCCAGCCAACGAACTGGTGCAGCGAGCCGTAGGGGCAGATCCAGTTGCAGAAGACGCGACCGAACAGGAGCGTGACGCCAATAATGAGCAGGCCCCAGCCAAGGTACCGATACACATGGTGGGTAGATAGGATTGTGGCGATCATCACGAGCGGATTAAACTCGAGGATGCGGGAGACCGGGTAGCCGCCCAAGCGCGTAGTCCACGTCAGCCAGATGGAGATGATGAACAGGGAGAAGAAGAATATTTGCGACAGGATTCGGACGTTGGTGATGCGAATCGTCTTCTTCGCGTCAAACTCGGTGAAGAACTTTCGAATTGCTTGCATGAGGGTTTCCCGGGACTCCGAGGGCGATTAGCCCAGCTGCACTTCCTTGACGCGGCCTTCGTAGTTCATCTCGTAGCGTATCTCGCCCTTGAGGGGGCTGGAGGCGTGTTTTTCCTGCGCCAGGGTCAGGTACGTTGGCATGTCATTCTTGTCACGTTCGAGAACGTGCTCGAAGGCCCAACTGTCCAGCGCGACAGGGTCCGTGCCCGCCATGATAACGTCGCCCTTTTTCACGTTCGAGGGATCGCCGCCAGTGGGGCCATTGATCATGAGCACGTTCGTACCGTCGACGATGGTCAGCGTGGGACGGATCATGATCGAGAGGTCGGACACGATGTTGTGGATGTCTTGGTGGAACTGGTTGCGCGTGCCGCCGAGCAGGCCGTACCAGTTCTTCATCCCCATCGAGGCATGGCAGAGGTTGTGGTCCTTGACGGGGGAAAATCCGATGACCTTGTCCACGTTCAAGAAGGGGCGGTGGAAGAACCACCAATTCTCGATCAGGCGCGCGCCGGGGGTGTGGAGCATCTTGAAGGAATTCGAGTCGGGCAAATAAACCCGGCCGCCGCCCTTGAGCGTGGCGTATTCGATCTTGCTTTTCTTGAAGCAGTCCGGGGGTGACTCGATGGGATTGTCGGCGACGCGGACCTCCTGCGCGCCGGCCTCGAGCACCATGCGGATGAGGGTCTCGAGAATCTCCGGATTCGAGGTCGCGCCGAGGTTTGGCGAACGGTCAAACGCGACATTTGGCTTAATGAGCACAATGTCGCCGTTCTTGATGTAATGCTTTATGCCGCCGACCTGGTCGATGGAGGCGGTAAGCATCCGGGCCAATTGTTCGCTCGAATACGTGCCGTCCGCCTGACGCGATCCCCGGGCGACGCCGACATCTGCAAACACGCCCGTTGGTTTCTGGACGCGAAAGTCCGGGATCTGGAAAGGCTTGTGCCGTGGCTTGCTAAGCAGGCCGGTCTCGTCCTTGAGGGAACCGGGCCAGTTGCCCGGGGCGAACGAGGCATATCCCGCCACGCTTGCGATGCCCGCGGCGGCGGCGATCTTCCCGAAGAACTGCCGGCGCTCCATCGGCGCCTTCACGTACTCGGGATGTTGTATCGGCTTTTCTTTCTTGCTCATGAGTTCGCCTCGTTGGCCGGGCGGACATTTTCCCGGCAATGCGAATGCGGTTTGTATTGCTCGTGCGCGTGTACGCACGGGTTCAACCTTCTAGGCTTCTGGCTTGGCTTCCGCCGCCGGCTTGGTTCCCGCCGCCGGGGCCGCTTCTGCGTCGAGCATTTCCTTGACCGGCTTCATCGCCCCGGCCAGCGTGGCGTCATCGGGCGCGCCTTCGACTCCGTAGAGGAAGGCGCCCGACTGGGCCAATCCGAAAAACGTATTCAAGAATTCGTGCTTGAGGACGATGGAATTGCCGTCGCGGGAGACTTCGGAAAATTCGTTGAGCTGCTCGTCGACGATCTTTTGGAACAACGCGGTGGCATTCTCGGGTCCGTCTTGCTGGTGAATGAAGACACGCATTTCCTCGACGGTCTTCGAGCGCGCAAACCAAAAGTCGTTACAAAACGAATACGAAAAGGCGTCTTCCTTGACGTACTCGACATCTTGGAAGGCATAGCCCAGCTTGCCCACGAGCAAGCTAAACGCATAGGGGGCACCACCGGATTTCTGGATATTGGCGGGAAAATTCTGGATGAAATGGCGGGATTGGGCCAATATGGCCTCGCTGCTGTCATTTCCGGTCAACTTGAAGTAATACTTGTCGACCATTCCGATGCCGCCTGCGTCCGTCATGTAGGAGAAAACATCGCCGTTGGCCTCGACATTCCGGTCCGCGCCGCGTTGGACACTAAAAATGCCGAGGGCGTTCTGGAATTCACCCATATCATACAGTTCGATATTAATCTCTTCCGACCCGCCCGTAATTGCAATGGCCAGAAAGCTGAGGGATTTGAAGCCGTAGGCCTTGTATTGGACTTCTTGGCCATCAATCTTTTCGTAGAGAGTTTTATCGTCGAAGGTTTGTGGGGGCGCTGAGGGTGCCCAGCCCGGCGCGAAGGCGGCGGCCGGAAAAACACCGAAATCGGGGGCGGCCACCCCGCCGGCATGCGCCACCGAGGGATCGGTCCACCGGAGGAGGGGCGTCCGGTACAGCTTGTCCTCGACGCTCTGGGCCTCGAGAACCCTGTCCGAAACGTCGCGCTCGCCGGGGTCGTAATTGTCCCGCTGGAGGGCGAACCACACGCCCATCAGGACGGTAAACGCGACAAAACACACGCCAAATACGGCCTCGCCCTTTGATATCCGCTTGCGGAAAATCTTTCGGTCGCGGTCGTTGAAGACCTTTTCCTTTTTCTTCTTCTTGGGGCTTGGGGCCACGGTGGGGTACGTCCTCAAAGAGCAACTCTGTTCAGGGGAATTATAGCGTATTGCAACCCCGTGCACTATAAAGGGGTTCCGGCCAAATCCGGATCGAGCAAGCGCGGCCCACGCGGCGCGCACACTTCGCAGACCCGAGCGAAAATGAATGCGTCCTCGCTTTCCCGCTGTTTCGGGTTCAATCCCCTCATGTTAGCGAGGATCGCACGGACAAAATGCGGTCAACGGGATTTCCACTTTCGGCGTCCGGGGTGCCCGGGGGCCTGTCCCGTGCCCTCGGTGACGAGGGTAATTGCCATCGGAGGGAGCGATTCCCGCCTTCGATGGCCCGTTCATACCGCAAAGCAGCCGCCCCTACATATGCCATTGTCCCCGGCCGGGGCTTGCCAGGAGGAGCTTCGCGTGTTCGTCGCCCACGATGGTCTGCTTGTCGCCGTCCCATTCGATGGGGCGCTGGATGCGGATGGCGATTTCGCCGAGGATGCACATGGTGGCGATGCGGTGGGCGGCCTCGATGTTCATCAGGGGCAGTTCGCGCGACTTGATGCAGTCGAACCAATTTTGGTGGTGGCCGGGGCTCTCGAAGGCGTGGTATCCGTCCGCGGGCGGGACGTACTTCATGGCCTTTTCCTCGGTGTGGCAGCCGCCGTCTCCGCCGCGCACGATGAGGGAGTCCTTGTCGCCGTGGTAGACCGCGCCGTAGTCGTGGTCGATGCCCTCGGGTTTCTTGCCGGGTTGGGCCCAGACGATGGTCAACTCGGGATCCTTGAACTCGTAGGTAATGGTCAATTTAGGCGGGCAGTCGTACATTCCGGTCTCGGGCGGCCCACCTTCGGCGGTGATGCGCACGGGGTTTTTCTTGTCCAAGTCGAGACACCACGAGGCAACATTCAGGATGTGCGCGCCACGGTCGCGGATGTTGCCCGCGCCGAAATCCATGAACCAGCGGAAATTGAAGTGGACGCGGTCGGGGTTATAGGGGACCCACTTGGCCGGCCCGAGCCACATGTCCCAATCGAGTTCGGGCGGGGCTGGCTGGTTCTTGGACCAATCGCCGCCGACGGGGTTCTCGGTGTGCCAGCATTCGACCCGGTTGACCTTGCCGAGTTGTCCGTTGCGAATGTAACTGCATGCCATGCGGCCGCCCTCGGTAGAGCGGCCCTGGGACCCAATCTGCATGACAGTGCCGTGCTGTTTCACGGCCTTCATCATGGCGAGGCCCTCCTCGATGGTCTTGCTCGAGGGCTTTTCGCAGTACACGTCCTTGCCCGCCTCGCATGCCGCGACGGCCATAATCCCGTGCCAATGGTCCGGGGTCGCGATGATGACGGCGTCGATGTCCTTGCGGTCGAGCACGCGCCGGAAGTCGCTGTAACCCTCGGCCTTGCCGCCGGTCAGGTCAATGGCACTCGCGAGGTGGCCCTTGTCCACGTCGCACACGGCGGCGACGCTCACGTCCTTGCGGCTGGTGGTGAACTTAAGGTGTCCCGTGCCCATGCCGCCCGTGCCGATGTGGCCGATGACGAGTTTGTCGTTCGCCCCTGGCTTTCCGTTCGCAGCCAGGACGCCCGAGGGCAAGATCATCGGGCCGACCGCTGCGGCAGCGCTCGAAGCCATGAATGTGCGTCGTGAAATGTCGGTCATTGGATGAATCCTCGATGGGGTGGGCCGGGGTTAGCCGGGCGAGCCTGTAGTCGAATTCTTGCTACACTCTAGGGAAAGAGGGGCGCAGGATCAAATCCGCCGAACGGCCCGATTGGACGGTTTTGAACCGAATCGGACCGGTTGCTATACTCCGCGTTTTTGGCCCCATATTGATTCGGCATCCCGGCCTGCACGGGTTGCCGCGTTCTTTTTTGTCCCTGGCCCAAGGCGGTCCAATTGGCTACGATTTCCTGCGGAATAGACTTTGGCACGACCAACTCGAGCGCGGCGCTTGTCGACGAACACGGCGTGCGCGTCCTCGACCTCGATCCGGGCAATGACAATCCGAAGTCCCTTCCCTCGTTGTTGTACCTTGCGCGGGACGGCGAGCAAATCGTGGGCCGGTCGGCGGCGAACGTCTTTATCGAACGCAACGTGGATCGGGAGGTCATTGTCCGGCAAGTCGACCTCGGCGTCCACATCGAGGGGTATGTCGGGGGCGAGGGGGACAACGACTACGGAAACGTGCCGCGCAAGGATTCGGAAAACGTGCGCGAGGCGGTCCGCGCCCACGCGATGATGGAAGTGAATTCGCCGGGGCGCCTGTTCCAATCGCTCAAGACCTCGCTTCGGCACAAGGTGTTCAAGGGCACCGAGGTCTTCGGCGTGGAGTATCAGATCGAGGAATTGGTCGCCATCATCTTGCGGCGCATCAAGGCGGCAATCGACAAGGCGGCGGGACAACCGGTGGATTCGGCCGTGTTTGGGCGTCCGGTGCGGTTCTCGAAGCGGGCCGAGGAAAATGAGGTGGCCGAACGTCGGCTCGAGACGGCGGCGCGGCTCGCGGGATTCAACCGGGTCAGTTTCTTTTACGAGCCCGTCGGCGCTTGCGTCGAATATGCCATGACGACCGCAGAACGGCAGCGGCTCATGGTCGTGGACATAGGCGGCGGCACCTTCGACGTGTGCATCATGGAATTCGGCGGGGCACGGGACGCGGCGGAACGGCTTGCCGAGAGCCGCATCCTCGCGGTGTCCGGCGTGCCCGTGGCCGGGGACGCGATTGACCGGGAAATTAGCCGCGTCAAGGTTTTCCCGTGCCTGGGGAGCCGTTCGCGGTACGGCCCGTCCGTGCTCCCGGTGCCGCAATACTTGTTCAACAACATGCTCGATTGGCAAAACCTCTACAAACTCAACACCGAGGAAACGATCAACTGGCTCATTGCGATGGAGGTCAGTTCGAACGAGCCGGACGCCATCCGGATGCTGCGCGCGCTTATCCAGCGGAACTACGGGTATCCATTGGCGCGCGAGGTCGAGGCGGCGAAGAAACGGCTTTCCGAGATGGACACGACGACCATCAGCCTGCATCGGGACGATATCCAGCTCGAGGAACCGATCGAGCGCGTTGAATTCGCCCACATCATCGAGGACATGTTGCTCGACATGCGCACGACGATCGAGGACGCGGAGACCGCCGCGCAAGTCAAGCCCGCGGACATCGATTACGTCCTCACGACCGGGGGCACGAGCCTTATCCCCGCCGTGCGCCAGATGCTTGTCGATCGTTATGGCGAGGCGAAGCTGCACGAGCGCGACACGTTTACCAGCGTGGCGAAGGGCCTCGCCATCGTGTCGCAGTTCGCATAAGCGGCCCTGTCCCGGAGAACGGCTTAACCGCCGCGCACGACAGGATTTCGCAATGTCCCGATCTGCGGCGCCGTAATCTCGATGAGATCGCCTGGACGAATCGGGCCGACGCCCTCGGGGGTCCCTGTCGCGATTAAATCGCCCGGTTCGAGGGTCATGAAGCTTGTGATGTAGGCGAGCAATTCGGGAACGCGGAAGAGGAACTGGCCCGTGTTTCCTTGTTGACGCAGCTCGCCGTTGACTGTCAGCGTGATGTCGACGTGCAGCGGCGACGGCATCACGTCGGGCAGGGCGATCACCGGGCCGATGGGGCAGAAGGTGTCGAGGTTTTTCGGAAGAAACCACGGCTTCCCCTTGGCCTTGTAGGCCGTCTGCATGTCCCGCGCCGTCACGTCATTGAGCAGGGTGTATCCCGCGACGGCGGATGCCGCGTCCCCGGTCCCGGCGTTTTTGAGGCGGCGGCCAATGACCAGCGCGAGTTCGCCCTCGTAGTCGACGCGCCCATACCGGTCGCACACGACGATTGCCTCCCCGTCGGCGATGCAGGCCGTTGGGGACTTGCTAAAGATGATCGGCTCCTCGGGAATTTCGTTGCCCAACTCGCGCACGTGCGCCGCGTAGTTGCGCCCGACGGCGACAATTTTTCCGGGACGAATCGGCAGGCCGAAGCGGACTGGCGCGGGGATACGGAGGGCGTCGAGTTGGCCGTGCTGCCTGAGAGTGTCGACGAGACTTTTCAGGCGCGAGGGGTCGAACCAGCCTTGGGCGAGGGCTTCGTTGGTGTCGCGGATGCGGACACCCGTCCCGCCGGTGAGCACCGCATGGCGATCAATGGCCTCGTCAAGCGCGATCCAACCATCCCCGTCGGATATTGCGGGGAACTCCCGGTCCGGCAGACGCACCATGGCCAATTTCATGCGAAGGGAACTCCGTTGGAGGGCGGAGTATAGCAAAGGTGCCGGTGATGTCGGGGAGGCTAATTCGGGGACGGGCTACGAATTACGCCCACCATTGCATTTGAGACCCTTCGATTCAGCCTCGCGTAATTCGTAGCCCGTCCCCGAATTAGCCCTTGCGAACCCCCGGACACAAACGGTGTCAAAAGGGGCGAGACTGCGAAGTGGTAGACTAAAACCAACCAAAGGAACCTACCCATGAAACGACGGACAGTATTGGCGGCGGCCCTGATGGCGTGGACATCGGCCTGGGGGCAGGCGGCGGAGACCAAGACCACCATCGAAGATCAGCAGGATGTGGCCATCACGGCGTACAACAACGGCCTCGCCCTGGTGCGCGACACCCGCGAGATCGCGATGCCCGAGGGCGAGCTGCACCTCCAGTTCATGGACGTGGCCGCGATGATACGGCCGGAGACCGTGAGCCTGCGGTCGCTGACGGAGGCCGGTTCGGTCTCGATTCTCGAACAGAATTACGAGTACGACCTGATCAGTCCGTCGAAGTTGATGGAAAAGTACGTCGGGAAGACCGTTCGCCTGGTGAATTTCTCGAAGGAACTCGGGTTCGAGAACATCGAGGCGGAATTGTTGAGCATTAACGAAGGCCCGATCTACCGGGTTGGCGGGCAGATTTTCCTGGGACATCCCGGCAACGTGGTGCTTCCGGAAGTGCCGGACAACTTGATCTCGAAACCCACGCTGGTGTGGAACATCACGAACACGAAACCGGTCCAGCGCCTCGAGGCGACCTACCTGACGAACGGCGTCTCGTGGCAGGCGGACTATGTGGTCACCCTGGCGAAGGACGATAAGCAACTGGACCTCGCCGGGTG
This sequence comes from Candidatus Hydrogenedentota bacterium, assembly GCA_947486375.1. Classification (GTDB taxonomy): domain Bacteria; phylum Hydrogenedentota; class Hydrogenedentia; order Hydrogenedentales; genus CANKTP01. The sequence continues at coordinate 4,965 of CANKTP010000103.1, read as the reverse complement.
GGTGACGATGAACAACCAGTCGGGCGCGACATTCGAGAACGCGCAGCTAAAACTGGTGGCGGGCGAGGTCAATCTCGTGCAACTGGGCGGCGGACGTGGCGGATTCGTGACGGCCGAGGTCGCGCAATTCGCCGCTGACGCCGCGATGCCGCAACAGGAGGCCTTCGCAGAGTATCACCTGTACACGATGCCGCGGCGCACGACGATCAAGCAGAACCAATCGAAACAGCTGGCCCTGCTCGATGCCGTGAACGTTGCCTGCGCGAAGAAGTACGAGTACCGCGGCCAGCTTCATTTCTACAGCCAGCAGATGCCGCCGATGCGCGACGAACACGTGGGCGTGTTCCTCGAATTCGAGAACCGCGAGGCCAACCACCTTGGGATTCCTCTGCCGGCGGGCGTCATGCGCATCTACCAGGAAGACTCGTCCGGGATGCTCCAGTTCGCGGGCGAAGACCGGACGGAACACACGCCGAAGGACGAAACGATCACGTTGCGCATGGGCCAGGCCTTCGACGTGATCGGCGACCGCGTGCAGACGGACTACCGGGTCATCGCGAACAATGTGTTCGAGGCGGAGTTTGAGATTACGCTGCGCAATCACAAGGAAAACGACATCGTAATCGACGTCGTCGAGCCGATGCCGAGCGACTGGACGATCTTGCAGAAGACGCGCGACTTTGTGAAGAAAGACTCGCAGACGGCGGTGTTCACCATCCCCGTGAAGAAGGACGGCGAGGAGAAGCTGACGTACCGGGTGCGGGTGACGTATTAGGTCAAAAATAGGGACAGTCACCTATTATTTGTCCTGATGAGATAGTGTACTATTTTACGATGAATCAAATAATAGGTGACTGTCCCTATTTTTGACCAGAGGAGTCCATACTATGAACACAATTTCCCGCGCGGCGTTGGCCGCGACCATAGGCGCGAGCGCCTTCGCGCAACAACCGAAAGTATTCGAATCGACCCTCGCCGAGCAGACGGACGTGGCGGTCACGGTCTACAACAACGACCTGGCGCTCGTGCGCGACAGCCGGACGGTGACGCTCGACTCGGGCGAGGTGCAGCTCAAGTTCATGGACGTGGCGCAACAGATTATGCCCGAGACGGTGAGCCTGCGCGGAATTGAGCGGCCCGATGCGCTGCATATCCTCGAGCAGAATTACGAGTACGACCTGATGAGCCCGGCGAAGTTGATGGAGAAATACGTCGGCAAGACGGTCAAGTTGACCAACGTGGACAACCGGCTCGGGTTCACCGAGGTGTCGGCGGAACTCCTGAGCATGAACGAGGGGCCCGTGTACAAAGTCGGGAACCAGATTCATCTCGGCCATCCGGGCAACGTGGTCTTGCCCGAGATTCCCGAGGAGCTGATTGCGAAGCCGTCGTTGATCTGGATGCTCAGCGCGGAGGGGACAAGCCACAAAGTCGAGGCGACGTACCTCACGCGGGGCGTCTCGTGGAAGGCGGACTATGTCGTCACGCTCGCGAGGGACGAATCGTCGATGGCCATCGACGCATGGGTGACGTTGAACAACCAATCCGGCGCGGCCTATGAGAATGCCCAGCTAAAGTTGGTGGCCGGGGAGGTCAACCGCGCGCCGCAGGAGGAGGTCCGAATGGTCCGGCGGGAGGTGATGATGAAGGCCGCGTCCGCGCCCGCGCCGATGGTCGAGGAGGCCTTCGCCGAATACCATCTGTACGCCTTGCCGCGCCGAACCACGATCAAGCAGAACCAATCGAAGCAAGTGAGCTTGTTCAACGCCGCCGGCATTGGCGTGAAGAAGCTCTACGAGTTCCGGGGCGACCTCAATTTCTACAGCCAGCGCCTCGCGCCCATGAAAGACCAGAAGGTGGCGGCGTTCCTCGAGTTCGAGAACAAGGAAGCGAACCGACTCGGCGTGCCGCTTCCGGCGGGCGTGATGCGCGTGTACCAGGAAGACTCCTCGGGCATGCTGCAATTCTCCGGCGAGGATCGGTTGCAACATACGCCCAAGGACGAAAAAGTGCGCCTGCGCCTCGGGAATGCCTTCGACGTCGTCGGCGAGCGGGTCCAGAAGGACTACAAGGTCATCGGCGGGAACGTGTTCGAGAACGAATTCGAGATCACCGTCCGCAACCACAAGGACTCGGCGATCACGGTCGATGTTGTCGAGCCGATGCCGGGGGATTGGACGATTCAGCGTTCGTCAATTCCCCATGTGAAGAAAGACGCGCAGACGGCGGTGTTCTCGTTGCCCGTCGAGAAGGACGGCACGGTGGTGTTGACCTACCGCGTGCAGGTCAAATTTAATTAGGGACAAAATTAATTAGGGACAGTCAAATTAATTAGGGACAGTCACCTATTTTTTTGACAGGTCTACCATTAAGCATCGGAGCGGCGGAAATATTGATGTTTTTCGGGAAATTGATGGGTGTCGATGTCCGGTCAAAAAAATAGGTGACTGTCCCTAATTAATTTGATACGATCTTTCCATGCCCAGATTTGCGCGAATTGTCGTTCCGGGTGCGATGCACCACATTACCCAGCGCGGGAATGATCGGCAGCCGGTCTTCTTTGCACCAGATGACTACCGCAGGTATCTTGATCTTCTGGTCGAACAATCGGCGATGCACGGTTTCCGTATCGAGGGTTACTGTTTAATGACGAACCACGTCCACGTGGTGGGCGTACCTGCGGATGAAGACACCTTGGCCAAGGCCATCGGGCGGACGCACTTTCACTACGCGCAACATCTGAACCGCTCGCACCGCCGTTCCGGTCACCTCTGGCAAAATCGATATTACTCCTGCCCGATGGATGAGGCGCATTCCTGGAACGCCCTATGTTATGTGGAGTTGAATCCGGTGCGCGCGGGAATCGTGAAACGGCCTTGGGACTACAATTGGTCGAGCGCGGCGGGACATTGCGGTATCGAGACGGCCAGCGAGTTTCTCGATCTTCCGGCGTGGCGAATGCACACCAGTGCCGAGACATGGATCGAGACCCTTCGTGCCGTGGCACGGAATGACGATCTGGTGGACGCGGTGCGGCGCGCCACGCACACGGGGCGGCCCCTTGGGAAAGAAGACTTCGTAAGCCGCTTGGAAAGCACCTATGGGAGCCGGATTCGAGCGTTACCGGTTGGGCGACCGTCCGTGCGAAAATAGGCGAAAATAGGGACAGTCACCTATTATTCGAGCGATCCACGATATCCGCGACGCGGGAGGAATCCAGTGAACATGCGCATGATGCAGGTCATCCAGAGATGTCGAATAATAGGTGACTGTCCCTATTTTCGCCTTGCGGCCATCGCCATTCTCTTCCCAATCGCTTTAGCAAACGCGGCGGACAAGCCCAACGTCATCGTCATGATCGCCGACGACGTGGGCTACGGCGATGTCGGCGCGTTCATGGGCGGCGGGGTGCGCGGCGCGGCGACGCCGAACCTCGACCGCATGGCCACCGAGGGGATGAAGCTGACCTCATTTTACGCGCAGCCGACCTGCACCCCGACGCGCGCGTCACTGGTCACCGGCCGCCTGCCGATTCGAGCGGGATTCACGTTCCCTTTGTTCCCGAGCCTGCCCATGGGCCTCGTGCCCGACGAGATCACCATCGCGGAACTCCTCGAACCGGCGGGCTATTACTCCGCCGCGCTCGGTAAGTGGCACCTGGGCGACCAGGAGGCGCACCTGCCGCACAAGCAGGGCTTCGACGAATTCTGGGGTTTTCTCTACCACGCGGACGCGTACCTCTATCCCACGGACCGCGATTGGCGCACGGACACCCAAGTCGGCCGCACGATGAAGTTCCGGGGGATCGTCGAGGGCGTGAAGGGCCAGCCAAGCAAGGATGTCGAGCCCATCGACGCCGCCCGCCTCGAGACCCTCGACCGCGACATCGCGCAACACGCGGTGGACTATATCGGCGCGCGTGCGAAGGAAGACAAACCGTTCTTCCTCTACGTCGGCTTCTCGAAGGCGCACTACAAGAATTTTCCGCTGCCGGAGTTCAAGGGCAAGTCGCAGAGCGGCGATTACGGCGACGCCCTGATGGAACTCGACCACCACAGCGGCGCGATCCTCGACGCCGTGCGCAACGCGGGCATCGCCGAAAACACGCTCGTCCTTTGGTTCAGCGACAACGGTCCCTCCTACGACACCTTTCCCGACTGCGGCTATACCCCCTTCCGCGGCGCGAAAGGCCAGACCTACGAGGGCGGTGTGCGCATGCCCTGCATCGCGTGGTGGCCGGGGACCATCCAGTCGGGGGCCTCCGCCGACGGCATCATGACGACGATGGACATTTTCTCGACCGCCGCTGCGCTCGCCGGGGTTGAGACGCCGAAGGACCGGCCCATCGACGGCCACGACCAAACGGCGTTTTTAAAAGGTGCCGCCCCATCGGCCACGCAATCGGTCTATTACTACTTGGGCGACCGGCTCATGGCGATTCGCAACGGCAAATGGAAGGCGCATTTCTATACGGCCGACAACTGGCCCGACGGCCCGATCGAGGAATACTCGGTGCCCCAGTTGTACGACCTGATGACCGATCCGCGCGAGTCGAGGAACCTCGTCTACCTCAAGACCTGGGAGGTCGTCCAAGCCAATTTGTTGTTGCGGCAACACCAGGCCGAGCTCAAGCGTTTCCCGAACAGGGTATTGTTGCCGCCGCTGTAGACTTGTGGGGACCCTCGGCTTGGTTCGGGGGAACACACAAGCCGGTCGCGGGTCGAGTCGGCGGACGGCGAGGTAGTGGGTCAGTTTGAAATTGCCTGGCTGTGGCGTGATTCGTTGATGTCCTAAAGCATGGAGAGGGCGACCACGTGAATACAACCCGGGATTTCGTCTACGGGTTGGGCGGACACATAGGTCCGCCCCTACACGGATTGGTAGGGGCGGACCTATGTGTCCGCCCAATCTATGGATCGCCAAGCATTCACGAACCAAATTGACCCACTACCGACGGCGAGAAGG
>CANKTP010000102.1 GCA_947486375.1 Candidatus Hydrogenedentota bacterium | reverse complement strand
TCGATATGCCCAACCTGGAGGATGCGCCCGGCGGCTCGCGCGGCGGAGACCATCGCCTCGCCGTCCTCGACCGTCGCGGCAATGGGCTTCTCGACCAACACGTCCGCCCCTGCCTCGAGGGCCGCCAGCGTACACACCCGATGAAACGTGGTCGGGACCGCGATCGAGAGCGCCGTCGCCCCGGCCTCGACCAATGCCGCCTGATCGGGAAACGCGCGCACGCCGAACTCGGCGGCCACCTTGGAGGCGCGTTCCGAATCGACGTCCGTCACGCCCACGAGCTCGACGCCGTCAAGGGCGCAGTACAGGCGTGCGTGGTGATATCCAAGGTGTCCTACGCCAACGACGCCGGCGCGAATGGGTGTCATCGCGGTTCCAGGAATGGGTCTCGTGTCTTGGGGAAAATAGGTGACTGTCCCTATTTTCCCTTACTTTGTAATACCCCGGGTGGACTTGCGGACAAACTGGACGAGCATATCCCGTTCCTCGCTGTCCTCGACCGTCTTTTCGACTTCCTCCAGCGCCTGGCTCGTGTTGAGCCCCGAGCGCCAGATGATCTTGTATATCTGTTTGATGCGCTTGCGCGCGGCCTCGTCCAATCCGAGGCGGCGCAACCCGACCGAATTCGGTCCGCCGCAGCGCGCGGGATTCCCCTCGTACAGCATGTAAGGCGGCACATCTTTTGCAATTTTAGTCAGCCCGCCAATGAAGGCCATCGTCCCCACGATGCACTCCTGGTGTACGCCCGAGAGGCCCCCGAGGAACACCCGGTCCTCGACATCGACATGCCCCGCGAGCAACGCCCCGTTCGCCATGATCACGTGATTGCCCACATGGCAATCGTGGGCCACGTGGCTGCACGCCATGAACAGGCAATCGCTCCCGATCGAGGTGACCCGGTGATCGTCCTCCTCCGACCGCATCGTGCTCGCGCTGATCGTGACGTGCTCCCGGATCATGTTGTTGTCGCCGATGGCCACGCGCCCGAACAGATCCCGCCGGTGTTTCAGATCCTGGGACACCACGCCTATCTGCGTGCCGCTGAATATCCGGTTGTTCCTGCCGATGACGGTCCGCCCATCGATGACACAGTGCGGCCCCACTTCCGTGCCCTCGCCAATGGCAACATGCTCGCCGATAATGGAGTATGCGTGGACTTCCACGCTGCTTGCCAGTTGCGCGCCGGGATGGACGATGGCCGTTGAATGGATGCTCATATAGGACCGAAAGACAGGTTAGGACGCCAATGACGTCGCGTAGAAATAGCACAGTCATTAACTGAATTCAAGAATACGGTTTAATCACGCACGATTGCGCGCGGGGCGGGCCGCGCAGGCGTACGCTCAAACGCCGCGGCCGGAGTATACTCGCGGTTTGCTCCCCATCCCACATTCGAGGAAGAACCCATGGCGGAATCGCGCGCGAACGACGAACAAATTGCCTATTGGAACGAGAAGGCGGGGCCAAAGTGGGTGGCCATGCAGGAGCGCCTCGATGCCCAGCTTGCGTCGCTCGAGGGCGCCTTGCTCGAGCGCGCCGCGTTGCTCCCGGGCGAACGGGTCATCGACATCGGCTGCGGCTGCGGATCGACCACGCTCGAGGCCGCGGCGCGCGTCGGCCCCGGTGGCGCCGTCTTGGGCGCGGACATCTCGCGGCCCATGCTCGAGCGCGCGAGGGAACGCGCGGCGGCGGCGGGCCTGAAGAACGCGGACTTCGCCGAGGCGGACGCACAGGTCTTTCCGTTCGCCCCGGGCCAGGCGGACGCGGTCATATCGAGGTTCGGAGTCATGTTCTTCGCCGATCCCGCCGCGGCGTTTGCGAATATTCGCCGGGCGCTAACGCCGGCGGGGCGTTTGTGTTTCGTTTGTTGGCGGCCCATGAGCGAGAACCCGTGGATGCGCGTTCCCCTGGCCGCCGCGGCGAAACACCTCGAGTTGCCCCCGCCGCCCGAACCCCATGCCCCCGGGCCCTTCGCCTTCGATGACGCCGAATGGGTGCGCTCGATCCTCGACATGGCAGGTTACTCGAGCATCCAGATTGACCGGCACGACGCGCGGCTCCCGATCGGCAATTCGGCCGATATCGAGCGCAGCGTCGATTTCGCCATTGATATCGGGCCGGTGAGCTCGTTGCTCATGGGCAAGGGCGACGATATCCGAAGCGCCGTCCGCGCCAGCATCCGCGAGGCGTTGACGCCGCTGTTGACGCCGGAGGGCGTTGTCGCGGACTTCGCCACATGGCTGGTCAGCGCGCGGACCTAGGCGCGGAAGAAGGTGCCCCACGAGAAGCGCCGGCGAACCAAGTCCACCGGCTGAACCATTCGTTACCGCCGGGATCGGCGCGAGGGTCAGGGTTGCGGCGCGGGGGCCGACGTGGCTTCCAGTGCGGGAGCGGGCGCAGCCGCGGACTCGCCGGCAGGGGCGGTCGTTTCGCCCGTTGCCGCGGGCGCTGTCGCGGAATCAACGGTCGCCGCCGAGTCTGGCACCGGCGTTGCCGGCGCCGCGTCCACCGCCATGCCGCCGGATGCGGCGGTATCCGGGGCGGGCGCCTCCGGGGCCACGTCCAACCCGAGCAGTTTCTCGATCAGTGCATTATTGGGCTCGATCTGGAAATTCTTCTCGGCCTGCTCGCGAAGGTACATCACGTAGTCCTGCTCAATATCCGAACGCGCGATCGTCAGCGCCGTCGCCCGCAGGTTTTCCCGCTCGGTTTCCCATTTGGACGCCAACTCGGCCTCGTCGGGCTCCTTCTTCTCGATGAGCTCGAGGAAGTAATTGACGCTTGCGAAGTCCTTGATGGGCCCGGCCAGCGTTCCCGGTTCCTTGTCGCGGAACTCGGTCACGGCGTCGCGGCAGTTCCAGTACACGCCGTCGGTGAAGAGAAAATCGGTGGCGACGAACTCTTTCGTCTCCTTGATTTCCAGGGCGAGATCGGCGAACTTGGCCTTCGCGTCCACAAGGTTCGTGGCAGTCGCCTTGATCTCGTCGGAATATTTTTGGACCTCGGCCGCGTATTCCGGGGTCTGCTTATACGTGCTGACGGCGTCCTTCTCGATCTTCTCGCGGGCCTCGTCGAAGGTCAACTGGCGCGTCGGCACGGTGGCGACGATCTTCGCCACGTACACGTAATTTCTACCCGTCACGACCTCGGAAACCTGGTCGATCGCCACCTTCGACAGTTCGCGGCGAAAGGAGATTGCGTCCGCCTTGTCCACGTTGTCGATTTCGGTCGATTCCACGGAAAAGGAGCTCGAGGCCGATACCTCGAGGCTGGACAATTGCGCCGCCATGCGCAGGTCGTTGTTCGATTTCGCGGTCACGACCAGCCCCTGCGCCTGTTCGAGGCGTTTTTCCCTTTCCGCGGGGTCCAACTTCGGGCGCAGCACGATTTGACGGGCGCGCACGTCGCGCTTCCCGGCCAGTTCGCTGGTGCGTTCCTCCTCGACCTTGTATATGAACAGGCCCGTGGGCCCCTCGATGATGTCGCTCACTTGCCCGGGGGTCATGGCGAACAGGATCTTTTGGTGCTCGGCGAGGTTGACCGTCTCGATCACCCATCCCATGTCGCCGCCGTTATCCTTGTCCGGCCCCTCGGAGTATTGCTTCGCCAGCTCCGAGAAGTCCTCGGTGGCCGCGCGCGCGACCAGGTCGTACGCCAGTTCCGGAATCGGGGGCTTCAACGAAAAACGGACAAAGTCGGCGGTGCGTTCCTCGGGAGCCATGAAGCGTTCGGTATAGAGATTGTAATGATTCTGGAGCTGCTCATCCGTCATCTCGGTTTTCGGCTCGATGGCGGCGTATTTCACGCGCATCTTCAAGTTCGCATCCTTGTGCGATTTCTTGATGTCCGCCTCGAAAACCCGCGCGGGGGCCTTCAATACCTCGCTCGTCATCTTCTGCGCGAGGTTTTGTTGGACAATCTCGTACACGCGGTTCCAGTTCCCCCCCTCCATCTGCGTCACCCACTGGTTCCAGAGCGCCTTGTCGAATTCGCCCTTGTCGTTCTTGAAATCCGTATAGTCCTTCAATTCCTCGACAAGCACGTCGCGCGTGGGGGAAAAGGGGCGTTCCGCTCCCTTCGCCTCAACGAGCGCCCGGTTGGTGAGGTCCTCGATGATTTGTTCCACCGTCCCATCGGCGACCAGTTCCCGCTCGGTCGGCGCAATGCCCGACTGCGAGCGGCTGTTCACGACCGCGCCGTACTGGCTCATGAATTCCTGCGCGGTCACCGTCGCCGCGCCCACCTTGATCACGGGTTCCTCGCCCGTAATGCCGCCCTGCCCGGTAAAGACCTCGGTGAGATCGACGCCGGGGATAAATAATACGAAGGGGAAAAAGACACAAACGAGAGTGAAAAAAAAGATCAGGCGCTTATGCCTGTGCATGAAGTTCGACACCGGAATTCTCCTCTAAAATGCCCGCGACAACGCCGGGGCCAGCGCCCCAAGCGAGAAATTTCTCATGGAACGCGAGAGGATAGCACAGTCCGGTTTGGCCCGCAACCGGCAAGGCCGCGAAATGGACGCGCCCGCGTCAGGATCGATACCCCGTCGGAAGGCCGTCGATGCTGGAAACGTTTTTCGACGCGCGATATTCGCCCAGTTTCTCCTCGCCGATGGACTGGGCGAATTCTATCAATCTTGGCCGGTCCGCCTTGAGCGTGAGCTCGGGGACCCCAAAGCCGCAGGAGGTCTGGACCGACGAGATCTCGAGCGCGATGATCTGCCGCTGGCCCGGCAGGGATTCAAAATGCGCGAAGTACCCGGCCCAATCGGCGTCGCCGGGACGAATAACGCGGCCGCGGCCGTAGAGCCTCAGGATGAGGGGCTTCTCCGAGAAGCTGCAAAACATGATCGTCATGCGGCCGTTGTCCAGCAGGTGGGCGGAGGTCTCGTTGCCGCTGCCGGTGACGTCCAGGTACCCCGCGCTCGACGGGCTGAAACACCGGAACGTGTCCATTCCCTTGGGCGATAGGTTGATGCGACCCTGGCCCGCCGGTGCCGTGGCGGTGAAAAAGACGTGCTGTTCGCCGATAAATTGAATGAGTCCGTCGGTGAGGGTGTCCATGAATTTGGCCATTGGGGAGTTCCTTTCGCGGTTCTTGGGATGTCGCGCTCAATGGGCGGCGCGGGTCAATCGTAACCCATCCCGCGCATGCATACGCCTCGGGGCGCCTGTCGCGGATGCGGCGACGGATCCGCCCGATGGCCGGAAATCCCGAATTGGGGTATTATGCGCCAACGGGAAACGGGAGAGGTCTCATGAAAATACTTTCGCACGGACTTAGAATGTTGGGTTTGGCTGTCGCTTGCGCGGGGAGCCATGCGGCGGAAAGCCCGACGTACGCCAAGGACATCGCGCCCATCCTCAACGCGCGATGCGTGCAGTGCCACCGGCCCGGCGAAGTCGCGCCCATGTCGTTGCTCACCTACAACGAAGTCCGCCCCTGGGTGAAGTCCATCGAAAAACGGGTCCTCGTCGAGAAGTCGATGCCCCCGTGGCACGCCGACCCCGCGCACGGGACCTTCAAGAACGACCCCCGCCTGACCCAAGCCGAGTCCGACGCGCTCGCGGCGTGGGTCAAGGCCGGCGCCCCGATGGGCGACGAAGCCGATATCCCGCCCGTGCGCGAATTTCCCGGCGGATGGGTCCTCGGCGAGCCCGACTACGTCCTCGATCTCAATCCCTACGAAATCGTCGCCGACGGCCCCGACCGCTTCGAGAACCAGGCCGCGGCGATCAACCTGCCCGAGGACCGCTGGATACGCGCGATCGAAATCCAGCCCAGCGCAAAGCGCGCCGTCCACCATATCTTCGCCTACGTGTCGGAAGACGGCAAAAAGGTCGGCGGCAAGATCGGGGAATACTCCGCGGGCGAGGGCCCCGTGGTGTTTCAACCTGGTTCGGGCCGCTTCGTCAAGAAGGACCAGCCTGTGGTTGTCTCCATCCACTACCATCCCCACGGCGAGGCCGTAGTCGATAAAACGCGAATCGGCCTTTACTTCGCCGACGGCAAAATCGAGCGCGAATCCGTCGCCCTGGCCGTCTCCAACGCGAAGTTCAAGATTCCCGCCGGCGCGAAGGACTACGAAGTCACCGCCAGCCACACCTTCGACCAGGATGCGACCATCACCACCCTCGGGCCCCACATGCACCGGCGCGGCACCGACATGACCATTTCCGCCGTCTTTCCCGACGGCCGCACCGAGACCCTCGTCAAGTCGAACTGGGACCCCGCGTGGAACATCAAGTACGAACTCGCCCAGCCTCTCGCCGCGCCCAAGGGCACCCGCCTCGAGGTCGTCGCCCACTACGACAACTCCGCCGATAACCCCAACAACCCCGACCCCACGAAAGACCTTACCTTTGGCGTCGACGAGATGATGATCGGTTTCGTGGACTACCTCGTGGATCGCAAGGAATAGCAACGCCCCCATTCCCCAAACACGCCGCCTTATCGAACCTGCGCGGCGGTGAATCCACCGCCGCGCTCCGACCCCGAACCGGCGTCGCCTTCCGTCCCTTCCAGCACCACGCTACCTAGGGGAACGCCACACCGCCCCTCGCCGAACCAAAAGTCCCGCCACGGCGAGCATCATCACCACCACGTCGCCTGAGCGCGGGCCGCCGGATTCCGCTAGGCCCACCGCACCGAAGGTGCAGCCTTCGCCTTCGCCCTCCCCTTCGCCTTCGCCTTCGCCTTCGCCTTCGCCTTCGCCTTCGCCTTCGCCTTCGCCCTCGCCTTCGCCCTCCCCTTCGCCTTCGCCTTCGCCTTCGCCTTCGCCTTCGCCTTCGCCCCCGGACTCGACAACGCCGGTGCCCGAAACCGGAATTCTGATCTCTCCGGCCCCGCTAAACACGAGTTCGGCGGCGTAGTCGCCAGGGGCATCCGGGCTGAACCGGACAGATATATCGCTAGAAGCTCCGCCGGACAGTGTGTAGTCCGAACGCCCGGCAATGCTGAACGGGGCCTCGGTCGTTACACTGCCACTCAACATTCCGCCCCCGATATTCCGCACCGTGAATCCGGCGTCGGTGCTGAGCCCGGCCGGGACCTCCCCGAAGTCTTCCGACACGGGACTGATCTCGAATTGCGGTTCCCCTTCGCCCTCGCCCTCGCCGCTGCCCGGGAATTCTTCGGGGTCACGCGGGTCGGTGTCCGCGGCGATTTCCTCGTCATCCGGGAACCGGTCGCCGTCGGTGTCGGCATTGGCGGGATTCGTGTGATGCACCACCGCCTCCGCGTGATCGCTTAGCCCGTCGAGATCGGTGTCGCTCGAGGCGGAACTCGAGCCGAGTTTGAATTCCTCGTAGTTCGGGAGACCGTCGCCCTCGCGATCGATCGCAAGCCGGTCGCCGAGCCCTGACGGGACGATCATGAAGGTGAGTTCCTCGCCGGACCCCGCGAGATCGACCAGGTCCGCAGTGGCGATATCGTCGTCGAAGGCGTCGCCGACGAATTGGCCGCTGCCCTGGTAGAGCCAGCCCCGCGGCTCGCCGTCCTGGAGCCCCTGGGCGATCGCCTCGATCCGATCGCTCGAGTCGGCCAGCGCAAGGAGATCGTTGACCACGGCCAGATCCCCGCCGCCGCCGCCGATCATCGCTTGGTACCCCACTGCGGCATGGGCATCCAAGCTCGCCAGGCCCGGGGGCTCGGGAACGGGAATCAGCTGTCCGCCCGGGCCGAAGGGGAACAACGGATCCGGGGGTGGAGGGGGAAAATCGGAGCCCGAGAACGAGAGCACCAAGGCCACGAGGTCCGCCACTTCTTGGTCGTTCTGGACTTGGAACACTGGCGAGGAGAGGAAACGGGCGAGCGAATCCACGCTCCCGTCATGAAAGAAACCGAACCCCGCCAGGCTCTTGCTCTTCTGGAAATCAAATCCCACCTTGTCCAATTGGTTGCGCAGTTGCGGGACTTTGAAATGCCGTTGCGTCGCCTGATCGACCGAGACCAGCGCGACGTGGCGATTCCCCATGTCGCCTTCCGGGAGTGTGTCGAAGGTAATGATGGGAAACCCGGACGCGTTGACGACGGAATCGGTCCCATTTCCCATCGGCACGGTGTGGCAAATCACACAGGTAAAGGGTTCGTCCAGGCGTCTCGACCCCACGCCGCGATACATGTCGAGTCCGTGCTGCGCGTTGCCGTTCGGCAGGGGATCCCCCTGGCTTCCGAATCGTCCCGTCTTGAAATGGTTCGGCAGCGGAAGGTCCGTCGGGAGGCTGTTGTCCAAATTGCGGAACGGGTTCGGGGGAATCGTGATGGTATCGAGGTAGTCCTCGAATTCCTGCATTTCCACCGGCGTGAGGACCTCGTCATCCCCATTGAGGCCCATGAAGGCCCCATTAAAGTTCTCGATGCCGTCGCGGTCTCCCCGCCAATGAAACGGCTCGTGCCCGATGATGTCCTGGAGGGTCTGCGTCGTCATGGGGCCCTTCATCGGGTGGAAATCGCCGTAAGGTCCCGGGTCGATCCCGAACCCCAAATTCTGGTGCGAGTTGCCGGCCATCTCCCCGGCCGGGTCGCCCAAATCCCATGCGAGCCGGTCGAAGCGCGAGTCCACGTGGCACGAGGCGCAGGAGATCTGGCCGAGCCCGGAGGTCTCGTGGGTGTCAAAAAGATGGCGGCGGCCAATCCGGACCCGGTCCGGGGTCGGATCGAAAAACGCGACGCGTTCGATCTCCTCTTCGTCTTCCAAGTCGACCACGGAAATCGAGCCGTCGAATCGGTTCAGGGTATAGGCCAGGCCGCGCGGCCCATCGAGGACAATCCCGGTCGGGCCCTCGCCGATTTCAATGGTCGGCGCCCCGCCCACGCGCGCACCCGATGCATCGATGACGATGAGGTTGTTCGAGCCCATCCCCACCACATAGCCCCGCGTGCCCTCGCTGTTCCACGCGATCCCGCGCGGATCGCCGATCGATTCGTTGCGTTGGGCCTGGGGGATGGTCGGCGCTTGGTAATCCAAATGAGGATTGAGATCGGCCACGGTCCCCGCGGTCTCCCAGCCGGCGTCGACGAGCCCAAGGTCAACGCGCGTGAATCGGCCCTTGACGATCGGCTCGAACCGGATGTCGTTTATACCCTCCGTCCCCACGACGGAGACGGCGCCGGTAAGTGGGTTGACCGCGAGAGCCATGCAGATATTCATCAGGCCACCGGCATACGTCACCGAAAGGCTATCCGCGTCGATCCGGGCGACGTCGTGGTCGATCAATTCCCAACCCGGGATGCGTCCCGAGCGGACCGCCAAGTCCCCGCTCACGAACCGGGTCCAGTCGCCATTATTGTCGTCGAGCCAGCGTCCGTCGCCGTGTTGCCTGACGATCAGCGAAACCGGCGGCGGCGGCGGATTGCCCGGCCGCGGCGCCGGCGCAAACCCGTCGCCCGCGTTCGGCGGCGGGTTGCGTCCTTGCCACGGCCCCTCGGGATCGTTCACCACGTTCGGGCTGGTGCTAAGGTTCCCGGCCAATCCCCCTTGAAGGATCGTGGTCTTGTTGCCGGACTCGAAAATGGCGGCGTAGACGAAGTTCCCGTCGGGACTCACCGCCAGGGCGCGGGGATCCTCGCCCTCGATGTCCACGCGGGCGGGCGCCGCCCCGAGGTCGCCCGGATCGAACACCAACACCGCGTTCGCCTGCGAGCACGAGACGAACGCGCGCTCGGGAGTGCCGGCGAAAACCGCATCGCAAGGCTCGTCCGCAGTATGGAGCGTGGCCCGCACGGTACGCGACGGAATGTCTACGATGCTCACCGTGTCCGAGATGAGGTTGACCACCCACGCCTCGGCGTCGCCGTGAAATCGGACCGAGACGGGGTCATAGCCCACAGGGATAGATCCGGCCGGAGTGGGGAGGCCCGAGGACACGTCGAAAAGCTCGAGCCGATTGTCCGCCGTATTGCACACGGCCAGGAGCAGCCCTCCCGGACTCAGATCGATGGGGTGAACATGCGGCGACTCGAAATTAACGAATTGCGCCTGCGCCATGCCCGCGAAGGAAACCGCGATCGACACGCGCCCGAGGGAACGAAAGAAAGACACTGCACACCTCCAAGACTACCCGCGATTCCGTAATTACGTCATTACAGCCACGGCAGAGCATAAATCGGGAAGGCCGTGGTGTCAAGATCGTATTTCCGCCCGGGCAATCGTGGGACGCACCGCAAGCGTCTGGCCGGGGGGGCGTCGGGAAAACACTCGGGGGCGCCCCTGGCTAGCAGGAGACCCAAGTGGGATCCGCGAACAGGAGTCCCGGACCGTCGGCTTTCGGTTCCTCGTCGGCGGCACGGTCGCGCAGGGCATTGAGCGCCGCGTAGAACACTTCCGACACGGCCGCGAGGGTTTCCCTGTCGGGGTAGATCATGCGAAACCCAGTGTCGAAGGCGCTGCACTCCAGCGCGGCCGAGCGGCACCAGACGACCTCCGCCATCAACCGGACAGGCGCGCCACGGTACACGATTTCGTCGAACTGCAAGGAAACCACGCGGCCTGGGCGCAAATAGCGCGTCAGGACACACGACAGCCCGGCCCGCCCGAGGTTGAGGACGGTCGCGGCGCCTCCATCCCCCGCGCCGTCGCTCCATTGGACGTGACGCTCGAAGGGTAGGCGGGTAAACGTGCGCTGCTCGGCGGTCATGACGATCGTGGACTCCATGGCGGTATGCCTCGTTGCCTACCGTTGAAAGATTGCGTGTTCGTTGGTCAAGATTACTTATTAAGACGCGCGTTCGACGAATTTGGTTGCGCGGGCGGGAGACGCTCCCCATCTCCCCGCATGGCAATGCATACCGGGGCCTGTAATCCACGATTCAACTGAAAAGTTCCGGGCACGGCACACCGCGTAGCGGTAGCCTGCGTAACCGGTACAGCATGCGCCACGGCTACAAGGGGAAACCCCGGCCCTTGGCCCGGGGTTCCGCGGCGGTTGAACGGATCGCCCGTGGGGGGGGGGGGGATTAGCGGGACCCAGATCCCTTGTCGAGAATCGGGCGAATGATTTCGTTCCATAACGCGTATCCCGCATCGTTCATGTGCAGGTTGTCGCCGATGAACAGTTCCTTGCGCGGCAGGCCGTCGGGACCGACCATCGGGGTATCGATGTCGACAAACTCGAGACCTTCGCCGGATTCGCAATATGCCTTGATGAGCGCGTTCGCCTTGCGCGATTTGTCCACCGTCGCCCACCGGGCCGGGCTGGGCTTTATGGATATATACACGATGCGCGCCGCCGGAAGCTCGTCGCGCACCGCCTTGACGAAGGCCTTGTAATCCTCGGACACCTGCTCCGGGCTTATCCCGTTACCGATATCATTGTCCCCAGCGTAAAACACCACCAAGCGCGGCTTGTACTTCGTCACGATTCGTTTGGCGTAGTGGGCCGAATCGGCGACGAACGATCCGCCGTAGCCCCGGTTGATGACCTGTAAATCCGGAAACGCCTTGTCGGTCTTCCAAAACCGGATGCTCGAGCTCCCGACGAACACGATCCCGCCGGGGGCCGGCATCGACTCGGCGTCGCGGGCCTCGAAACGCTGGATGTCCTTTTCCCAGGGCTCGGGTTTCTCCTGCGCCAGGGCCGCGCACGCGAAGACGTGCGCCGCGAGCCAAATTAGGTTCCGATGTGTCATGGTGTCCCGCCTTTCGATGGTCGCATTGTGCGTCCACCCTACATCGCCGCCGTGTGCCGCCGCAACCGCTTCCTTGGCGGCGCCGGTCCCGGCGTGGCGCGTATGCCGGCGAATCCTCTACACTTCCGCCGTCGAACCGAAAGGACGAATCATGGCAAAGAATGGACTGTACCGCGCCGGCGTCATCGGGGGAGGGGCCATCGCCCAGGAATGCCACCTGCCGGGCTATAAGAAAAACAAACGATGCAAACTCGCGGCGTTCGCCGAGCCCGTGGCGGACCGGCACGGGGAGATAACCGCCCGCTTCGGAAACCTTGCCGGCTATGCCGACTACCGCGACATGCTCGCCCGCGAGGACCTGGACGTCGTGAGCATATGCACGCCGAACCGGTTTCACGCCGAACACGCCGTCGCCGCCCTCGATGCGGGATGCCATGTCCTTTGCGAGAAGCCGATCGCCACGACCTTGAAAGACGCGGATCGGATGATCGCCGCGGCGCGGGCCAACCGGCGAAAACTGATGATAGGGTTTACCCACCGGCTCCTCACGGGGCCGATGCGGTGCAAGTCCATGCTGGACAACAAGGCCATCGGCAAGCCGTTCATGATCCGCGTGCGGTTTGCGCACGGCGGACCCTATCCCGGCTGGGCCAAGAATTCCTGGTTCTACAACAAGAAACTCTCCGCCGGCGGCGCCATGCTCGACATGGGAATCCACGCGATCGATTTGTGCCTGTGGCTTCTCGGACCCATCGCGGCGGTGAACGGAAAGGCGGCGACGCTCATCAAGGACATCGAGGTCGACGACAACGCCCTCATGATGCTCGAGTTCAAGGGCGGCGCCCTTGGATATATCGAGGTGGGATGGACGAGCAAGCCGGGCTTCAACGGCTTCGAGATTTACGGCACGGAAGGCACCCTCATCTGCGACTATGCACGGGGCCTCCAACTTTGCTCGGGCAAGGCCTCGGCAGGCAAGGACAGCGTCACCGAGTGGAAAGTCCTCGACAAGAAACCCGGACGCGGCGGCTGGGCAATCGAGCTGGACTACTGGATGGACGTCGTGATGGGCAACGAGAAACTCACGATGAACGGCGCCGCCGGCCGCGATGCGCTGGCCGTGGCCCTCGCCGCCTATAAATCCAGCGCGGCTGGCGGCAAACGCGTCGAGCCGGCCAGTATAAAGTGACGTCGCCCCCGCCGCTTGCCAATCCGCGTCCGTACCGGTAAAGTATGCATCCATGACCGAAAATGATTGCCGAAACGCCCCGACCTTGTCAGAGCTATTCCTGCGCCGTACCCGCGTATCCGCCGAGCGCGTCGCCTACGAATACGAGACGGTTTCCGGCTGGACGCCCGCGTCGTGGACCGAATACGGCGAACTCGTGCGCGAGACTTCCGAGGGACTCGCCGCGCTCGGGATGGCTTTCGGCGATCGCGTGGCCGTCTGGGGCGATACCATGCCCGAGTGGACGGTTGTCGATCTCGCCGCGATGGCCCTCGGCGGCTGCACGGCCGGCATCTACCAGACGAATACGCCCGACCAGGCCGCCTACATCATCAACGACTCCGCCGCGACGGTCGTCGTCGTCGACGGCCCCGGACGCTTGGCCCAGGCGCTCGCCATCCGCCACCAGACGCCCACGGTCCGCTTCTATATCACTTGGGGAGGCGGGACCGGGCCAGATGTCCACACGCTCGACGAAGTTCGCCGGCGCGGGCGCACCTACCGCGAGGACAATCCCTCGGCCTACGAGGACACCATCGCGCGGATACAGCCGGACGATGTCGCCGTCCTGGTCTACACGAGCGGCACGACGGGACCGCCGAAAGGCGCCATGCTCACCCACGCGAATTGCCTGTTCTGCGCGCGCGGCGTACTCCAGCGTGTCCCCCTCGAGCCGGACGATGCCAACATCGCCTTCCTGCCCCTCAGCCATGTGGCGGAACACGTCTGCTCGTTCTATGTCCGTCTGTATGCCGGCAGCATGGCCTACTACATGCCCGAGTTGTCCCGCTTCGGCGAAGTGGCCAGGACCAAGTCGCCCACGACCGTCATGGCCGTGCCGCGCCTCTACGAAAAGGCCTACGCCGCCATCATGGAACGCGCGTCGAATGCGCCGCCGCGCACGAAGAAGATCTTCGACTGGGCCTTGCTCCAGGGCGGACGCGCGGCGGATTTGCGGCTCGCGGGAAAGCCCATTCCGCCGGGGCTCGCCTTCAAGCTCAAGCTGGCCGACAAATTGGTCTTCGTCAAGCTCCGCAACGTATTCGGCGGACGCATCAAGATGTTCGGCTCCGGCGCGGCGCCGATTTCGGCGGACATTGTGCGGTTTTTCCACGCCGTGGGGATGCCGTTTTACGAGGCCTATGGCATGACCGAATGCACGGGCATCAGCCACATCAACAGTAACGGCCAGTGCCGCATCGGCAGCGTCGGGACCCTGCTCGACGGTTTCGAGTGCCAGATCGCGCCGGACGGCGAAATCCTGTTGCGCGGCGGCGGCGTGTTCAAGGGCTACCTCAACCAACCCGAGGCCACCGCCGAGGCCATCGACGCCGACGGGTGGCTCCACACCGGCGACATCGGCGAGTTGGATGCGGACGGGTTCCTCAAGATCACCGACCGGAAGAAAAACCTCATCATCACCGCCGGCGGGAAAAACGTCGCGCCCGCCAACAGCGAGCTCCTCATCAAGCGCGAACCCCTCATCTCGCAAGTCGTCGTCATCGGCGACCGCCGGCATTTCCTCGTCGCGCTGATCACCCTCTCCGCCGACGAGATCGCGAAGCTCGCCTCGTCCAACGGATTCGCAGGGATGACGGTCGCCCAGATCGCCGCCAGCGAATCGGTCCAGGCCCGCATCCAGCGCGCCATCGACCAGGCCAACACCGAGCTCGCCCGCTACGAGAATATCCGGAAGTTCGTCATCCTCGAGCGCGAGTTCTCCATCGAGGACGGCGAGATGACCCCGACCATGAAGCTCAAGCGAAAAGTCATCGAGGAAACCTACCGCGACCGCATCGAGGAGTTGTACGCCTCGTAGAAACGTTCGCCGCCCCAAAGTGGAAGCGACATCCCGCCGCTTTAGATCCCCCGCGCCAGCGCCTCCGGCACCCGAATCGGCATGTCCAACAAAATCTGCGCGTAGGCCTTCCCTTGCGGGTCGTTGCGCAACGACGCGATCCCCCCGCCCCCAAGCGATTCGCGCAACAGGAAGTTGATCGCTTGAATCCCGGGCAGGTCGAAACGCTCGACGTTGCCCTTCATCAGGTAGCCGAAGTATTCGCGCACCGCTTCCGCCGTCAACTCGCGGCGAAGGATCGGGAAATACTCCGGCTTGCGCGCGATGATGCCGATGTTCGAGTCGTTGCCCTTGTCGCCGCTGCGACCGTGGGCGATCTTAATCAACGGCACCTCGACAAAGGCCCCTGCCCCTGCGGGCGCGTCCGCAATCTCGGGACGCACGATACGCGCGAGGTCAAGCGGCGCGCCCGCGCTAAAGGGAGACGGCGCCGTCTCGCCACCCATCGACACCTCGGGCACGATGCTCGACCGGTCCACCGTCATCGAGAACAGGCGCACCACCGGCGAGGGCTTCGCGCGGTTGCCGCCCATGCCCGAGGTCCCCGGAGACATCGAGGTGCCCGACGAGGTCAGTTCGCGCAATAGCAGGCCAAGCGCGTCTTGCGAGACGTGTTTCGCCGCCAGCTTCAGCATCACCTCGCGCGGCGCCGTCACGCGCGAATGCGGGCCGTAGCCCGCCTCCGTCCCGATGATCTCGATGTCGACCTCGGTCAAGTCCGGCGCGCCCAGCCGCTTCAAGATACCGCGGACGCGCGCGAGCACCGCGTCGGCCGTCTTGCGCGCCTTGCCGGGCGCGTCAATCCCGCGGATCGAGAGATAGGCCCCGAGCCGGTATCCGTCCTGCCATGTGGCCGAGACTTTGAGGCGGTCCGTCGGCTTCGCGCCGATGGCCCCGGAGACCCGTGCGCGGTTGGGGCCCGTGTCCTCGATGAGCACGCGGGAAAAATCGCACACCACGTCCGGCAGGATATAGGCCTGCGGATCGCCGATCTCGTACACCAGTTGTTCCGCGACGGTCTGGCGATTCACGATTCCGCCCGTGCCCCCCGGCTTGGTAACCGTAAAATTTCCGTCCGGGTCCACTTCGGCGATCGGGTAGCCGATGTTTTCCCAAGGACCCGTTGTGTCCCAGTCGGTGAACAACCCGCCGGTGGCCTGCGCGCCGCATTCGATGATGTGGCCCGCGAGACTGCCCTGCGCGAGACGGTCGTAGTCCCCCGGTGTCCATCCGAACTCGTAAATGCAGGGGCCGAGCGTTACCGCGCTGTCCACGATGCGCCCGGTGACGACGATGTCCGCGCCCTTTGCGAGCGCCGCCGCGATCGGGAAGGCC